>NZ_CP128540.1:4317500-4617500 GCF_021283545.2 Pseudomonas alloputida | reverse complement strand
TGCCGACCGCCGGCAGTGAGATGGAGCGGCCCACCGACAGGCAGTTCATCAACATCATCCAGCCCTTGCCGAGCATGGCCTGGCCACCGATCAGGAAGTCCAGCGGTACGAACACGTCTTTGCCGCTGTTGGGGCCGTTCATGAAGGCGGCGCCCAGCGGCAGGTGGCGTTTGCCGATCTCGACGCCGGGCGTGTCGGTGGGGATCAGGGCCAGGCTGATGCCGAGCTCCTCCTGTTCGCCCAACAGATGGTCGGGGTCGTAGGCTTTGAAGGCCAGGCCCAGCAGGGTGGCGACCGGGCCGAGGGTGATGTAGCGCTTTTCCCAGTTCAGGCGCAGGCCGATCACTTCTTCGCCTTGCCACTGGCCTTTGCAGATGATGCCGGTGTCGGGCATGGCGCCAGCGTCCGAACCGGCCAGCGGCCCGGTGAGGGCGAAACAGGGGATTTCCTCGCCACGGGCCAGGCGCGGCAGGTAGCGGTTGCGTTGTTCGTCGGTGCCGTAGTGCAGCAGCAGTTCGGCAGGGCCCAGGGAGTTGGGCACCATCACCGTGGAGGCCAGGTCGCCGCTCCGGGTGGCCAGCTTCATCGCCACCTGGGAGTGGGCGTAGGCGGAGAAGCCCTTGCCGCCGTATTCCTTGGGGATGATCAGGGCGAAAAAGCCATGTTGCTTGATATGTGCCCAGGCTTCGGGCGGCAGGTCCAGATCCTGGCCAATCTGCCAGTCGCTGACCATGGCGCACAGTGCTTCGGTCGGGCCATCGATGAAGGCCTGTTCTTCTTCGGTCAGTTTCGGTGCCGGGTAGGCCAGCAAGGTGCGCCAGTCGGGGCGGCCACTGAACAGTTCGCCGTCCCACCACACGGTACCGGCGTCGATGGCTTCGCGCTCGGTCTGCGACATGGGTGGCAGGGTGCGCTGGAACCAGCGGAATACCGGGGCGGTAAAGAGTTTGCGTCGCCACTGCGGGAGCGCAACCAGGGCGATCTTCAGGGCCAGCACCACCCAGATCAGCGCCAGCAGCCAGCCGGGGGCACTGCTGAAAATGCCCATCAACAGCACATAGGCCGCCACGATGCCGAGAATCTGCAAGGGCGCCAGGCGCCGGTGCGTGAGGTACGCCGCGCCGATCACCAGCACCACCAACCACAACAGCAACATAATCGGTCCTCCTTGGAACCAAGGGCTTGAGCCATTCCAGACAGCTTAGACGCAATGCTGTGAACGGCATGTTCAGAACAGTGACAGGGCGTGGCGGTGGGAGTTTCAGCTCATTTGTTCGCCTGTACCGGCCTATTCGCGGGTAAACCCCTCCTACAACGGAACGTGGCGATGCCACCGATTGATGAATGCGGTGGCGGCCGCGACGGTGAATGACCGGGGGGTTGGCTGGCAGGCTCGGCCTATGTGTGGGTAAAACCCACGCAGGAATACCGGTGACGTGAAGACGGTGGTGAGCCTGTGGGAGCGGGCTTGCCCGCGAAGAGGCCCGTACAGGCGGCGAAGGTCTGGAGTAGACTGTGCCACCTCCGCACTCAAAAGGATGTTGCCATGCTGAAGATCTGGGGCCGCAAGAATTCGAGCAATGTGCGCAAGGCGCTGTGGATCGCCCACGAGCTGGGCCTGGACTTCGAATCCATCGACGCCGGCGGCGCCTTCGGCGTAGTCAACGAGCCGCACTACCGCGCCCGCAACCCCAACGGCCTGGTGCCGATGCTCGAAGACGGCGACCTGACCTTGTGGGAATCCAACACCATCGTCCGCTACCTGTGCGCGGAGTACGGCACGGAGCAGGGCTGGTATCTGGCAGACCCACGCCAGCGCGCCCTGGCCGACAAATGGATGGACTGGACCACATCGTCCTTCGCTACCCCATTCCGGCCCCTGTTCTGGGGCCTGCTGCGCACGCCGGAAGACCAGCGCGACTGGGTGGCGATCAACGCCGCGCACAAGCAGTGCGCGCAATTACTGGCCATTGCCGACGAAACCCTGGCCAGTCAGCCGTACCTGTCCGGTGACCAGATCGGCATGGGCGACATCCCACTGGGTAGCTTCATCTATGCCTGGTTCGAACTGCCCATCGAGCGCCCGGACATGTACCACCTTCAAGCCTGGTATGAACGCCTTAAGCAACGCCCGGCCTACCAGGCCGCCGTGATGACCGCGCTCACTTGAACCTGCTTCGATAGTCATTATCAATAGATGTGACTGTACTTGTGCAGCCTGGCCTTGCACCATGGCTGCACTCACTGCGCCAGTGACTTTACCTGGCGTGTCCTGCACCTTTTTCTTCGGTAAGTGACCCGCTATGAGTTCCGCCCTGTCCATCCGACAGCTGACCAAGACCTACGGCAATGGCTTTCAGGCCCTCAAAGGCATCGACCTCGATGTTGCCGAAGGCGACTTCTTCGCCTTGCTCGGCCCCAACGGCGCCGGTAAATCCACCACCATCGGCATTCTCTCGACCCTGGTGAACAAGACCAGCGGCACAGTGAACGTGTTCGGTCACGACCTGGACCGCGAGCCCTCCGCGCTCAAGCGTTGCCTGGGCGTGGTGCCGCAAGAGTTCAACTTCAACCAGTTCGAAAAGACCTTCGACATCGTCGTGACCCAGGCCGGGTACTACGGCATCCCGCCCAAGCTGGCCAAGGAGCGCGCCGAGCAGTACCTGACTCAGCTGGGCCTGTGGGACAAACGTGATGTGCAGTCGCGTTCGTTGTCCGGCGGCATGAAGCGGCGCCTGATGATTGCCCGCGCATTGATCCACGAACCGCGCCTGCTGATCCTGGACGAACCCACCGCCGGGGTGGATATCGAGCTGCGCCGCTCGATGTGGAGCTTCCTCACTGAGCTGAACCAGAAGGGCATCACCATCATCCTCACCACCCACTATCTGGAAGAGGCTGAGCAGCTGTGCCGTAACATCGGCATCATCGACCATGGCACCATCGTCGAGAACACCAGCATGCGCCAGTTGCTGGGCAAGCTGCATGTCGAAACCTTCGTGCTCGACCTCAAGCAGGACCTGGCCGCGGCGCCGGTACTGCAGGGCTACCCGTGCCGGCTGCTGACCCCGCATACCCTGGAAGTGCAGGTGGAGAAGGACATCGGCATCACCGCGCTGTTCGGCCAGTTGGCGCTGCAGAACATCGAAGTGCAGAGCCTGCGCAACAAGACCAACCGACTCGAGGAGCTGTTCGTGTCCCTGGTGGAAAAAAACCTGTCGAAGGTGGCCGTATGAGTGTGGAACTGCGCACCAACTGGGTCGCCCTGAACACCATCGTCTACCGCGAAGTGCGGCGCTTCCTGCGCATCTGGCCGCAGACGTTGCTGCCGCCAGCGATCACCATGGTCCTGTACTTCGTCATCTTCGGTAACCTGATTGGCCGGCAGATCGGCGACATGGGTGGCTTCACCTACATGCAGTACATCGTGCCGGGGCTGATCATGATGTCGGTGATCACCAACTCCTACGGCAACGTGGTGTCGAGCTTTTTCGGCAGCAAGTTCCAGCGCTCGATCGAAGAGCTGATGGTGTCGCCGGTGTCGCCGCACACCATTCTCGTCGGCTATGTGCTGGGTGGGGTGCTGCGTGGTTTGGCGGTGGGTGTGATCGTGACCATCCTGTCGATGTTCTTCACCGACCTGCAGGTGCACCACCTGGGCGTGACCGTGGCGGTGGTGCTGCTGACGGCCACCATCTTTTCGCTGCTTGGCTTCGTCAACGCAGTGTTCGCGCGCAACTTCGACGATATCTCGATCATCCCGACCTTCGTGCTGACGCCGCTGACCTACCTGGGCGGGGTGTTCTACTCGATCAACCTGCTGCCGCCGTTCTGGCAGACCGTGTCGTTGGCCAACCCGGTGCTGCACATGGTCAACTCGTTCCGCTACGGCATTCTAGGGGTGTCGGATATCAGCATTGGCACGGCGATCACCTTCATGCTGGTGGCCACTGCGGTGCTCTACGTTGTTTGCGTTCGCTTGCTGGTCAGCGGCCGCGGCATGCGGGCCTGAAGCCTTGCACCGGCATTGGCGACGACGCCACTGCCGGCCCACCCACCAGCGCCAGTAGAACATGGTGGAGAAGTAGGCAAGGATGCCCAGCACCACGCCGCACACCACCGAGCCGAGCAGGAAGGGTTGCCACAGCGTCGACAGCTGGTCGGTGATCCACTGGAAGGTCAGCTCGTCGGGCAGGGTGCGCGGCGGTACCTGCATCAGCCAGGCACCGGTCATGTAGGTGACGAAGAACACCGGCGGCATGGTCAGCGGGTTGGTCAGCCACACCAGGCTGACGGCGACCGGCAGGTTGCCGCGCACCGGGATCGCCAGGGCCGCCGCCAGCAGCATCTGCATCGGGATGGGAATAAGCGCCGCGAACAGGCCCACACCCATGGCTCTGGCCACCGAATGGCGGTTCAGGTGCCAGAGGTTGGGATCGTGCAGCAACTTGCCGAAAAAGCGTAAGGATTTGTGTTCCCGAATGCTGGTCGGGTCCGGCATGTAGCGTTTGAAAAGTCGGCGCGGCATGTAGGCTCCCGGAGCGTTGACCCTGGCAGTATGCCCTTAATCCTGCTCCGACTCGTTTAGAGTTTGTGACAATTGTTGAGCAAGCGTTGCCGGCAATTGGGCTATGCCTCAGGAGGTGATTCGCCTTCTGGAGCTCTACCTCATGCGCACAGGGATGTTTGCGCTCGCGCTCGGGCTGTTGTGCCTGGGCTTTCTGCCCGCATTGCCATCGGTCGGATGGTTGATAACCCTGGCAGCCTGCGCTGTCGGCAGCCTGTTTACCCGGGTCTGGCCGCTGGGTTGGTTTCTGCTGGGCTTGTGTTGGGCGTGCGGGTCTGCTCAGCAGGCCCTTGATGATCGTCTGGCTACCGGCCTGGAGGGGCGCACCTTGTGGCTGGAGGGGCGGGTGGCGGGTTTGCCGGCCCGCACTGCACACGGTGTGCGTTTCGAGCTGGAAGCGCCACGCTCGCGGCGGGCCGAACTGCCTCAGCGCCTGCAGCTGAGCTGGTTCGACGGCGCGCCGCTGCGGGCGGGCGAGCAGTGGCGGCTGGCCGTGACCTTGCAGCGCCCGAACGGGCTGCTGAACCCGCATGGGCCCGACCGTGAAGCGCAGTTGCTGGCGCGACGGGTGGGGGCTACGGGTACGGTCAAGGCGGGGCAGTTGCTGGCGCCAGTCGCCGGTGGTTGGCGCGATGCGCTGCGTCAGCGCTTGCTGATGGTCGAAGCCAATGGCCGGCAGGCAGCGCTGGTGGCACTGGTGCTTGGCGACGGTGCGGGCCTGGCCCGTGAGGACTGGCAGACGTTGCAGGCCACCGGCACGGTGCACCTGTTGGTGATTTCCGGCCAGCACATCGGCCTGGTCGCCGGTTTGCTCTATGGCCTGGTCGCCGGGCTGGCGCGTTGGGGGCTATGGCCGGCAAGGCTACCGTGGTTACCCTGGGCCTGCGGCCTGGCCATGGCCGCAGCGCTGGCCTACGGGTGGCTGGCTGGCGGTGGGGTGCCAGTGCAGCGGGCCTGCCTGATGCTGGCCGTGGTGTTGCTCTGGCGTCTGCGCTTTCGCCACCTTGGCGCTTTTTTTCCGTTGCTGGTTGCACTGGTCGCTGTACTTGTCTTCGAGCCACTAGCGGCGTTGCTGCCTGGGTTCTGGCTGTCGTTCGCCGCCGTGGCCACGCTCATCTACTGCTTCAGTGCCCGGTTGGGTGGTTGGCGGCCCTGGCAGGCCTGGACACGAGCGCAATGGGTGATCGCCGTCGGCTTGCTACCGGTGTTGCTGGCCACCGGCTTGCCGGTGAGCCTCAGTGCGCCGCTGGCCAACCTTGTGGCGGTGCCGTGGGTCAGCCTGGCGGTCTTGCCGTTGGCGTTGCTGGGCACGCTGATGTTGCCGCTGGCGGGTGTTGGCGAGGCGTTGCTCTGGCTGGCAGGTGGCCTGCTGGATGTGCTGTTCCGTGGGCTGGCGCTGGTGGCGCAGCAGCGCCCGGCATGGGTCCCGCCGGCCCTGCCGTTGTGGGCCTGGCTGCTGGTATGTCTGGGTGTGCTGTTGGTTTTGCTGCCCCGTGGTGTGCCGCTGCGCGGGTTGGGAGGGGTAATGCTGCTGGCGCTGTGGGTGCCCCGGGAGCCGGTGCCGTTCGGCCAGGTCGAGGTCTGGCAGCTGGATGTTGGCCAGGGGCTGGCGGTGCTCTTGCGTACGCGGCATCACAGCCTGCTCTACGATGCCGGGCCGGCCAGGGGGGAAAGCGACTTGGGGGAGCGAGTGGTGCTGCCAACCTTGCGCAAGCTGGGGGTGGGCGGCCTTGACGTGATGGTGATCAGCCATGCACATGCCGATCATGCGGGCGGGGCCGTGGCCATTGCGCGTGGTTTGCCGATCAAGCGGATAATCGGTGGGGAAGCGCTGGTTGATGTTCCGTTGCAGCCTTGTGCCAGTGGCGAGCAATGGGATTGGGATGGCGTGCGCTTTTCGCTGTGGCGCTGGGTGGACGGGCAGAGCAGTAATGACCGTTCCTGTGTCTTGTTGGTCGAAGCGCAGGGCGAGCGCTTGCTGCTGGCGGGGGATATGGAAGCTGCTGCCGAAAGGGCCTGGCTGGCGGACACTGAAGTGCCGCGTATCGACTGGCTGCAGGCGCCGCATCATGGCAGCCGCAGTTCGTCCACCGAGGCGTTCGTCCGGGCTACCGCACCGCGCGGGGTATTGATTTCGCGGGGGCGCAACAACAGCTTCGGGCACCCGCACGTGCAGGTGGTCGAGCGGTATGGGCGGCATGGGGTGGTGATGCATGATACGGCGGAGGAGGGGGCATTGCGGTTGGTGCTGGGGCGGCATGGGGTAGTCGAGGGGGTTAGGGGGCAGCGGCGGTTCTGGCGGGTTCGAGGGGAGTGAGGCAGAGGCAGGCATCTGCCAGCCCAGACCCCAATTCCCTGACCTTCGGCAGATGAGCCCTCGGCGCGCCTATGGTAGAGTGGCGGCCTTTTTCCGAAGGGGCGTTTATTGTGTGGGAATTGGTCAAGTCCGGTGGTTGGATGATGCTGCCGATCATTCTGAGCTCCATCGCTGCCATGGCTATCGTCGTCGAACGCCTGTGGACCTTGCGCGCCAGTCGCGTCACCCCGCCGCACCTGCTGGGCCAGGTATGGATGTGGATCAAGGACAAGCAACTGACCAGTGACAAGCTCAAGGCCCTGCGTGCCGATTCGCCACTGGGTGAAATCCTCGCGGCGGGCCTGGCCAATTCGCGTCACGGTCGGGAGATCATGAAAGAGTGCATCGAGGAGGCCGCCTCGCGCGTCATCCATGAACTGGAGCGCTACATCAGCACCCTCGGCACCATCGCCGCCATGGCGCCTCTGCTGGGTCTGCTGGGCACCGTGCTAGGCATGATCGACATTTTCAGCGCCTTCATGGGCTCGCAGATGACCGCCAACGCCGCCGTGCTGGCCAGTGGTATCTCCAAGGCCCTGGTCACCACTGCGGCTGGCCTGATGGTCGGTATTCCGGCAGTGTTCTTCCACCGTTTCCTGCTGCGCCGCATCGATGAACTGGTGATCGGCATGGAGCAGGAGGCGATCAAGCTGGTGGAAGTGATCCAGGGTGACCGTGAAGTGGAAGTGGCCGGAGGCAAGGCGTGAAGTTCCGGCGCAATCGCCAGCGGGAGAACGTCGACATCAACCTGGCGTCGCTGATCGACGTGGTGTTCGTCCTGCTGCTGTTCTTCGTGGTTACCACCACCTTCACCCGCGAAACGCAACTTCGCGTCGAGCTGCCCGAAGCCACCAGCGCCGAGCCGGCGCCGGCCGACCCGGGCAAGCTGGTGGAAATCACCATCAGCGCCGAAGGCGTGTATTCGGTGAACAACCACCTGCTGCCCAAAAGCGACCTGGCCACCCTGAGCGAGGCCATAGAGCGCGAGTCGGGCGGCGACAACAAGTTGCCGCTGGCCATCAGCGCCGACGGCAAGACCCCGCATCAGGCTGTGGTCACCGCAATGGATGCTGCCGGCAAGCTCGGTTTCAGCCAGTTGCGCATGACCACCGTCGAGGCGGCCCAGGGCACGCCTTGATGGCTTTCGCCGATCGCTTGCTCGCTGCCTGGTATGCCGGGCATCCGGCGCTGGCGCTGCTGCGTCCGCTGGAGGCCTTGTATCGCCGCGTGGTCACGCGCAAGCGGGCACGTTTTCTAAGGGGTGACAGTGCCAGCTACCGGGCACCGGTACCGGTCATTGTGGTGGGCAACATCACCGTCGGTGGCACCGGCAAGACGCCGATGATCCTCTGGCTGATCGAACACTGTCGCCGGCAGGGGCTGAAGGTGGGTGTGGTCAGCCGCGGTTATGGTGCCAAGCCTCCACAGCTGCCTTGGCGGGTGCAGGCCGATCAGGCGGCCGATCAGGCGGGCGACGAGCCGCTGCTGATCGTGCAACGCACCGGCGTGCCACTGATGATCGACCCCGATCGCTCCCGTGCCGTGCAGGCATTGCTGGCAAGCGAACTCCTAGACCTGATCCTGTGCGACGACGGTATGCAGCATTACCGCCTGGCCCGTGACCTGGAACTGGTGCTGATCGACGCTGCCCGCGGCCTGGGCAATGGCCGCTGCCTGCCGGCGGGGCCGTTGCGTGAGCCGGCCGACCGCTTGCGTGAGGCTGACGCGGTGCTGTTCAACGGCGCCAGCGAAGACCGCACCGATGGTTTCGGTTTCTGCCTGCAGCCGTCGGCCCTGGTCAACGTGCGCACTGGCGAGCGCCGTGCGCTCGACCATTTCCCCGCCGGCCAGCGCCTGCATGCGGTGGCCGGTATCGGCAACCCGCAACGTTTCTTCAACACCCTGCTGGGGCTAAACTGGCAGCCGGTGCCGCATCCCTTCGCCGACCATGCGCAGTTCAGTGCCCGGAGCCTGGCCTTCAGCCCGCCACTGCCGCTGGTCATGACCGAGAAGGACGCGGTGAAATGCCGGGCCTTTGCCGCTGACGACTGGTGGTACCTGGCCGTCGAAGCGCAGCCTACGCCGGCTTTCAGCGCCTGGTTCGACAACCAGCTGCAACGCTTGTTGCGCAAACCCTGAGCCCGTTTTCTATTTCCGGCCACCTGGCCTAAAGGAAGCCTCCAATGGACACCAAACTGCTTGATATCCTGGCCTGCCCGATCACCAAGGGCCCGCTCAAGCTGAGCGCCGACAAGACCGAGCTGATCAGCAAAGGCGCTGGCCTGGCCTACCCGATTCGCGACGGTATCCCGGTCATGCTGGAAAGCGAGGCACGCACCCTGACCGACGACGAGCGTCTTGACAAATGAGCCTGGAATTTACGGTAGTAATCCCCGCCCGGCTGCGCTCCACCCGCCTGCCAGGCAAACCGCTGCTGCTGATTGCCGGCAAGCCGATGGTGCAACATGTGTGGGAGCAGGCCCGCAAGAGCGGTGCCAGCCGTGTGGTCATCGCCACCGACGACACCAGCATCCTCGAAGCCTGCCAGGCCTTCGGTGCTGAAGTGATGATGACCCGTGCCGATCATGAATCGGGCACTGACCGCCTGGCCGAAGTGGCCGCGTACCTAGGGTTGCCGGCTGACGCCATTGTGGTCAACGTGCAGGGCGACGAGCCGCTGATCCCGCCGGTGATCATCGACCAGGTGGCGGCCAACCTGGCTGCGCATCCGGAAGCCGGTATCGCCACCCTGGCCGAGCCGATCCATGAGCCGGAAACCGTGTTCAACCCGAACGCGGTCAAGGTGGTGAGTGACAAGAACGGCCTGGCCCTGACGTTCAGCCGAGCGCCGCTGCCCTGGGCCCGCGATACCTTTGCCAAGGCCCGCGACGTGCTGCCGGAAGGGGTGCCCTATCGCCGTCATATTGGCATGTACGCCTACCGTGTCGGCTTCCTGCACGACTTCGTCAGCTGGGGCCCATGCTGGCTCGAGCAGGCTGAAGCGCTGGAGCAGCTGCGTGCCCTGTGGCACGGCGTACGCATTCACATCGAGGACGCCATCGAGGCGCCTGCCGTGGGTGTCGACACCCCAGAGGATCTGGAGCGCGTACGGCGCTTGCTGGAGGCCTGATGCGCGTCCTGTTCGTGTGCCTGGGCAACATCTGCCGCTCGCCCACCGCCGAAGGCGTGCTGCGCCATCAATTGCACGCCGCCGGGCTCGCTGACAAGGTGCAGGTGGCTTCTGCCGGCACCGGCGATTGGCATGTCGGCAAGGCGCCAGACAGCCGCACCTGCAAGGCGGCGCTGGCGCGCGGTTACGACCTGTCGCAGCAACGCGCCCAACAGGTCAAGGCATCGCACTTCGCCGAATACGACCTGGTGTTGGCCATGGATGAGCACAACCTGCGCGATCTGCGCGCCCTGCGCCCGTCCACGGCAGTGGGCGAACTCGACCTGTTCCTGCGCCGCTACGGTGCAGCCCTGGATGAAGTGCCAGACCCGTACTACGGTGGCGCCGACGGCTTCGAGCAGGTGCTGGATCTGGTGGAAGCGGCTTGCCAGGCGCTGGTACTGGAAATCAAGGGGCGTCTATGACAGTGCAGTGGCAGGAGCAGGTATCGCTCAAGCCTTACAATACCTTCGGCATCGACGTGAAGGCGCGCTATTTCAGCCAGGTGCAGGACGACCAGCAGGTGCGTCAGGCACTGGGCCAGGCACAGCAGAGGGGCTTGCCGGTACTGGTGATCGGGGGTGGCAGCAACCTGCTGCTGACCCGCGATATCGATGCACTGGTGCTGCACATGGCCAGCCGCGGTCGGCGTGTGCTCAGTGACGATGGCGAGCGTATCGTGGTCGAAGCCGAGGCCGGTGAGCCGTGGCACGCTTTTGTGCAGTGGACGCTGGCGCAGGGCTATTGCGGGCTGGAGAACCTCAGCCTGATCCCCGGCACCGTCGGTGCTGCGCCGATGCAGAACGTGGGCGCATACGGGGTGGAGATCAAGGACGTGTTCGCCGGGCTGACAGCCCTGGACCGTGAGACGGGCGAGCTGCGTGACTTCAGTTTGGCGGAATGTGCTTTCGGCTATCGTGACAGCCTTTTCAAGCGCAACCCTGGCCGCTGGTTGATCCTGCGTGTGCGCTTTGCCCTGACCCGCACCCTGCACGCTCATCTGGATTACGGCCCGGTGCGCCAACGCCTGTCTGAGCGGGGTGTGACCGAGCTGACCGCGCAAGCGATCAGTGATGCAATCTGCAGCATTCGCCGCGAGAAGCTGCCAGATCCGGCAGAGTTGGGCAATGCCGGGAGCTTCTTCAAGAACCCGGTGGTAACGGCTGATCTGGTCGAGCGTATTCGTGCGCAGTATCCCGGTGTCGTGGCATACCCACAGGCTGATGGTCAGGTGAAACTGGCGGCGGGCTGGTTGATTGAGCAGGCGGGCTGGAAGGGTCATCGTGAGGGTGATGCTGGCGTGCATCGCTTGCAGTCGCTGGTGCTGGTCAACTATGGCCAGGCGAGCGGGGCGCAGATGCATGCGCTGGCGCGCAAGATTCAGGCGGATATCTTCGAGCGGTTTGGGGTTGAGCTGGAGATGGAGCCTAATCTTTACTGATTTGCCGGCTGTGAACCCCCGTAGGAGCGGGTTTACCCGCGAAGAGGCCCGTCAGGCAAACCAAAAAAAGCCCCGCCAGTTTGCACTGGCGGGGCTTTTTCATTCAGCTTTGGCTATCAGCCGTGATGAGGTTTGTGCTCATCGGCGGCTTCCAGGGCTGGTTCCTGGGAAGCTGCAGCAGCTTCCTGTGCCGCTTTGGCAGCAGCCTCGGCCTCCCGCTTGCGGCGACGCACTTCACGTGGGTCGTTCGGTGCACGGCCGTTGGCCAGCATGACAGTGGCAGGTTCGACCACTGCAGGTGCAGGTTCGACCACCGCAGGTGCAGGCTCGGCCACCACTTCTGGCTGGGCTTCGACAACCGGGGCAGGCTGTGCGGCAACCGGAGCGACTTCGACCACGGCCGGGGCCTGTTCGATTTCACCGGCTTCTACCACTGGGGCTTCTGCCGGGGTTTCAGTGACCGCGGTTTCTGCAACCACGACCGGCTCAACAGCAGGTGCATCTTCAGCGACAGGCTGCGGGGCCACTTCGACCACAGGCTCGGCAGTTGCCTCGGCTGCGGCCACTGGCTCGGTGACCGGCTGCTCGACCGCTGGGGCCACGGACGCTTCTTGAGCTTTGGTGGCCGCTTCGACCTGCTCGACCGGTTGGGCGGCTTCGCTGTTGTCGGTTTCTGCAACGGCAGCGACTTCGGCGGTAGCACGCTCGGCCTGCTGGTTGGCCTGGGCTTCTGCGTCGGAGCTGATGTTGCTGCTGGCGACAGCAGCCGTCACGGCAAGGCCAGCAGCCAGTTCGGCACCCAGCTCGGTGGCCTGGTGCTGTTGTGGCTGCTCTTCGCTGCCTTCTTCTTCACTGCCGTCGATCAGCTCGCCGTTGGCATTGCGCTGACGCTCACGACGGTTGCTGCGACGACGCTGGCCACGGGAGCGGCGGCGCGGGCGCTCGCCATCGGTGCCTTCCTGCTCGTCTTGCAGCAGCTCTTCGCCTGGCAGTTGCTCTTCGGCCAGCTCGGCTGCCTGTTCGGTTGCTTCTTCGGCAGCGCGTGGTTGGCGCTCTTCGCGTGGTGGGCGCGGGGCGCGTTCTTCGCGTGGAGCACGCTCTTCGCGCGGTGCGCGTTCTTCACGTGGAGCACGTTCTTCGCGAGGGGCGCGTTCTTCACGTGGGGCCCGTTCTTCACGTGGGGCACGCTCTTCACGCGGTGCGCGTTCTTCACGTGGAGCACGCTCTTCACGCGGTGCGCGCTCTTCACGTGGCGCTCGCTCTTCGCGGGCTACACGTTCTTCACGCGGCTGGCGCTCTTCGCGTTCGGCTGGCGGGGTAGCGTCCAGCGGCTCGCGCAGTTCGCGAACGCGCTCTTCGCCGCGGTTGCCACGGCGGTCTTCGCGTGGCTGGCGCGGCGCACGTTCTTCACGCGGTGCACGCTCTTCACGTGGGGCACGTTCCTCGCGCGGTGCACGCTCTTCGCGTGGGGCGCGTTCCTCGCGCGGTGCACGCTCTTCACGCGGTGCGCGCTCGGCACGCTCTTCACGCGGCTTGCGTTCTTCGTCGCGGCGGCCGTTGCGGTTGCGGCTTTGCTGGCGGCCGTTGCGGCGTTCTTCGTTGCGCGGGCTGCGCTCGGCAGCCGGTTTTTCGGCGGCGGGAGCCACTGGCGCGGCGGCAGGCTCGTCCTTGCCGGCGAACAGGCTCACCAGCGACTTCACCAGGCCTTTGAACAGGCTTGGCTCCGGAGCGCTCGGGGCAGGGGCGACCGGCGCGGCAGCCTGGGGCTCTTCAGCGGCGGCCGGTACCGGTGCGTTGGCGCGGGCCGGGGCCGTCTTCACTGCGGCTTCCTGGCGTACCAGGGTGCGGGTGGCGGTCGGTTGCGGCGCTTCTTCGGCTTCGGCGGCGGCGATTTCGTAGCTGGACTGGTTGTTCAGCACTTCAGGGTTGTCGTCGCGCAGGCGCTGGACTTCGAAGTGCGGGGTTTCCAGGTGGTCGTTCGGCAGGATGATGATGCGCGCACGGGTGCGCAGCTCGATCTTGGTGATCGAGTTACGCTTTTCGTTCAGCAGGAACGCGGCTACCGGGATCGGCACTTGAGCACGCACTTCAGCGGTGCGGTCCTTCAGGGCTTCTTCTTCGATCAGGCGCAGGATGGCCAGCGACAGCGATTCGACGTCACGGATGATGCCGGTGCCGGAGCAGCGTGGGCAGACGATGCCGCTGCTTTCGCCCAGCGATGGGCGCAGACGCTGACGGGACATTTCCAGCAGGCCGAAGCGCGAGATGCGGCCAACCTGCACGCGGGCGCGGTCGGCTTCCAGGCATTCACGCACGCGCTCTTCAACAGCGCGCTGGTTCTTCGCCGGGGTCATGTCGATGAAGTCGATGACGATCAGGCCGCCGATGTCACGCAGGCGCAGCTGGCGGGCGATTTCCTCGGCCGCTTCCAGGTTGGTCTGCAGGGCGGTTTCTTCGATGTCGCTGCCTTTGGTGGCGCGCGCCGAGTTGATGTCGATCGACACCAGGGCTTCGGTCGGGTCGATCACGATCGAACCGCCGGACGGCAGGTCGACCACGCGCTGGAAGGCGGTCTCGATCTGGCTTTCGATCTGGAAGCGGTTGAACAGCGGTACGCTGTCTTCGTACAGCTTGACCTTGCTGGCGTACTGCGGCATCACCTGGCGGATGAAGGTCAGCGCTTCTTCCTGGGCGTCGATGCTGTCGATCAGTACTTCGCCGATGTCCTGACGCAGGTAGTCGCGGATGGCGCGGATGATGACGTTGCTTTCCTGGTAGATCAGGAATGGCGCGGCGCGGTCCAGGGACGCTTCCTTGATGGCGGTCCACAGCTGCAGCAGGTAGTCCAGGTCCCACTGCATTTCTTCGCTGCTGCGGCCAAGGCCGGCGGTGCGCACGATCAGGCCCATGTCGCCCGGTACGGTCAGGCCGTTCAGGGCTTCGCGCAGTTCGTTGCGCTCTTCGCCTTCGATGCGGCGGGAGATGCCACCGGCACGCGGGTTGTTGGGCATCAGCACCAGGTAGCGGCCGGCCAGGCTGATGAAGGTGGTGAGGGCGGCGCCTTTGTTGCCGCGCTCTTCCTTCTCGACCTGAACGATGACTTCCTGGCCTTCGCTGAGCACTTCCTTGATGTTGACCCGGCCTTCCGGGGCCTTCTTGAAGTACTCGCGGGAGATTTCTTTCAGCGGCAGGAAGCCGTGACGTTCGGAGCCGAAGTCGACGAAGGCGGCTTCGAGGCTGGGTTCGATGCGGGTGATCTTGCCTTTGTAGATGTTGGCCTTTTTCTGCTCGCGCGCGCCGGACTCGATGTCCAGGTCGTAGAGACGTTGGCCGTCCACCAGGGCTACACGCAACTCTTCGGGTTGAGTCGCGTTAATCAGCATTCTTTTCATGTTGTACCGTCGGTTTCCGGGCTGCCGGAAACGGCGTTCGGCACACACGACGTCTCATGGTCGGTGCCAAGGTGCGCAAAGGGTGGCCGGGCCACCCCCGTGTCGAGCGACGTTCGGCACCAGCCGGTTGCCCAGCCTGCCGTTGTCGCGACGACGCGTCCTGTTTGCTGCGGTGCCAACAAGGCCCCGGTGGCTTCGAATAGGTATCCGAATCAACCAAGCGGGCCTTGTGCACTCAGTCAGGAGGAGGAATCAACCGTCAGCCGTGGACGCCCGGAGGGCATCTGTTCAGGACCTTATCCGCTCACCAGCCGTCAGTGGGCTGGTGGCCGGACGCGGTGCTACACGGTCCGAGGGCTGTGCATCTCCACCCTGCACGTATCCCTGATAATTCGGGTGCTGCCGCGCGCTGAATCCGCAACGGGTTGCATTTTTCGCCAGCGCTGGTTCTGCGCTGGCGCCATTCATGTCCAAGGCAGGTATTTCCGAAGCATTCGCCGGGCGATGCGTGGAAGCGACTCGCGGGCAGAGGTGCAGCGAAAAGAATCGGGTAAGCAGGTGAAACACCGCACTTGTCGTTTTTTTTCGGTCTTCTCTACACGGCGCTGGTGGCGATTCCAGGCATTTCGGTAAACTGGCGAAAACCCCGTAGGACGGCCTCGCGTCCTGGAGAATTGCGAAGGTCAGGGACCGGCAAAGAGCCTGGTGCCGCTGGCCTGCCGCTTTTGGCGGCGTTCGCGACTATAGCAGCAATGATTAAGTGCTTCAATTCCATAAAAAATTGTTATGATCCCGTAATGACGACCAATACCCCTCCGACTTCCGGCGTTCAGCTGATCGAAGTCGCGCCGGAGCTTGCCGGCCAACGCATCGATAATTTCCTCATCACGGCCCTCAAGGGCGTGCCCAAGACACTGGTCTACCGCATCCTGCGCAAGGGTGAGGTGAGGGTCAACAAGGGCCGCGTCAAGCCGGAGTACAAGATCCAGGCCGGCGACATCGTGCGGGTCCCGCCCGTCCGCTTGCCGGAACGAGACGAACCGGCGCCGGTGGCCCAAGGCCTGCTGCAGCGTCTGGAAGCCGCCATTGTCTACGAGGACAAAGCGCTTATCGTGATGAACAAGCCGGCCGGCATCGCCGTGCACGGCGGCAGTGGCCTGAGCTTCGGGGTGATCGAGGCGCTGCGCCAGTTGCGCCCGGACGCCAAGGAGCTGGAGCTGGTGCACCGCCTGGATCGCGACACGTCTGGTCTGTTGATGATCGCCAAGAAGCGCAGCATGCTGCGTCACCTGCATGCCGCCCTGCGCGGTGATGGTGTCGACAAGCGCTATATGGCGCTGGTGCGCGGCCATTGGCCAACCTCGAAAAAGCAGGTCAACGCGCCGTTGCTCAAGAGCAACCTGCGTTCCGGCGAGCGCATGGTCGAAGTGAACGAGGAAGGCAAGGAGGCGCTGACCCTGTTTCGCGTCCTGCGCCGTTTTGGTGACTTTGCCACCATCGTCGAGGCGCGCCCGATCACCGGTCGTACCCATCAGATCCGCGTGCACACCCTGCATGCCGGGCACATGATCGCTGGCGACAGCAAATACGGCGACGAAGACTTCAGCCGGGAAATTCGCGAGTTGGGCGGCAAACGCCTGTTCCTGCATGCCTACGCGTTGACTGTACCGCTGCCGGACGGCGGTGAATTGAAGCTCGAGGCGCCTGTGGATGAGGTCTGGGCAAAAACCGTTGAACGTCTGAGTGCGCCCTGATCCATGAAAAAAGGCTATGAGCTACTGATCTTCGACTGGGACGGCACCCTGGCCGATTCCATTGGGCGTATCGTCGAGGCCATGAATGTCGCCGCAGAGCGTGCCGGCGAGGCGCAGAGCAGCGACGCTGCGGTCAAGGGTATCATCGGTCTGGCCTTGGACGAGGCGATCCACACCCTGTACCCGCACCTGGCGCCTGCAGAGGTTGCCAGCTTCCGCCAGCACTATGCCGATGTCTACGTTGCGCTGGATCAGCAACCTTCGCCGTTGTTCGATGGCGTGGTCGAGTCGCTGGATGCCTTTCGCGCCGAGGGTTACCGCCTGGCGGTGGCCACCGGCAAGGCCCGTCGCGGGCTGGATCGGGTGCTCAAGGCCAATGGCTGGGAGCGGTTCTTCGACATCACCCGCGCCGCTGACGAGACCCGTGGCAAGCCACACCCGCTGATGCTTGAGGAAATCCTCGGGCATTGTGGCGTCGAACCGTCGCGTGCGCTGATGGTCGGAGATTCGGCATTCGACTTGCAGATGGCCAGCAATGCCGGCATGCATTCGGTGGCGGTTGGCTATGGTGCCATGTCGCTGCAGGCGCTGGCCGAGTTTGGCCCGCAGGTATGCATCGATCACTTTTCCCAGTTGCGCGAGTGGCTGGGTGGTTCCGCAATTCCACTTCCAAGGTAGGTAAGCATGGCAGACGAATGGAAAGCTCCTGAGGCCGAGCCCGGGGAGCGCGAAGAGCGCAACAGCTGGAAGCTGCTGGAAAAGACCTTGCTGGCCAGCGTGCAGGAGCAGCGACGGTCGCGGCGCTGGGGGATCTTCTTCAAGCTGCTGACCTTCGTCTACCTGTTCGGCATTCTGGCGTTGTTCTCGCCGCTGATGGACATGGACAAGGCCGCTTCGCGCAGTGCCAGCCATACCGCGCTGGTCGAAGTGCGCGGGGTGATTGCCGATCAGGAGGCTGCCAGCGCCGATAACATCGTCAAGAGCCTGCGCGAAGCGTTCAAGGACGACAAGACCAAGGCTGTGGTGATGCGCATCAACAGCCCGGGTGGCAGCCCGGTGCAGGCGGGTTACGTGTATGACGAAATCCGCCGCCTGCGTGCCGAATATCCCGCCATCAAGCTGTATGCGGTGATCGCTGATCTTGGTGCTTCCGGTGCCTATTACATCGCCAGTGCGGCAGACGAGATCTATGCCGACAAGGCCAGCCTGGTGGGGTCCATTGGGGTGACGGCGGCGGGTTATGGCTTTGTTGGCACCATGGAGAAGCTAGGGGTCGAGCGCCGAGCCTATACATCGGGTGAGCACAAGGCGTTCCTTGATCCGTTTTCGCCGGAAAAACCAGAAGAGACCCGTTTCTGGCAGGGTGTGCTGGATACCACGCACCGGCAGTTCATCGCCATGGTCAAGCAGGGGCGGGGTGAGCGCCTGAAGGATAAGGAGCACCCGGAGTTGTTCAGCGGCCTGATCTGGTCGGGTGAGCAGGCCAAGGCGCTGGGGCTGGTGGATGGCTTGGGCAGTGCCAGCTATGTGGCGCGTGAGATCGTGGGCGAGAAGGAGTTGGTTGACTTCACCGTTCAGGAGTCGCCTTTCGATCGCTTCTCCAAGCGCGTGGGTGCCAGCGTGGCTGAGCACCTGGCGATGTGGATGGGGTTCCAGGGGCCGCAGTTGCGTTGAGTTCGTCGCAGTTCTTGTGGTGCCTGGCAGATCAAGCGCCGCCCGCGCGGCGCATCGCGCGCGGGCTCGCTCATCGATCAGGGTGCCCAGCGGTATGTTGTAGGCGCGGGTTTACCCGCGAATAGGCCGGACCTGCTGTCCAGCATCCCTGATCGTTCACCCTCCCGGGCGGCGCTCGATCTGCCGGGCGCCCCAAATCCCCAGCCAGGTTACGGAACCATCACCCCTTCCTTGGTCAGCATATCCACCAGCCGAATCAGCGGCAGCCCGATCAGGCTGGTCGCGTCGCACCCGTGCGTGCTCTGGAACAAGCTCACCCCCAGCCCCTCCGCCTTGAAACTCCCTGCGCAATCCAGCGGCTGTTCTGCTGCCACGTAACGCTCGACCTGCTCCCTGCTCAGTTCACGCAGTGTCACGGTAAAAGGCACGCAATCCACCTGGCATTGCCCGGTGGCGCTGTTCAGCAGTGCCAGCCCGGTAAGAAAGCTCACCTGCTGCCCGCTGCACTCCAGTAGTTGCTCGCAAGCGCGCTCGAACGTATGCGGCTTGCCCAGCACCTGCTCGCCCAATACCGCAACCTGGTCCGAGCCTATGATCAAGTGTCGGGGGTGGCTGCCTGCCAATGCCTCGGCCTTTTGCCTGGCCAGCCGGCGCACCAGCTCTACGGGCGGTTCGCCATCCAGGCGTTGCTCGTCTATATCGGGGCTTGCCCAGGTGAAGGGCAGGTGCAGGCGTGCGAGCAGTTCGCGGCGATAGGCAGAGCTGGAAGCCAGTAACAAAGGAAGCATGGTAGACTCCGGGTTCGGTTGAACCAATTCTATCACGCACGATGCCGCCTAATTTCCTTTGACAGGGGCGGGGGGCATCCCTAGAATGCTGCGCCTATGTTGAATGACCCGATTCCACCTCACGTTGACCCGCGCAAATTAGCCGATCGTGGCGTAACCCTTAACGGTTCGCTGCAACTCGCTGATTTGGAAAGACTCTGCGACCCGCTTTCCGACAATGTCGGTACGGTGCAGGCGAAGTTCGATTTTGAACGAGATGAACAGCACGTGGTGGTTATCCACAGCGAGCTGGACGTCGAAGTCAAGATGGTTTGCCAGCGTTGTCTTGAGCTGGTCACCCTACCGATCCACAGCGAATGTACATACGCCGTGGTGAAGGAGGGTGCGAATACCCAGTCGTTGCCGAAAGGCTATGACGTGCTGGAACTGGGCGAAGATCCTTTGGATCTGCAGGCATTGGTCGAGGAGGAGCTTTTGCTCGCCTTGCCAATCGTGCCTGCTCATCATCCGGAAGAATGCCAGCAGCCGGCGGGCGCAGACGAGCCCGAATCGAGCAAGGACGAGGTATCGCGGTCCAACCCGTTCAGTGTTTTGGCGCAGTTAAAGCGTGACCCAAACGTTTAGGAGTTAATCAATTATGGCTGTTCAGCAGAACAAAAAATCCCGCTCTGCCCGTGACATGCGCCGTTCGCACGACGCCCTGTCGGAAAACGCGCTGTCGGTAGAGAAAACCACCGGTGAAGTTCACCTGCGTCACCACGTTTCGCCAGAAGGCGTATACCGTGGTCGTAAAGTGGTCGACAAGGGCGCTGACGAGTAATCCTTGTCCGCTCAGGTCATCGCGATCGACGCAATGGGCGGGGACTTCGGTCCCCGCAGCATTGTCCAGGCTAGCATTGCCTGCCTTTCGGCTACCCCCTCGCTTCATCTGACCCTCGTCGGTCAACCCTCCCTCCTTGAAGATCTCATCAGTGGCTTGCCAGCTGCGGATCGCGCGCGCCTGCAGGTTGTGGCCGCCAGTGAGGTAGTCGGCATGGACGAGCGGCCATCCCAGGCGTTGCGCGGCAAGCCGGATTCGTCGATGCGCATCGCCCTCGAACTGGTGCGCGACGGAAAAGCCCAGGCCTGTGTCAGTGCCGGCAATACCGGGGCGCTGATGGCGTTGTCGCGCTTCGTGCTCAAGACCTTGCCGGGTATCGACCGGCCGGCCATGGTGGCGGCGATCCCGACCCAGACAGGTTACTGTCAACTGCTCGATCTGGGCGCCAATGTCGACTGCAGTGCCGAAAACCTCTATCAGTTCGCGGTAATGGGCTCGGTGGCCGCTCAGGCCCTGGGTGTGCATCGGCCACGCGTGGCGCTGTTGAACATCGGTACCGAGGACATCAAGGGTAACCAGCAGGTCAAGCTGGCTGCCACGCTGTTGCAGAGCGCCCGCGGCCTCAACTATGTCGGTTTCGTCGAAGGGGATGGCCTGTACCGGGGTGAGGCAGACGTGGTGGTGTGCGACGGTTTTGTCGGCAACATACTGCTCAAGTCCAGCGAGGGCTTGGCGACGATGATCGGTGCGCGCATCGAAAAACTGTTCAAGGGCGGTGCTTTTGCCCGCGTTGCCGGGGCCGTTGCCATGCCGCTGCTCAAGCGTCTGCAGGCTGACCTGGCGCCGGCGCGGCATAATGGGGCGAGCTTTCTGGGGCTACAGGGTATCGTCATCAAGAGTCATGGCTCGGCGGGCGTGCAGGGGTTTCAGAGTGCCATCCAGCGGGCGCTGATCGAAATTCAGGAAAACCTGCCGCAGCGGCTGCATGGCCGCCTTGAAGACCTGTTGCCTTAGGCATTTCGCCGATGAAGTGCTTAAATGTGACCGCTTGGTCTGTGTTTCCATCCAAGTTTTCAGATTCCGCGCCTGGCCTCGGGCCTGGCGCACACTATCCGACGACAAGATCATAAGGGCTTGTTCAATGTCTGCATCCCTCGCATTCGTCTTTCCCGGTCAAGGTTCCCAGTCGCTGGGCATGCTCGCCGAGCTCGGCGCCGAGAAGCCAGTGATCATCGAAACCTTCAAGGAAGCGTCCGAAGCGCTCGGCTACGACCTGTGGAAGCTGGTCCAGGACGGCCCGGAAGAGCAACTTAACCAGACCGACAAGACCCAGCCGGCGATCCTTACTGCGTCCATCGCACTGTGGCGCCTGTGGCTGGAAGAGGGCGGTGCCAAGCCGGCCTTCGTTTCCGGTCACAGCCTGGGCGAATACAGCGCCCTGGTCGCCGCCGGCAGCATCAGCCTGAAAGATGCCGTTCGCCTGGTCGAGCGCCGCGGTCAGCTGATGCAGGAAGCCGTACCGGCCGGTCACGGCGCCATGGCTGCCATTCTCGGCCTGGACGATGCTGTGGTCGTGGAACTCTGCGCCGAAGCCGCTGAAGATGAAGTGGTCAGCGCCGTGAACTTCAACTCGCCTGGTCAGGTGGTCATCGCCGGTAACAAGGCGGCGGTAGACCGCGCCATGGAGCTGTGCAAGGCCAAAGGTGCCAAGCGCGCCCTGCCACTGGCGGTGAGCGTCCCGTCGCACTGCGCCCTGATGAAGCCAGCCGCCGAGCGCTTTGCCGAATCGGTCAATGCCATCGAATGGAAGGCCCCGCAGATTCCGGTGGTGCAGAACGTCACTGCAGCCGTCGCCGCCGACCTCGATGCCCTCAAGCACGACCTGCTGGCACAGCTGTACCAGCCGGTACGCTGGGTCGAGTGCGTGCAGACCCTGGCCGCCAACGGTGCGGTCAACCTGGTCGAGTGTGGCCCGGGCAAGGTGCTGGCTGGCCTTAACAAGCGTTGCGCCGACGGCGTGACCACCTACAACCTCAACACCCCTGACGCCGTTGCTGCCACCCGCGCGGCACTGGCCTGATTTGGAGAAGCTTGCATGAGCCTGCAAGGTAAAGTTGCACTGGTTACCGGCGCCAGCCGTGGCATTGGCCAGGCCATCGCCCTCGAGCTGGGCCGCCAGGGCGCGACCGTGATCGGTACCGCCACGTCGGCGTCCGGTGCCGAGCGCATCGCTGCCACCCTGAAAGAACACGGCATTACCGGCACTGGCATGGAGCTGAACGTGACCAGCGCCGAATCGGTTGAAGCCGTACTGGCCGCCATTGGCGAGCAGTTCGGCGCGCCGGCCATCTTGGTCAACAATGCCGGTATCACCCGCGACAACCTCATGCTGCGCATGAAAGACGACGAGTGGTTTGATGTCATCGACACCAACCTGAACAGCCTCTACCGTCTGTCCAAGGGCGTGCTGCGTGGCATGACCAAGGCGCGTTGGGGTCGTATCATCAGCATCGGCTCGGTCGTTGGTGCCATGGGTAACGCAGGTCAGGCCAACTACGCGGCTGCCAAGGCCGGTCTGGAAGGTTTCAGCCGCGCCCTGGCGCGTGAAGTGGGTTCGCGTGGTATCACCGTCAACTCGGTGACCCCAGGCTTCATCGATACCGACATGACCCGCGAGCTGCCAGAAGCTCAGCGCGAAGCCCTGCAGACCCAGATTCCGCTGGGCCGCCTGGGCCAGGCTGACGAAATTGCCAAGGTGGTTTCGTTCCTGGCATCCGACGGCGCCGCCTACGTGACCGGCGCTACCGTGCCGGTCAACGGCGGGATGTACATGTAATACTGCAACTCAATGTGACGGGTTTCGTAAAAAAAGAGTCATACTGCGAGCCTAAAATCCGTTATAAAGCTGCAACCAGATTCCAGGCAGCGGGTGTGGTGACTAGCCTGAAGGTGCGTTTTGCTTGAAAAGCGAACGTCTTTCTATAAAATTAGCCACCGGCCAGCTGCCTGACATATATCCATTAGGAGTGAAAACTAGGTATGAGCACCATCGAAGAACGCGTCAAGAAAATCGTCGCCGAGCAACTGGGCGTCAAGGAAGAAGAAGTGACTGTTGAGAAGTCCTTCGTCGATGACCTGGGTGCCGATTCGCTTGACACCGTTGAACTGGTGATGGCTCTGGAAGAGGAATTCGAGACCGAAATCCCTGACGAAGAAGCCGAGAAGATCACTACCGTTCAAGCTGCCATCGACTACGTCAAAGCCCACCAGGCCTAAGACGCTACAGTCGACGTTTCTTGTCGGGGAAAACCGCACTGCCTTCGCTGGCGTGCGGTTTTTTCTTTGCGAGCGCCTCGCATTTTTCAGGCGGCTTCGTTCACCGCGCACCAAGAGCCTGTTGCCATTTCATTCCAGCACTTGAATGCAATGGCAAGAGACTCTGTTATTAGAAAAGGAGAGTACTGTGTCGCGTAGACGCGTCGTGGTCACCGGTATGGGTATGCTGTCGCCACTGGGTACCGATGTACCGAGCACCTGGCAGGGCATTCTGGCTGGCCGCAGTGGCATCGGTCCGATCGAACACACGGACCTGTCTGCCTACTCCACCCGTTTTGGCGGCTCGGTGAAAGGCTTCGAGGTTGAGCAGTACCTGTCGGCCAAAGAGGCCCGCAAGCTCGACCTGTTCATCCAGTACGGCCTGGCGGCTGGTTTCCAGGCCGTGCGTAATGCCGGCCTGGAGGTCACCGATGCCAACCGCGAGCGTATTGGCGTGGCCATGGGCTCGGGTATCGGTGGTTTGACCAACATCGAAGAAACCAGCCGCACCCTGCACGATTCAGGGCCGCGCCGCATTTCGCCGTTCTTCGTGCCGGGTTCGATCATCAACATGATCTCCGGTTTCCTGTCGATCCACCTGGGTCTGCAAGGGCCGAACTATGCCATCGCCACTGCGTGCACCACTGGCACCCATTGCATCGGCATGGCCGCGCGCAATATCGCCTACGGTGAGGCTGACGTGATGATCGCCGGTGGCGCCGAAATGGCCGCTTGTGGTCTGGGCATGGGCGGTTTTGGCGCTTCGCGCGCACTGTCTACCCGCAACGATGAACCCAGCCGGGCCAGCCGCCCGTGGGACAAGGGTCGTGACGGCTTTGTATTGTCCGACGGTGCCGGAGCCCTGGTGCTCGAGGAGCTGGAGCACGCCAAGGCCCGCGGTGCGACTATCTATGCCGAGCTGGTTGGCTTTGGCATGAGCGGCGACGCCTACCACATGACCTCGCCACCCGACTCTGGCGAGGGCGCTGCCCGCTGCATGGCCAACGCCTTGCGCGATGCCGGTATCCAGCCGGAAGAAGTCAGCTACATCAACGCCCACGGCACTTCTACCCCGGCGGGCGATGTGGCCGAAGTGGCGGCGATCAAGCGCGTGTTCGGCGAGCATGCCTACAAGCTGGCGGTCAGCTCGACCAAGTCGATGACCGGTCACTTGCTGGGCGCCGCGGGCGCGGTGGAGGCGATCTTCAGCGTGCTGGCCATCAATAGCCAGATGGCCCCGCCGACCATCAACCTGGACGAGCCGGACGAGGGGTGTGACCTCGACTTCGTTCCCCACCAGGCGCGCAGCATGCCGATCGACGTGGTGCTGTCCAACTCGTTCGGCTTTGGCGGCACCAACGGCTCGCTGGTATTCCGCCGGTTTGCCGGCTGATGCACAGCTGGATCGACGGCCAGCCGGCGACTGCACTCAACCTGCAGAACCGCGGCCTGGCCTATGGCGATGGCCTGTTCGAAACCATCGCTGTGCGAGGCGCCCGGCCCAGCTTGCTGGACGGCCACCTCGCACGCCTGGCACTGGGCTGCCAGCGCCTGGCGATCAACGCCGATCTGGCGCTGGTGCGCGACGAGCTGCTGCGCTACGCCAGCCAGCTGGGTGAGGGTGTCGTCAAACTCATCCTTACCCGTGGCGATAGCCAGCGTGGCTATGCGCCAGCTGTCGATGCAGCGCCGCGGCGTATCCTGCAAGGCAGCCCATTACCCCGTTATCCTGTCGAGCATGCTGAGCATGGCGTGCGTTTGTTCCCTTGCCATACCCGGCTTGGGGAACAACCACTGCTGGCCGGCCTCAAACACCTTAACCGCCTGGAGCAGGTGCTGGCCCGTGCCGAATGGCAGGACAGCGACCATGCCGAAGGCCTGATGCGTGACGCGCAGGGCAGGGTGATCGAAGGGGTATACAGCAATCTGTTTCTGGTGCGCGATGGCGTGCTGCTTACCGCCGACCTTAGCCGTTGTGGCGTGGCGGGCGTGATGCGTGCCGCACTGCTGGAACAGGCCCCGCTGCTGGGTATTGCGGTACAGGTCTGCGACCTGTCGTTCGAGGCGCTGGAGCAAGCGAATGAAGTATTTGTTTGCAATAGCGTTTACGGCATTTGGCCCGTGCGTGGCGTAGCCGCGCTAAACTGGTCGCCGGGCCCGCTCACTCGTAAACTGCAGGCCGTTGCCCGTACGTTACTGGAAACCTGAATTCGTGAGACGTAAATTCCTGCTGTTGCTGGAAATGGGCTTGATCCTTGCCGGCCTGGCGTTTGGCTGGTCGGCCTGGAAGGTCAACTCGGTCCTGGAGCAGCCCCTGCACATCACGCAGGAACGCCTGCTGGATGTGCCCAATGGCACTAACCCCAACCGCATGTTCTACAGCATGCAAAGGGAAGGGTTGCTCGACGACGCTGTCTGGTTGCGTTTGTACTGGCGCTTCAACATGGCCGGCACCCCCCTGCACACCGGCGAGTACCGTCTTACCCCTGGCATGACCGTCGAGCAATTGTTCGACGCCTGGCGCCGTGCCGACGTGGTGCAGTACAACCTCACCCTGGTCGAAGGCTGGACCTTCCGCCAGGTGCGTGCGGCCGTGGCCAAGCATGAAAAGATCAAGCATACCCTGGAGGGCTTGTCGGATGCCGAGGTCATGGACAAGCTCGGCCATACCGGTGTGTTCCCCGAAGGCCGCTTCTTCCCCGACACCTACCGCTTCGTGCGGGGTATGAGCGATGTCGAGTTGCTGCAGCAGGCCTACATGCGTCTGGACGAGGTGCTGGCCAAGGAGTGGGCCGAGCGTTCCACCGACCTGCCGTATCGTGACCCGTACCAGGCGCTGATCATGGCCTCCCTGGTAGAAAAGGAAACCGGCATTCCGCAGGAGCGCGGGCAGATCGCCGGCGTGTTCGTGCGGCGCATGCGCCTGGGTATGATGCTGCAGACCGACCCGACGGTTATCTATGGCATGGGTGAGCGCTACAACGGCAGGATCACCCGCGCGGACCTGCGCGAGCCTACGCCTTACAACACCTACACCATGACCGGCCTGCCGCCGACCCCGATCGCCATGGTCGGCCGCGAGGCGATTCACGCGGCGCTGAACCCGTCCAATGGCACCAGTCTTTACTTCGTCGCCCGCGGCGATGGCAGCCATGTGTTTTCCGACGACCTCGACGACCACAATTCGGCAGTGCGCGAGTTCCAGCTCAAGCGCCGGTCGGACTACCGCTCCAGCCCCGCGCCGCAGCAAGAGGCCAAGCCAGGTGCCGATGATGCCGAACAGGCATCGGGCGCCGACGATGCGCAGCGCCCTGAGCCCCCAGCAGCGGACCCGTCAGCAACGGATGAGCCAACTGCGCAGCCAGCCCCCGATGAAGCGCCCGCGCAGGATGCCCCTGCCGGCGGTGCACAAGCGGCCGAGCGGCCGACGCCTGACGAACAACATTAAGGACTGCCTGTGAGCGGCTTGTTTATTACTTTGGAAGGCCCCGAAGGCGCGGGCAAGAGCACCAATCGCGACTACCTGGCCGCGCGCCTGCGCGAGCACGGCCTGGACGTGGTGCTGACCCGTGAGCCAGGCGGTACGCCGCTGGCGGAAAAGGTGCGTGAACTGTTGCTGACGCCCAGCGACGAAGGCATGGCGGCCGACACCGAGCTGCTGCTGGTGTTCGCCGCCCGCGCCCAGCACCTGGCGCAGGTCATCCGCCCGGCGCTGGCCCGCGGGGCTGTGGTGCTGTGTGACCGTTTCACGGACGCCACCTATGCCTATCAGGGCGGCGGTCGTGGTCTGTCGGTCGAGCGTATCGCGGTTCTGGAACAATTCGTCCAGGGCGACCTGCGCCCGGACCTGACCCTGGTCTTCGACCTGCCGGTGGAAGTGGGCCTTGCCCGCGCCGCCGCCCGTGGTCGCCTGGACCGATTCGAGCAGGAAGGGCAGGCGTTCTTCGAAGCGGTGCGCCAGGCGTACCTGCAGCGCGCCCAAGGCGCGCCACAGCGCTACAGCCTGCTTGATGCGGCACAATCCCTGGAGGCGGTGCAGCGTGACATCGACGTACTGCTGCCAGGCATTCTGGAGCGTTGCCGTGGCTGAGGCCTACCCTTGGCAGCAGGCGCTGTGGCAGCAACTGGCCGGTCGCAGCCGCCACGCCCACGCTTACCTGCTGCATGGGCCGCAGGGTATTGGCAAGCGAGCCATGGCCGAGCGTCTGATGGCGCGCCTGTTGTGCCAGCAGCCGCAGGGCCTGGACGCTTGTGGGGCGTGTAAGTCGTGCCTGTTGCTCAAGGCCGGCAGCCACCCGGACAACTTCGTCCTCGAGCCGGAGGAGGCTGACAAGCCGATCAAGGTCGACCAGGTACGCGAGCTGGTGGCCTTTGTGGTGCAGACCGCGCAGTTAGGCGGGCGCAAGGTGGTGTTGATCGAGCCGGTGGAGGCGATGAATGTCAACGCCTCCAACGCCCTGCTCAAAAGCCTTGAAGAACCTTCCGGTGATACCGTGTTGTTGCTGGTGACGCACCAGCCCAGCCGTCTGTTGCCGACGATCAAGAGCCGCTGCCAGCAGGTGGCCTGTCCGCAGCCCAGTCTGGCCCAGAGCCAGGCATGGCTGGCTGGCGCGTTACCCGACTGCGACGAGGTCGAGCGCGATGAGCTGCTGACGCTGGCGGCAGGTTCGCCATTGATGGCGGTCAGCCTGCAGGCGCAGGGGGTTCGCGAGCAACGCGCGCTGGTAACCGACGGGGTGAAGAAGCTGCTCAAGCAGCAGCAATCGCCCAGCCAGCTGGCCGATGCCTGGAGCGGTGTGCCGTTGTTGCTGCTGTTCGACTGGTTCTGCGATTGGACGCACCTGATCCTGCGCTACCAGTTGACCCAGGACGAAGAAGGGTTAGGCTTGGCCGATATGCGCAAGGTCGTGCAATACCTGGCGCAGAAGAGCCGCCAGGCCAAGGTGCTGGAGGTGCAGGCATGGATCCTCGAACAGCGCCAGAAGGTACTGGGCAAGGCCAACCTCAACCGCGCCTTGTTGCTTGAATCGCTGCTGGCTCACTGGCTGCAACTGCCGGGTGCCCGCTGATTTTCCATTTTTCATGTGTGCCGTTATCCCATGCTCGTAGATTCCCATTGCCACCTCGACCGTCTTGACCTCACTGCTCACCAGGGCTCCCTCGACGCTGCCCTGCAGGCGGCGCGTGAGCGTGGGGTCGGGCATTTCCTGTGCATTGGCGTCAGTGCCGAGAATGCGGGTGCAGTGAAGGCGCTGAGCGAGCAGTACGCTGACGTCGACTGCTCGGTGGGCGTGCACCCGCTGGACCTGGCCCCTGGCGAAACCCCGGCGTTGGAATGGTTGTTGCGCGAACTGGCCCACCCGCATGTGGTGGCGATTGGTGAAACCGGGCTGGATTACCACTACGAGCCGGAGGCTGCCGAGCTGCAGCAGGCCTCGTTCCGCCTGCACCTGGAGGCCTCCAGGCAGACCGGCAAGCCGGTGATCGTGCATACCCGGGCGGCGCGCGCCGATACCCTGGCGCTGCTGCGTGAGGCCAACCTGCCGCAGGCTGGCGTGCTGCACTGCTTTACCGAGGACTGGGACATGGCCAAGGCCGCGCTGGACCTGGGTTATTACATTTCGCTGTCGGGCATCGTTACCTTCCGCAATGCCGATGCCTTGCGGGAAGTGGCGCGGCAGGTGCCGGTCGATCGCTTGTTGGTGGAGACCGATTCGCCCTACCTGGCGCCGATTCCGCACCGGGGCAAGCCGAACCTGCCGCAGTATGTGCGGGAGGTGGCGGAGTATGTGGCTTCGCTGCGTGGGGCCAGTTATGAGCAGTTGGCAGAGCAGACCACGGCAAATTTCAAGCGATTGTTCCCATTGGCGCGGGTGGCTTGATTTACCGGGGTTAGAGATTGTGTGAGGCACGCACCTGACAGCCGTCACACCATCCTCCCCACAAAAACACAAAAAAAACCCGGGTTCTGGGGGAGGAATCCGGGTTAAGACCATTAGGAGTAAAACAAAGGTACGCGGTCCCTGAGCACCTTTATCGGCGCGCCACTGGGGGGGATGCGCCGCGCCAACACTTCAAGTATTGGTCAGGTTTGGCGCAGTGCCAGTGCATATTGGACGTTTTTTAAACAGATTTGGAATACGCCAACGTTTCGTTCCTCCCGCAGCGCATGGCCGTATGCATCGTGAAACACAGACATGCGTGGATGATCCGTGCAATTTCCCGCAAGTTAGGCATAATAAACCGCTTCGATTGTCATCCAGTCCTTCCCATGCAGAAAGAACCTCGTAAGGTCCGTGAGTTTCGCCGTCGCGAACAGGAAATCCTCGATACCGCGCTCAAGCTGTTTCTCGAGCAAGGTGAAGACAGCGTCACCGTCGAGATGATCGCCGACGCCGTGGGCATCGGCAAAGGCACGATCTACAAGCACTTCAAGTCCAAGGCGGAGATCTACCTGCGCCTGATGCTCGATTACGAGCGTGACCTGAACGAGCTGTTGCACTCGGCCGACGTTGACCGTGACAAGGAAGCGCTGTCGCGCGCCTACTTCGAGTTCCGCATGCGCGACCCGCAACGCTACCGGCTGTTCGACCGCCTTGAAGAAAAGGTGGTCAAGGGCAATCAGGTGCCGGAAATGGTCGAGCAGCTGCACAGCATCCGTGCCTCCAATTTCGACCGCCTGACCCAGCTGATCAAGGGCCGTATCAGCGAAGGCAAGCTCGAAGACGTGCCGCCGTATTTCCACTACTGCGCTGCCTGGGCGCTGGTGCACGGCGCTGTGGCGCTGTACCACTCGCCGTTCTGGAGCAACGTACTGGAAGACCAGGAAGGCTTCTTCCAGTTCCTGATGGACATTGGCGTGCGTATGGGCAACAAGCGCAAGCGCGACCCGGAACCCTCGAACTGAGCATTTAGCGAAACGGCGTCGTGCGTTCGCTGCGCGGCAGTGCAGCCCGAAGCGTTTGGCTATCGTTTGGAAATTCGGCATTGCGCATTGGGGCTTGCAAAAACCTGATTTATGAGTCAGGTTTTGCCGGCCCCTTCATCCATGCCGGAGTCATTCATGATTGTCGATCGTCAAGGCAGGCGCTTTCGCAACCTGCGCGTCAGCCTGACGGCTGCCTGCAACTACGCCTGTACCTACTGCGTACCTGACGGAAAGCGGCTGGTGGCGGCGCAGGACGAGCTGTCGGCGGATGCCTTGGCCCGTGGCGTGGCCTACCTGATCGAAGCCGCCGGCATCGAGCGCCTGCGGATTACTGGCGGTGAGCCACTGGTCAGCCCGCGCCTGGATGCCTTTATGGCTGCCGTGGCCAAACTCGACCTTGATGACGTCTCGCTGACCACCAACGGCCAGTTGCTGGCGCGCAAGTTGCCGCAACTGCAGGCGGCCGGGATTCGTCGGCTGAACGTTTCCCTCGACACCCTCGACCCGCTGGCTTTCCGCCAGATTGCCCGTGGCGGCGACCTGAGCACTGTGCTGGATGGAATGGAGCAGGCCAGCGCCCTGGGTATGCGAATCAAGGTCAACATGGTGCCGATGCGCGGGAAAAACCTTGATCAGGTACTGCCCCTGCTGGATTACTGCCTCGCGCGCGGCTTCGAGCTGCGCTTCATCGAACTGATGCGCATGGGCCACCTCTCTCACGATCGCAACGCCTTCCTCCAGCAGTTTGTAGGCCTCGACCAGCTGCTTGCGCTGATCGGCGGCCAGCATGCCTACGCCCAGGTGAATGCGCCGCTGGACGCCACTGCCATGCGTTACCACATCCCCGGCAGGGGCCACTTCGGCGTCATTGCCAACGAAAGCGTGCCGTTTTGCCGTACCTGCTCGCGGTTGCGCCTGTCTTCTACGGGCTGGCTGCATGGCTGCCTGTCGTCAGGTAACCGGCACTTCGTCGGCGACCTGCTGGAAAAACCGCGTCATCAGGCGCTGCCGGCCTTGCAGCGGTTGTTGGTCAAGGCTTTGGCTGACAAGCAGGACGTGGCCTTTTCCGGCGGCGTGACCGTCATGAAAGTGATCGGTGGCTGAAGCTGGCGCAAAAGCTGCATCCGCCGGCTATTCGCCGGTTTTTCGTCGCCGGCCACTGGAGGAAAGATGCGTAGCCTGGTCTTGCTGCTGGCGCTGATGGCGCTGGGCGGCTGCATGAATGTCAGCGATATGGGCGAAGGCGTCCGCTATCACATGAGCGATGCCGGTCTGCTGGACCACAGCGAAACTCGTCGCACCTTGTCGATCCGCCTGCAGCCTGATTCGTTCATCTTCATTGGCCAGGGTGCATTCGTGCCGCCGGGCGAGGGGCCGGTGCCTCGGCAGAATGCAGTGGCCCAGCAGGCCTTCAAGAGCTTCGTCGAATACTTCCCGATGGTACGTCGTGCCCAGGGCCCGCTGGGCCTCGAAGAGGCCATCGCCCAGGCGCGCTCGGTAGGTGCGGACTACGTGTTGTACACGCGCTTCGCACGTACCGACGATCGCATCGGCAATGGTGACGAGTGGTATGACGAGCAGGCCGTCGACCGCCTGGGCTGGGACACTGGCGTGGTGCAGATGATGCTGATCGAAACCAGTACCCGCTATCTGATCGACACCGCACGCATCAAGAGCCGTGGCGGTTTGTTGACGTTCCACGACAACACCCCGGAGGATTTGCTTGGTGCGCCGATGCGCGAGTACGCTCGTAGCCTTCTGGGCATGAGTGAATGAGGCAAGCGTGATGAGCGACTCCGGCAAGGCCAATGACCTTCTGGCGCAGATCCCCAAGGCCAAGGGGCTGCCGCCGGTGCACCTGTGGAACCCGGAATTCTGTGGTGACATCGACATGCGCATCGCCCGCGATGGCACCTGGTACTACCTGGGCACGCCGATCGGGCGCAAGCCGATGGTGCGGCTGTTCTCTACCATCATTCGCCGCGACGGAGATGACTACTTCCTGATTACCCCGGTAGAGAAGGTCGGCATTCGTGTCGACGATGCGCCGTTCGTGGCCGTGTTGCTGGAAGTGCAGGGCGAAGGCGAGCAGCAGGTGCTGCGTTTTACCAGCAATGTCGAGGACCAGGTCGAGGCGGGGCCGGATAACCCCCTGCGGGTGGTGATCGACCCGCTGACGCAGGAGCCATCACCGTATGTGCTGATGCGCAGCAACCTGGAGGCGCTGATACATCGCAATGTGTTTTACCAACTGGTGGAGCTGGCGGTGCCGCATGTGATCGACGGGGAGGAATGGCTTGGGGTGTGGAGCCGGGGGGCGTTTTACCCGATTGGGCGCAGTGATTGAGGCCTCTGTTGGCGATGCCGGCTTCTTCGCGGGTAAACCCGCTCCTACACCGGATCGGTGGTGGACACACATCGGTGGTTGAACACAGGCCGTCGTAGGAGCGGGTTTACCCGCGAAAGGGCCGGGCCTGCTGGCCAATCTCCGCCCGCCGTTCACCGTTGCTGGCCAATAATTCCAGCGCAACGAAAAAGCCCCCGGTTGCTTGCGCATCCGGGGGCTTCTTCAATGTCTGGCTCCGCGACCTGGACTCGAACCAGGGACCCAATGATTAACAGTCATTTGCTCTACCGACTGAGCTATCGCGGAATCTGCGCGTATCTTACTGATTGCCCGGGAGAAGTCAACCCACCCCCAGGCAAAACAATGAGTTACAGCACTTCCACGATCGCTTTGGTCACCACGTGGATGTTGCTCTGGTTCAGCGCGGCCACCGCGATACGGCCGGTGTCCAGGGCATAGATGCCGAAGTCGTTCTTCAGGCGGGTGACCTGTTCAACGGTCAGGCCCGAGTAGGAGAACATGCCGACCTGGCGGCCAACGAAGCTGAAGTCGCGGTTTGCACCGTATTCGGCCAGCAGCGATACCATCTGCTTGCGCATGCCGTGGATGCGCTCGCGCATTTCGGCCAGTTCGGTTTCCCACATCTGGCGCAGTTCTGCGCTGTTCAGCACGGTGGCAACAATGGTTGCGCCGTGGGTTGGCGGGTTGGAGTAGGTGGTGCGGATCACGCGCTTGACCTGCGACAGCACGCGGGTGCTCTCGTCCTTGGAGGCGGTGACGATCGACAGTGCGCCGACGCGCTCGCCGTACAGCGAGAACGATTTGGAGAACGAGCTGGAAACGAAGAACTCCAGGCCCGACTCGGCGAACAGGCGCACGGCGAAGGCGTCTTCGGCGATACCGTCACCAAAGCCCTGGTAGGCCATGTCGAGGAACGGCACGTGGCCCTTGGCCTTGACCACTTCCAGGACGTTCTTCCAGTCGTCCAGGTTCAGGTCGACACCGGTCGGGTTGTGGCAGCAGGCGTGCAGCACCACGATCGAACCGGATGGCAGGGCGTTGAGGTCTTCGAGCATGCCAGCGCGGTTGACGTCGTTGGTCGGCGCATCGTAGTAGCGGTAGGTCTGCACCGGGAAGCCGGCCGATTCGAACAGCGCACGGTGGTTTTCCCAGCTAGGGTCGCTGATGGCAACCACGGCATTGGGCGAGAGGCGCTTGAGGAAGTCGGCACCGATCTTCAGCGCGCCGGTACCACCGACGGCCTGCACGGTGACCACGCGGCCGGCGGCCAGCAGTGGCGACTCGGCGCCGAACAGCAGCTTCTGCACAGCCTGGTCGTAGGTGGCGATGCCGTCGATCGGCAGGTAGCCGCGCGAAGCGTGCTGGGCGGCACGCTGGGTTTCGGCTTCGATCACGGCGCGCAGCAGCGGAATGCGGCCTTCCTCATTGCAATACACGCCTACGCCCAGGTTGACCTTGTCGGTACGTGGGTCGGCGTTGAATGCTTCGTTGAGGCCCAGAATAGGGTCGCGGGGTGCCAGCTCGACAGCGGAAAACAGGCTCATTGTTACCTTGGCTCTGATTGGAGTGTGATAGGGCGTACACGCTCCAGCCGAATGCACTGAAGCGGTGCACAAACGGGGAGTCAGTATAGTGATACCGACCGGTCACCGCGACACTCTGGCGCAGCTTTTGGGGCTATTTGCGCAAATATTTTTCGACCATTGGTCTAAATACCGTGTCCACCGTTGCAGGCGCCCACACCTGTGCCTTGAAAGCGCCCCCGAACGGGCGCATTTGGGTATAGACTACTGGCTAAATTTACAGCTGCTGCACCGCGAGGTCCTTCATGTCCGAGTTCCAGCTCGTCACACGTTTCCAGCCGGCTGGCGACCAGCCCGAGGCTATCCGCCAGTTGGTCGAAGGCATCGAGGCGGGGCTGTCGCACCAGACGTTGCTCGGGGTGACCGGTTCGGGCAAGACCTTCAGCATTGCCAACGTCATCCAGCAGGTGCAGCGCCCGACGCTGGTGCTGGCGCCCAACAAGACGCTGGCCGCCCAGTTGTACGGGGAGTTCAAGGCATTCTTCCCCAACAACGCGGTGGAGTACTTCGTTTCCTATTACGACTACTACCAGCCGGAAGCCTACGTGCCGTCGTCGGACACCTTCATCGAGAAGGACGCCTCGATCAACGACCACATCGAGCAGATGCGCCTGTCGGCCACCAAGGCGCTGCTGGAGCGGCGTGACGCGATCATCGTGACCACTGTGTCGTGCATCTACGGCCTGGGCAGCCCCGAGACCTACCTGAAAATGGTCCTGCACGTTGACCGTGGCGACAAGCTCGACCAGCGCGCGCTGCTGCGCCGCCTGGCCGACCTGCAGTACACCCGCAACGAAATGGACTTTGCCCGCGCCACCTTCCGGGTACGCGGCGACGTGATCGACATCTTCCCGGCCGAATCGGACCTGGAAGCCATCCGCATTGAGCTGTTCGATGATGAAGTGGAGAACATCGCCGCCTTCGATCCGTTGACCGGCGAGGTTTTCCGCAAGCTGCCACGTTTCACGTTCTACCCCAAGAGCCACTACGTGACCCCGCGGGAAACCCTGCTGGAAGCGGTGGAGGGCATCAAGGAAGAACTGAAGGAGCGTCTGGAGTACCTGCACAAGGCCAACAAGCTGGTCGAAGCGCAGCGTCTGGAGCAACGCACCCGCTTCGATCTGGAGATGATCCTCGAGCTGGGCTACTGCAACGGCATCGAAAACTACTCGCGTTACCTGTCCGGGCGCCCGGCCGGGGCGCCGCCGCCCACCCTGTACGATTACCTGCCGCCCGATGCGCTGCTGGTGATCGACGAATCACACGTCAGCGTTCCGCAGGTCGGCGCCATGTACAAGGGCGACCGTTCACGCAAGGAGACCCTGGTCGAGTACGGCTTCCGCATGCCTTCCGCGCTGGACAACCGGCCGATGCGTTTCGACGAGTGGGAGGATGTCAGCCCGCAGACCATTTTTGTTTCGGCCACTCCGGGCCCCTACGAGGCTGAGCATGCCGGGCGCGTGGTGGAGCAAGTGGTGCGCCCGACCGGGCTGGTCGACCCGCAGGTAGAGGTGCGCCCGGCGCTGACCCAGGTCGACGACCTGCTGTCCGAGATCCGCAAGCGTGTCGCGGCAGGCGAGCGAGTGCTGGCGACCACGTTGACCAAACGCATGGCCGAGGACCTCAGCGATTACCTGGCCGACCACGACGTGCGGGTACGCTACCTGCACTCGGACATCGACACGGTGGAGCGGGTGGAGATTATCCGCGACCTGCGCCTGGGCACCTTCGACGTGCTGGTGGGCATCAACCTGCTGCGCGAGGGCCTGGACATGCCCGAGGTGTCGCTGGTGGCCATCCTCGATGCGGACAAGGAAGGTTTTCTGCGTTCCGAGCGCTCCCTGATCCAGACCATTGGCCGCGCGGCACGTAACCTCAATGGCCGGGCCATTCTGTACGCCGATAACGTAACAGGCTCCATGCAGCGAGCCATCGACGAAACCGAGCGCCGCCGCGAGAAGCAGATCGCCTTCAACGAAGCCAACGGCATCGTGCCCAAGGGCGTGGTCAAGGACATCACCGACATCATGGAAGGTGCCACCGTGCCCGGTGCGCGCAGCAAGAAGCGCAAGGGCATGGCCAAGGCGGCGGAGGAGAGCGCCCGTTACGAGGCCGAACTGCGTACGCCGGGCGAGATCACCAAGCGCATCAAGCAGTTGGAAGAGAAAATGATGCAGTTCGCCCGCGACCTGGAGTTCGAAGCTGCGGCGCAGTTGCGTGACGAGATTGCGCAGCTGCGGGAGCGGTTGATCAGCAGCTGAAGCCGGGCGCGGGCCCTGTGGGAGCGGGCGTGCCCGCGAAGAATTCAACGCGGTGGCTGGCACCGGCTGCGCCGGTGTTCGCGGGCATGCCCGCTCCCACAGGGACCGCATCTGATCTGTAATAGCCTCAATGGGCTTCCCCAGCCTTCAACCCTTCCGGCAACTTGCGGGTCAGCAGCACCGCCACCATGCTCACCGCCAACCCGATCCCGACAAAGTGGAAGGCATCGTTGTAAGCCATGATCAGCGCCTGCTGGTGGGTAATTTCGCTAAGTTTGCCCAGCGCTGCATTGTCATTGCCCAAGCGCTCCGCCAATTGCGCCAGCCGCTCAGCCACCTGTGGGTTGCTCGGCACCACCGATTCGCGCAGGTAGTCGAAGTACACCTTGGTGCGCGCATCCAGCAGGGTGGCCAGCAAGGCAATACCGATGGCCCCGCCCAGGTTACGCAGAATATTGAACAGGCTCGACGCGGACCCGGCATCCTGTTGTTGGATATACGCGGTGGCAATCAGCGAGATGGTCACCATGATCATCGGCTGGCCCAGGGCGCGGATGATCTGGATATGGTTGAACTGCGGCCCGGCAAAGTCCGGGTTGAGCACCCCCGAACCGAAACTGGCAGCGCCGAACAGGCAAAACCCCAGCGCGCATAGTACCTTGGGCGATATCACCTTCATCAGTTGCGGCACCAGCGGGATCAGGAACAGCTGCGGAATACCCATCCACATGATCACCTCGCCAATCTGCAAGGCGTTGTAACCCTGTACCTGCGCCAGGTACAGCGGTAGCAGATAGATCGAGCCGTACAGGCCCACACCCATGCCCAGGCTGGCGATGCTCGACAGGCCAAAGTTGCGGTTGCCGAGGATACGCAGGTTGATCAGCGGGTGAGGCTTGGAAAACTGCAGGATGACGAAGGTGATCAGGCTGACCAGTGCAACGCTGCCCAGGCCGACGATCAGGTGCGACTCCAGCCAGTCCTTGCGATGGCCTTCCTCGAGAAACACCTGCAGGCAGCCCAACCCAAGGCCGAGCGTGACGATGCCGGCATAATCGGTACTTTTCAGCAGCTCCCAGTGCGCCTCCTTCTTCTCAAGCCCGTATAACAAGCCGGCGATCATTAGCAGGCCCGGTGGGATATTGATGTAGAAGATGTATTCCCAGCCCCAGTTCTCGGTCAGCCAGCCGCCCAGGGTGGGTCCGATGGAGGGGGCAAAAGTGGCGGTCATGGCGAACATCGCCATGCCTTTGGCGCGGTGGTGCTCGGGCAGCTTGATCAGCGTCAGGGTGAAGGCCAGCGGGATCAGCGCGCCACCGGTGAAACCCTGCAAGGCACGGAACAGGATCATGCTCTCCAGGTTCCAGGCCATCGAGCACAGCAGCGACGACAGCAGGAAACCGCCGGATACCCACACCGCCAGGCGCCGCGCCGACAACAGCTGCACCAGCCAGGCCGTCAGCGGGATCATGATGATTTCCGCCACCAGGTAGGAGGTTGAAATCCATGAGCCTTCTTCCAGGGTCGCCGACAGAGCGCCCTGGATGTCCTTCAGCGAGGAGTTGGTGATCTGGATATCCAGCACTGCCATGAAGGCACCGAGCATCACGCTCATCACCGCGATCCAGTCGCGTCGGGTTGGCTCCGCTGTGGGGCGCAGCAGCTGGTCACCGGCCATTGTGGCCTTCGTCTTCGCTGCGCAGGTCGACGGTGGCGGTCACCGACATGCCGGGGCGAATACGCCCATGCAATGGGTTGTCGGCGTGGAACGTGAGTTTTATCGGGATGCGCTGCACAACTTTGGTGAAGTTGCCGGTGGCGTTGTCCGGTGGCAGCAGGCTGAACTGCGCACCGGACGCGGCGAACAGGCTGTCCACCCGGCCTTCGATCGGTGTGTCGGGGTAGCTGTCGAACAACAGTTCCGCGCGCTGGCCGGGGTGCATGCGGCCGATCTGGGTTTCCTTGAAGTTGGCCTGCACCCAGATGTCTTCATCCGGCACGATCGACAGCAGGTAGGCGCCGGCCTGCACCACCTGGCCATTGCGCGCATTGCGCTGGCCGATGGTGCCGCTGATCGGGGCATGGATTTCGCAGCGGGTCAGGTTCAGTTCGGCCTGGGCCAGGTCGGTGCGGGCATTGGCGATTTGCGCATCGAGGCGCTTGAGTTCGGCGTTCAGGGCGGTGACCTGCTGGCGCTGGCTTTGCAGGTCGGCGCGGGCCTTGTCGACCTGGGAGCCGGCGACATGGCTGTCCGCCGACAGGGTAGTGACCCGCTCTTCAGAGACAAAACCCGGCTTGCGCAGCTTCTCGGCACGGCTCAGGTCCAGCCGTGAACGGTCGAACGTGGCCTGGGTCGCCGCCAACTGGGCCTGGCCGGCAGCAATCAGGCTGCCTTGTTGGGTGAGGCGGCTTTGCGCTTGTGCGTACTCGGCTTCGCGGGTGGCCAGGGCGGCACGGGCGCGTTCGACCGCCAGCTCAAAGTCGGCGGCTTCCAGGCGCACCAGCAGGTCGCCCTTGCTGACGTGCTGGTTGTCCTCGACCGGCACCGTTTCGATACGTGCGCCAAGCTGGCTGGAGATACGGGTGATCTCACCCTGCACGTAAGCGTTGTCGGTGCTCTCGTAGAAGCGGCCCTTGAAGTACCAGTGGCCCAGGAAGGCGAGGGCGATGATGGCCACCAGGGCGAAGAAGAGCGTCAGGCGGCGTTTGAGTTGGGCAGGCATGGGGACTATCGTTCCAGAAATGTAAACAAATTTAACAGCGGCGCAGGGCCCGTCGACAAGTGACGTTCGCGCCATTGCTGGAGCCCGGTGCCCGCCTCCTGCTAACATCCCGCCTTTGTTTCATCTTTCGTTCGAGACTCTCCATGACCACCGTACGCACGCGTATTGCGCCATCGCCTACCGGCGACCCCCATGTCGGCACTGCCTACATCGCCCTGTTCAACTACTGCTTTGCCAAGCAGCACGGCGGTGAGTTCATCCTGCGCATCGAAGACACCGATCAGCTGCGCTCCACGCGTGAGTCGGAGCAACAGATCTTCGACGCCCTGCGCTGGCTTGGCATCGAATGGAACGAAGGCCCGGATGTCGGCGGTCCGCACGGCCCTTACCGGCAGAGCGAGCGTGGCGAAATCTACGCCAAATACGCCAAGGAACTGGTAGACGCCGGCCACGCTTTCTACTGCTTCTGCACTGCCGAAGAGCTGGAGCAGATGCGTGCCGAGCAGCAGGCTCGCGGCGAAACCCCGCGTTACGATGGCCGTGCGTTGCTGATGAGCGCCGAAGAAGTGCAGCGCCGCCTGGACGCTGGCGAGCCGCACGTGATCCGCATGAAGGTGCCGAGCGAAGGGATCTGCGTGGTGCCGGACATGCTGCGCGGCGATGTCGAGATCCCGTGGGACCGCATGGACATGCAGGTGCTGATGAAGAACGACGGCCTGCCGACGTACTTCCTGGCCAACGTGGTCGACGACCACCTGATGGGCATCACCCACGTGCTGCGTGGGGAAGAGTGGCTGCCATCGGCGCCCAAGCTGATCAAACTGTACGAGTACTTCGGCTGGGAGCAGCCCAAGCTGTGCTACATGCCGCTGCTGCGCAACCCGGACAAATCGAAACTGTCCAAGCGCAAGAACCCGACCTCGGTCACCTTCTACGAGCGCATGGGCTTCATGCCTGAAGCGATGCTCAACTACCTTGGCCGCATGGGCTGGTCGATGCCTGACGAGCGCGAGAAGTTCTCGCTGGCCGAAATGGTCGAGCACTTCGACCTGTCACGTATCTCGCTGGGCGGCCCGATCTTCGACATCGAGAAGCTGTCCTGGCTCAACGGCCAGTGGCTGCGCGAGCTGCCGGTAGAGGAGTTTGCCGCACGCCTGCAGAAGTGGGCGTTCAACAGCGACTACATGATGAAGATTGCCCCGCACGTGCAAGGCAGGGTCGAAACCTTCAGCCAGGTTGCCCCGTTGGGCGGGTTCTTCTTCGAAGGCGCGCTCAAGCTGGACGCCAAGCTGTTCGAAAGCAAGAAACTGTCGGCCGACCAGGTGCGCCAAGTGATCCAGCTGATCCTGTGGAAGCTTGAAAGCCTGCGTCAGTGGGAAAAAGAGCGCATCACCGGTTGCATCCAGGCTGTGGTCGAAGCGCTGGAACTGAAGCTGCGTGACGCCATGCCGCTGATGTTCGCCGCCATCACGGGCCAGGCCAGCTCGGTTTCGGTGCTGGACGCCATGGAAATCCTCGGCCCCGACCTGACGCGCTACCGCCTGCGCCAGGCTCTGGACCTGCTGGGTGGGGTGTCGAAGAAAGAAAACAAAGAGTGGGAAAAGCTGTTGGCTTCCATCGCCTGATTCAGCTTTGCACCTAACCAGTGGGAGCGGGCGTGCCCGCGAATGCAATGGTAAATTCAATATCGCATTCGCCGGCACGCCCGCTCCCACAGGCCAACTAAGCCCCAAAAAACCGGGGTAGGGCGGTAAGTGATTGTTATCTGTGAAAAAATTTTTGAATATTTTTGAAAATTAGTTTGACAGCCCTGCAATCCGAACTTAATATGCGCCCCGTCCACAGCGATGAACGAAAACGAAACGCCAGGCACCCAGCCAGCGATTCAGTTCAAAGCGACATTGTGGGGCTATAGCTCAGCTGGGAGAGCGCCTGCATGGCATGCAGGAGGTCAGCGGTTCGATCCCGCTTAGCTCCACCAAATTCCGCTTAGCAGCTAAGGCTGATAAGCAAGACCGGGTCCAGCAACCGGGTCTTGAAGGTAAGAAGGTTCGTCCCCTTCGTCTAGTGGCCTAGGACACCGCCCTTTCACGGCGGTAACAGGGGTTCGAGTCCCCTAGGGGACGCCAGTTTTACACAAGCGATGTTTTAATGTCGCTGGGCCGCGAGGCTAGAAATCCGGGGCTATAGCTCAGCTGGGAGAGCGCCTGCATGGCATGCAGGAGGTCAGCGGTTCGATCCCGCTTAGCTCCACCAATTTTGCCGCGGTTCGCGTTAGCGGATCGGCACGAAGGTTACGTCCCCTTCGTCTAGTGGCCTAGGACACCGCCCTTTCACGGCGGTAACAGGGGTTCGAGTCCCCTAGGGGACGCCACTTTTCCTGCGTTTTGCAGGGCTTAAAAAGGCTCGTCGATTATTGATGAGCCTTTTGTTTCGGGGCTATAGCTCAGCTGGGAGAGCGCCTGCATGGCATGCAGGAGGTCAGCGGTTCGATCCCGCTTAGCTCCACCATTTCTGCCAGGGTTCACGCAAGTGGATCTTCGCGAAGGTTACGTCCCCTTCGTCTAGTGGCCTAGGACACCGCCCTTTCACGGCGGTAACAGGGGTTCGAGTCCCCTAGGGGACGCCACGTTTACCCGCGTTTTGCGGGACTTTAAAGGCTCATTCGCTTATTGAATGGGCCTTTTGTTTTTTCCCTTCTCAATAATTTTCCCCCGACAAACGGCCGCAGATTTTGCTTGCCAAAAAATATGATGAGAATAATATTTCGATCATCATATTTTGCTTGGTGCGTGCCAGATGAGCGACAAGAAGAGCAGAACCCGCGAACGCATTCTGGAGGCTGCGCGCACTGCGTTGATCCAGCACGGCCCGGCCGAGCCCAGCGTCAGTCAGGTGATGGGTGCGGCAGGCCTGACCGTCGGCGGCTTCTATGCGCACTTCGACAGCAAGGACGAGCTTATGCTCGAAGCGTTCCGCCAGTTGTTGGGTGAGCGCCGTGCCTTGCTCGCCCAGATCGACCCCAATCTCGATGGCGCCGGGCGGCGAGCGCTGGCCGGGGCCTTCTACCTCTCGCGCAAGCACCGGGACTGCGAAGTACATGCTTGCCCGCTGCCTAACGCGTTGGGCGAAATGCAGCGCCTGCCGGAGGTCTTCCGCGAGGTGCTGGCCGAGCACATCGAGTTGATGACTGCCGCGATGGTCGACCGCCCTGAGGATGCCGACAAAGCGCTGGCCGACCTGGCCCTGATGGTTGGGGGGCTGGCGCTGGCCCGGGCCTTGGGGACCAGTGACCTGTCTGACCGTATTCTGCGCGCCGCCAAATCGGCGGTGCTTTAACCCTGGAGCATGGCGATGACTACCCTGAGCTGGATTCGCGGTGTCAATGGCACCTTGGGCCGCCTGGCCCCCGAGCATGTCGCGGGCAAGATGCGCCGAGCCTTCATGACCCCGCGCAACCTGCCGCCGCGGGATTGGGAGCTGCCTGTGCTGGCCAGCGCCGAGCGCATTACGCTGCGCTTCGGCCTGTCTGCCTTGCGCTGGGGTCAAGGGCCGACCGTGCTGCTGATGCACGGTTGGGAAGGGCGCCCGACGCAGTTTGCCGCCTTGATCGAGACCTTGGTTCAGGCGGGGCATACGGTGGTGTCGCTGGAAGGGCCTGGGCATGGTCGTTCGCCTGGCGAGCAAGCGAATGTGGTGCTGTTTGCCCGGGCGCTGCTTGAGGCTGCGGCTGAGTTGCCGCCCTTGCGTGCAGTCATTGGCCATTCCATGGGTGGGGCAAGCGTGCTGCTGGCTTTGCAGATGGGGCTGCGCACAGAGGCGGCTGTCAGCATTGCAGCGCCGGCGCGGTTGCTCGGTGTGTTGCGTGGTTTTGCCCATCGCCTGGGGCTGCCAGCACGGGCACGGGCAGCGTTCATTCGCCAGATCGAGCGCGATGTGGGCATGCAGATTGCGCGGCTGGATGTCACGGGGTACCAGCTGGAGCTGCCGGGGCTGGTGGTGCATGCTGCCGATGATGCTCTCGTGCCCGCAGATGAGGCACATGTCATCCACAAGTCCTGGTTCGACAGCCGGCTGATGCTGCTGGAAGAGGGTGGTCACCAGCGAGTGCTGGCCGACCCGCGGCTAAGTGAAGCCGTGCTCGAATTGCTGGCTCGGGCTGAAGCGGTTAGTGTCGGGGCGGCTTCAGTCGCGAACATCGGTATCGCCGCCGGTGCCATCCGCCGCGGTGTCTGATTCGCGGGCAAGCCCGCCCCTATAACGACTGCCTCAGGCTCACGGGGGCTGGACATTGCCCCGCAGATCGCTGCTAAATCGCCTTTTGCGCCAAGGAAGCGAAAATGAGCTGGGACCTGGCAACACCCTTCGTCATCGACCTGCGCGTCGGCAGCGAGGACATCGACGGCCTTGGCCATGCCAACAATGCCGTCTACGTCACCTGGCTTGAGCGCTGCGCCTGGCGCCACTCCCAGCGTCTGGGGCTGGACCTGGCCGAGTACCGGCGCCTTGACCGGGCGATGGCTGTGGTGCGCCACGAAATCGACTACCTGGCCGCCGCGTATGAAGACGACGAGCTGCAACTGGCCACCTGGATCATTGACTGGGACCAGCGCCTGCGCATGACGCGGCGGTTTCAGCTCAAGCGCCCGCGCGATGGTGTGACGCTGCTGCGTGCGCAAACCACCTTCGCCTGCATCGAGCTGTCCAGCGGCAAGCCCAGGCGCATGCCGGCGGAATTCGTCGAAGGTTACGGTCCGGCGCTGATCGGCGCCTGAGTGGCCGGCATTTTTTGTTAAACTGCCGGCTTTTTCCGCTGAGACCCCGACATGCAAATTGCCCTGGCCCCCATGGAGGGGCTGGTCGACAACATCCTGCGCGACGTATTGACTCGTGTGGGCGGTATCGACTGGTGCGTCACCGAGTTCATTCGCGTGTGCGACCGCCTGTTGCCGGCGTCCTCGTTCGACAAGCTGGCGCCTGAACTGCGTCAGGGCGCGCGCACGGCTGCCGGTGTGCCCATGCGCGTGCAATTGCTGGGTTCTGACCCAGTATGCCTGGCGGAAAACGCTGCACTGGCTTGCGAGCTTGGGGCGCCGGTGATCGACCTGAACTTCGGTTGCCCGGCAAAGACGGTGAACAAGTCGCGCGGTGGCGCGGTACTGCTCAAAGAGCCGGAGTTGCTGCACGCCATTGTGCGTGAAGTGCGGCGGGCGGTGCCGGCAAATATCCCGGTGACCTCGAAGATGCGCCTGGGCTTCGACAGCCCCGACGGGGCACTGGAGTGCGCCACGGCTTTGGCCGAAGGCGGTTCGGCACACCTGGTGGTGCACGCTCGGACCAAGGTTGAGGGCTACAAGCCGCCAGCGCACTGGGAGTGGGTGGCGCGGGTACAGGATGTGGTCAAGGTGCCGGTGTTCGCCAATGGTGAGATCTGGACGGTCGATGACTGGCGGCGTTGCCGCGAGGTCAGTGGCGCTGAAGACATCATGCTCGGGCGTGGGCTGGTATCGCGCCCGGACCTGGGCCTGCAGATTGCGGCGGCGCGGGACGGGCGCGACTATCAACCGATGAGCTGGCATGACTTGTTGCCTCTGTTGCGCGAGTTCTGGCGCCAGGCCCAGGCCAAATTGTCGCCGCGTTATGCGCCGGGGCGGATGAAGCAGTGGCTGGCGATGCTGACTCGCAGTTACCCTGAAGCGGTGGTGTTGTTTGCCGAGTTGCGCCGGGAAGATGACTGCGCGCGGATCAGCCGGTTGCTGGGGGTAGAGGCGCAAGTCTTGGAGGCTTGCGTCGCCTGAGCAGGCCGCTGGTACTGCACCTGTAGGAGCGGGTTTACCCGCGAAAGGGCCGGCCCTGCTGGCCAATCCCCACCCGCCGTTCACTGTTGCCGCCGCTACCCTATTCGCGGGTAAACCCGCTCCTACGCCTGATCGAGGATGGACACAGGTCGGTGGTTGGGCACAGGCCGCCGTGTAGGAACGGGTTCACCCGCGAAGAGGCCATCAAACCCCGTGCAAAAAAATCAAATTTTTTCTATTTATCCCTTGAAAGCATTTCCCTCGGCCATATCTTTTGAGTACGCGATGCCGAAGCCGGGTCGCGTAATGACTTACTTGCTGAATCTCAGGAGTTTATGACCATGACTACTGCTTTCTCTCTTGCTCCACTGTTCCGTCATTCCGTTGGTTTCGACCGTTTCAACGACCTGTTCGAATCCGCGGCACGTAACGAGGCCGGTAGCAGCTACCCGCCCTATAACGTGGAAAAGCATGGCGATGACCACTACCGCATCGTGGTTGCTGCAGCCGGTTTCCAGGAAGAGGACCTCGACCTGCAGGTCGAAAAAGGTGTCCTGACCGTGACCGGTGGCAAGCGCGACAATAGCGCCGCTGAAGTGACCTACCTGCACCAGGGTATCGCACAACGCGCCTTCAAGCTGTCGTTCCGCCTGGCAGATCACATCGAAGTGAAGGCCGCCGGCCTGGCCAATGGCCTGCTCAGCATCGACCTGCTGCGCATCGTGCCTGAAGAAGCCAAGGCCAAGCGCATTCCGATCAATGGCGAAAAACCAGCGCTGAACTGATCGAGCTGCAACGAAAAAAAGGGCACCTCCAGAGGTGCCCTTTTTCGTGCTTCTCACGCAGTCCCGCGTAGGTGCGCGGCCGTCATGCGATCAGTAATCTGCCGGCGCCTCCAGCAACATCTGCCGAAACTCCGGTAACGGTAATGGCCGGCTGTGCAGATAACCCTGGTACAGATGGCACCCCAGCCGCTCGAGAAACGCCAGCTGTTCGGTCAGTTCTACCCCTTCGGCAATCACCGCCAGGTCCAGGCTGCGCGCCATGGCGACAATGGCGCGGACAATTTCTGCGTCGTTGGGGTCGACCGGAGCATCGCGTACGAAGCTCTGGTCGATCTTCAGCGCATCGACCGGCAGGCGCTTCAGGTAAGTCAGCGAGGAATAGCCGGTGCCGAAGTCATCCATGGCAAAACTCACCCCGTAGCGCTTCAGCTCGCACATCTTGCTGATGGTGTCTTCCAGGTTCTGTATGACGATGCCTTCTGTGATTTCCAGCGTCAGCATCTGCCGCGGCAGGCGGTAATCGTCCAGGCTGCGCAGCACCCGCCCGACAAAGTCGTTCTGGCGGAACTGTCGCGGGCTTATGTTCACGCACAGGTTGAAATCATCAGCGTCGATCAGCCCGTCGGTCAGCATGCGGGCGCAGGCGTCGCAGGCTTCGTCGAGAATCCAGCTGCCAACTTCAAGGATCAGGCCACTTTCTTCCAGTACCTGGATGAACTGCGAGGGCGGTTGCTGACCCAGTTGCGGGTGGTGCCAGCGCAACAGTACTTCGGCACCGACGATGCGGTTGTCGCGGGCATCCACCTGCGGCTGGAAGTGCAGTGCCAGCTCGCCACGGGCCAGGGCCAGGCGCAGGTCGTTTTCCATGCGCAGGCGCTCGCTGGCGGCCTTCTGCATGGTGGTGTGAAACAGCTGGGTGGTGTTGCGACCGGAGTCCTTGGCCCGGTACAGGGCGATATCGGCACGTTTGAGCAGGTCGGCCGGTGTGGTGCCGTGGTCGGGGATCAGCGCCACGCCGATGCTGGGCGTTACCTGCAGGCGCTGGCCATCCAGTGACATTGGCTCGGCCAGCAGTTCGCGCAGGGTGTCGGCCAGCTCGCGCACTTTCTCTTCAACGTGTTCGCGGCTCCCTTCCAGGCCGCTAAGCAGCACCACGAATTCGTCGCCCCCCAGACGCGCCACGGTGTCCTCCAGGCGCACGCTGGCCTCAAGGCGGGCGGTGATGATCTTCAGCACGGTGTCGCCCACCGGGTGGCCCAGCGAGTCGTTGATGTGCTTGAAGTGGTCGAGGTCGAGGAACAGCAGGGCGCCACGCAGGTTATGGCGCTTGAGCAGGGCGATCTGCTGGCTCAGGCGGTCCATCAGCAAGGCGCGGTTGGGCAGGTTGGTCAGCGGGTCGTGATAGGCCAGGTGGCGTATCTGCGCCTGGGCGTTCTTCAGCTGGCTGACGTCGCGGGCGGTCAGCAGCAGGCAATCCACTTCGTTGAGGGTGATCGGTTCCACCGAAACCTCGACCGTGAGGATATCGCCACGCTTGTTGCGCCCGAGCATCTCGCGGTGGTGTACCCGGCCGCGCTCGCGCAACTCGGCCAGCAGCGCGCTGCGCTGCTTGTCGTCGGCCCAGATGCCGATCTCATACACCGTGTGGCCGATCACTTCATCAGTGCTGTAGCCGGTCAGGCGGCAGAAGCCGTCGTTGACCTCCAGGTAGCGGCCGCTGTGGCGTTCGGTGATGGTGATGGCGTCGGGGCTGGAGTGGAAGGCCTTGGCGAACTTCTCCTCGCTGGACTTCAGCGCGGCTTCGGCGCGTTGTTGCTGGGTGATGTCGCGCAGGGTGGTCACGCTGCAGGGCTGGTCGTCGACGGTGATCAGGCGGCTGGAAATCACACAGGTCAGCGGGTCGCCATTGCGGTGGTTGAGTACCACGGCGACGTTACTCAAGGCCTGTTCGCGGATCACCTGCTCGATACGTTTCGCGCGCTCGACGGACTCGGCCCACAGGCCGATTTCCTCGGCGGTACGCCCAAGCACCTGCGCGCTGCTCCAGCCGAAGGTCTGGGTGAACGCCGGATTGATCTCGATGAACTGGCCAGTGTCCTGGCGTGTGACGCAGATCGGGTCGGGGCTGACCTGGAACAGGCTGGCAAACTTCTCTTCCGAGGCGCTCAGGCGTTGTTCGCGCTCCACCTGATCGGTGATGTCGAGCAAGGTGCCCGCCATGCGCAGGGGGATGCCCTGGTCGTCGCGGTACAGCCGCGCGCGGCTTTCGATGTAGCGTGAAGTGCCGTTTTCCAGCTGCACCCGGTAGGTGATCTGATAGTTGCCGGCGGGCCCTTCGCGCAGGCTACGGTAGGCTTGTCGCATCGAGTTGCGCTCGTGCTCCGGCACGCCCTCGAAGAACGCATCGAACGATTCATGAAAGGGGATGGGCGGCAAGCCATGCAGCTGCGCGGCGCGGGCCGAGCCGTAGAGCATGCCGCTTGGGATGTGCCAGTCCCAGGTGCCAAGTTGCGCCGAGTCCAGGGCCAGGTCCAGGCGCTCCTGGCTGTCCTTCAGGGCCTGCTCGGCACGCTTGCGTTCGGTGGTGTCGACGAATGTACTGATCAGGAAAGTCACGCCTTCCAGCTCGATGCCCTGGGTGCACAGGATGCCGTCATGCACCTTGCCGCTGGTTGCGCGGAATTGCACCTCCATGATCAGCGGGCCGCCGTTGGCACGGGTCGACTCCACTATCTGGTGGCGCTGTTCGGGGTTGACCCACAGGCCCAGTTCCAGGCTGGTCTTGCCGATCACCTGGCTGCCGGGCCAGCCGAACATGTCTTCGAAGTGCTGGTTGACCTCGAAGATCATGCCATCGCGGCGGCGGGTCAGCAAAATGGCGTTGGGGCTCAGGTGAAACAGCGTGGCGAAGCGCTTTTCCGAATTGATCAGCGCCGTTTCCCGTTCGCGCTGGCGGGTGATCTCGCGGATCACGCCGATCATCTGCGGTCGGCCGTGCGGGTCGTGGGTCAGGCTGCCGTTGATCTCCAGCCAGTGCAGGCTGCCGTCCGGCCAGCGGATACGGTGGCGCATGGCTTGCTCCACCGGCTCGCCATTGACCACCGCCTGGAACACCTGGCGCGTGCGGGCGCGATCCTCCTCGGGCAGCAGGTCGAGGTAATCGATATCGGCGGGCAGTGGCCGCTGTGGATCGAAACCGAACAGGGCCTGGGTGCCCCGCGACCAACTAACCCTGCCGCTTTCGATATCCCATAGCCAGGCACCCAGGTGCGCACCGTTGAGCGCTGCCAGCAGTTGCGGGGCGTTCTGCCAGGCCTGCTCGGACTCCTGGGGATCAGCTGCGGGTATTCGCGGCAGGCGCAAAAAGCGGTTTGCTGATTTGGGCATTGGTACCAGACCTGTGGCGTATGACGTGTCCTTGGAATACGAATAGCTGGCTGACAGCCGGTCAGGTGGGCCCTGAGTGGCTGTCGAGCAGGGCCATGAATGCCCTGGCCGCATTCGATAGCGTACGCTCCGTGTGCAGAATGTAGCCTAGCTGGCGCGACAGCTGTATGCCGGGTAAAGCGATGGGTGCAACCTGTTCGTCGAGCATGGTGCGTGGCAGCACGCTCCAGGCCAGGCCGATCGACACCATCATCTTGATGGTTTCCAGGTAGTTGGTGCTCATGGCGATGTTCGGCGTCAAGCCCTGGCTTTCGAACAGGCGCTGGACAATATGGTGGGTAAAGGTGTTGCCGCCGGGAAATACCGCCGGGTGGCGGGCGATGTCAGCCAGGCTGACCGACTGGTTGTTGGCCAGCGGGTGCTCGGGGGCGGCGACGAAGTCCAGGGCGTCGTCCCACACCGGCACGGCCTTGACCAAATGGTGCGGCTCGGGCGCCAGGGTGATAACGGCGATTTCGGCGCGGCCATGCAGAATCTCGTCGTAGGCCTGTTCCGAATCCATGAACTGAATATCCAGTGCTACTGCCGGGTACTGGCGGGTGAAAACCCGTAACAACGGGGGCAGGCGGTGCAGGCCGATGTGGTGGCTGGTGGCCAGGGTCAGGCGACCGCTCACGGCCCCGGTCAGATTGGTCAGCGCCCGTCGGGTATCATCCAGGACGTTGAGGATCTGGTACGCACGCGGCAGCAGTGCGCGCCCGGCTTCAGTCAGGGTCACCTCGCGGCCCAGGCGGTCGAACAGGCGCACGTCCAGTTGCTGCTCCAGGCCGGCGATGCGTTTGCTGATGGCCGGCTGGGTCAGGAACAGGCGTTCGGCTGCGCCGGAAAAGCTGCCGGTTTCGGCAATGGCGATGAAGGCACTGAGGTTGGCCAGGTCCATGGTGTCGTATTCCTTTGGGTTATCCAAAGCATAAAAATTATGAATTTGAGTTATTCAATCTAACCCCCTAGCATCGTCCGTACAAGCCAAGGGGTCTTTGGCATAGAAAGACGCTGATGAGGAACAGTCTGATGGCTGGCAAAACGCTCTACGACAAACTCTGGGAAGCCCATGAGGTCAAGCGCCGTGATGACGGCTCGTCCCTGATCTACATCGACCGCCACATCATCCACGAAGTGACGTCGCCCCAGGCCTTCGAAGGCCTGCGCCTGGCCAACCGCAAGCCATGGCGTATCGACGCCAACATCGCCACGCCCGACCACAACGTGCCGACCACGCCAGAGCGCAAGGGCGGTATCGAGGCGATCGTCGACCAGGTGTCGCGCCTGCAGGTGCAGACCCTCGACGAGAACTGTGACGAATACGGCATCGTCGAATTCAAGATGAATGACGAGCGCCAGGGCATCGTCCACGTCATCAGCCCGGAGCAGGGCGCCACCTTGCCGGGCATGACCGTGGTCTGCGGTGACTCGCACACCTCCACTCACGGCGCCTTCGGTGCCTTGGCCCATGGCATCGGCACTTCCGAGGTCGAGCACGTGCTCGCCACCCAGTGCCTGGTCGCCAAGAAGATGAAGAACATGCTGGTGCGCGTGGAAGGCCAATTGCCTGCCGGCGTCACCGCCAAGGATATCGTGCTGGCCGTGATCGGCAAGATCGGCACCGCCGGTGGCAACGGTCACGCCATGGAATTCGCAGGCAGTGCCATTCGCGAATTGTCGATGGAAGGCCGCATGACCATCTGCAACATGTCCATCGAAGCCGGCGCCCGCGTGGGCCTGGTGGCAACCGATGCCACTACCGTTGCCTACGTCGAAGGGCGCCCGTACGCGCCGAAGGGCGAGCAGTGGAAGCAAGCGGTCGAGTCGTGGAAAGACCTGGTGTCGGATGACGATGCCGTATTCGACACCGTGGTCGAGCTGGATGCCAGCCAGATCAAGCCACAGGTCAGCTGGGGCACTTCGCCCGAGATGGTCCTGGCCGTCGACCAGCGCGTACCGGATCCGGCTGCCGAAACCGACCTGGTCAAGCGTGGTTCGATCGAGCGTGCCTTGAAGTACATGGGTCTGACCGCCAACCAGGCGATCACCGACATCAAGCTGGACCGTGTGTTCATCGGCTCGTGCACCAACTCGCGAATCGAGGACCTGCGCGCTGCGGCGGAAATCGCCAAGGGCCGCAAGGTGGCCGCCAGCGTCAAGCAAGCCATCGTCGTGCCAGGTTCCGGTCTGGTCAAGGCCCAGGCCGAGCGTGAGGGCCTGGACAAGATCTTCCTCGAAGCCGGTTTCGAATGGCGTGAACCAGGCTGCTCGATGTGCCTGGCGATGAACCCGGACCGCCTTGAAAGCGGCGAGCACTGTGCGTCCACCTCCAACCGCAACTTCGAAGGCCGTCAGGGCGCCGGTGGCCGTACCCACCTGGTCAGTCCGGCCATGGCCGCCGCTGCTGCTGTAGCGGGCCACTTCATCGATGTCCGCGAGTTGATCCAAGGGAGCGCAGCATGAAAGCCTTTACCCAGCACACTGGCATCGTCGCACCGTTGGACCGTGCCAACGTCGACACCGACCAGATCATCCCCAAGCAGTTCTTGAAGTCGATCAAGCGCACTGGCTTTGGCCCGAACCTGTTCGACGAGTGGCGTTACCTGGACGTGGGTCAGCCCTACCAGGACAACAGCAAGCGCCCGCTCAACGAAGAGTTCGTGCTCAACCACGCGCGCTACCAAGGTGCCAGCGTGTTGCTGGCGCGGGAAAACTTTGGTTGCGGCTCCAGCCGTGAGCATGCCCCCTGGGCGCTGGACGAGTACGGCTTCCGCAGCATCATTGCGCCGAGCTTTGCCGACATTTTCTTCAACAACAGCTTCAAGAACGGCTTGCTGCCGATCATTCTCAGCGATGAGGAAGTCGACGAGCTGTTCAAGCAGGTCGAAGCCAACCCGGGCTACCAGCTGACCATCGACCTGCAGGCGCAGGCGGTGACCCGCCCGGATGGCAAGGTGCTGCACTTCGAGATCGATGCGTTCCGCAAGCACTGCCTGCTCAACGGTCTGGACGATATCGGCCTGACCTTGCAGGACAGCGACGCGATCAAGGCCTTCGAAGCCAAGCACCGCGCCAGCCAGCCTTGGCTGTTCCGTGATGCCTGAAGTTCGTAGGTGACAGTGCGGGCCTCCTCGCTCCTACAGAAAGTTACGCGGTCGCTGTAGGCGCGGGTTTACCCGCGAAGAGGCCGGCACAGGCAACAAAAATCTAAAGGAACGAGACATGACCAGCACCCAGCACATCGATGTGGTCCAACGCCAGTTCGGCGAGCAGGCCAGCGCCTACCTCAGCAGCGCCGTGCACGCCCAAGGCAGTGAATTCGCCCTGCTGCAGGCTGAGCTGGCAGGGCAGGCCCATGCCCGCGTGCTGGACCTGGGCTGCGGTGCCGGTCATGTCAGCTTCCACGTCGCCCCGCTGGTTGCCGAAGTGGTCGCCTACGACCTCTCGCAGTCCATGCTCGACGTGGTCGCCAGCGCCGCCGCCGAGCGTGGCCTGGCCAATATCACGACCGAACGCGGCGCTGCCGAACGCCTGCCGTTCGCCGATGCTTCGTTCGACTTTGTCTTCAGCCGTTATTCGGCCCACCACTGGAGCGACCTGGGCCTGGCTCTGCGCGAGGTGCGCCGGGTGCTCAAGCCAGGTGGTGTGGCGGCGTTCATCGACGTGATGTCGCCGGGCAGCCCGCTGCTCGACACTTACCTGCAAACGGTCGAAGTGCTGCGCGACACCAGCCACGTGCGCGACTACTCCGCCGCCGAGTGGCAACGCCAGGTCAGCGAAGCCGGCCTGCACGTGCGCAGCCACACCCGCCAAACGTTGCGCCTGGAGTGGAGCACCTGGGTTGAGCGCATGCGCACCCCCGAGCCGATGCGCGTGGCCATCCGCCAATTGCAGCAAGCCATGGGCGAAGAAGTACGGCAGTATTACCAGATCGAGGCCGACGGCTCGTTCAGCACCGATGTGCTGGTGTTGTGGGCCGAGCGTTAAGCACTTTTCGGTGGGGCCCGCTTGGCCACGCCGCGTGAATGGATAGAGGAAAGCATGAGCAAGCAGATTCTGATTCTCCCAGGTGACGGTATCGGCCCGGAAATCATGGCCGAGGCAGTCAAGGTACTGGAGCTGGCCAACGACAAGTTCCAGCTCGGCTTCAGCCTGGCGCACGACGTGATTGGCGGTGCCGCCATCGACAAGCACGGTGTGCCGCTGGCCGACGAAACCCTGGAGCGTGCGCGCAAGGCCGATGCAGTGCTGCTGGGGGCTGTGGGCGGGCCGAAGTGGGACAAGATCGAGCGAGACATTCGCCCGGAGCGCGGCCTGCTGAAGATCCGCTCGCAACTGGGCCTGTTCGCCAACCTGCGCCCGGCCATCCTTTACCCGCAACTGGCCGATGCCTCGTCGCTGAAGCCGGAAATCGTGTCGGGCCTGGACATCCTCATTGTCCGTGAGCTGACCGGCGGCATCTACTTCGGTGCCCCGCGTGGCCAGCGCGAGCTGGAAGGTGGCGAACGCCAGGCCTACGACACCCTGCCGTACAGCGAAAGCGAAGTGCGCCGCATTGCCCGTGTCGGCTTCGACATGGCCCGCGTGCGCGGCAAGAAGCTGTGCTCGGTGGACAAGGCCAACGTTCTGGCCTCCAGCCAGCTGTGGCGTGAAGTGGTCGAAGACGTGGCCAAGGACTACCCGGACGTGGAACTGAGCCACATGTACGTCGACAACGCTGCCATGCAGCTGGTGCGTGCCCCCAAACAGTTCGACGTGATGGTGACCGACAACATGTTCGGTGACATTCTGTCGGATGAAGCTTCCATGTTGACCGGTTCCATCGGCATGCTGCCTTCGGCGTCCCTGGATGCCGACAACAAAGGCATGTACGAGCCTTGCCACGGCTCGGCACCGGACATCGCCGGCCTTGGCATCGCCAACCCACTGGCGACCATCCTGTCGGTGTCGATGATGTTGCGTTACAGCTTCAATCAGTCGGCTGCCGCCGAGGCGATCGAGAAGGCCGTGAGCCTGGTTCTGGACCAGGGGCTGCGTACCGGCGACATCTTCTCGGAAGGCTGCCGCAAAGTTGGTACGCAGGAAATGGGCGACGCAGTAGTCGCAGCGCTGCGGAATCTGTAATCTCTCTGGCCCGCCCCCCAAAATTCCCGGTGGCGGCCCACTTTTAGCAAAGGTGTAGTTGCGATGAAACGTGTAGGTCTGATCGGTTGGCGCGGTATGGTCGGTTCCGTGCTCATGCAGCGGATGCTGGAGGAGCAGGATTTCGACCTTATCGAGCCGGTGTTCTTCACTACCTCCAATGTTGGTGGCCAGGGTCCGAACGTGGGCAAGGATACAGCGCCCCTCAAGGACGCTTATTCGATTGAAGAACTCAAGACCCTCGACGTGATCCTGACCTGCCAGGGTGGCGACTACACCAACGAGGTCTTCCCCAAGCTGCGTGAAGCCGGCTGGCAGGGTTACTGGATCGACGCCGCTTCGTCCCTGCGCATGCAGGATGACGCGGTGATCATCCTCGACCCGGTCAACCGCAAGGTCATCGACCAGCAGCTGGATGCCGGTACCAAGAACTACATCGGTGGCAACTGCACCGTCAGTCTGATGCTGATGGGCCTGGGTGGCCTGTTCGAGGCCGGTCTGGTCGAGTGGATGAGCGCCATGACCTACCAGGCGGCTTCGGGTGCCGGCGCGCAGAACATGCGCGAGCTGATCAAGCAGATGGGTGCTACCCACGCGGCAGTGGCCGATGACCTGGCCAACCCGGCCAGCGCCATTCTCGATATCGACCGCAAGGTTGCCGAGACCATGCGCAGCGAAGCGTTCCCGACCGAGAACTTCGGCGTGCCGCTGGCGGGCAGCCTGATCCCATGGATCGACAAGGAACTGCCGAACGGTCAGAGCCGCGAAGAGTGGAAGGCCCAGGCCGAAACCAACAAGATCCTCGGTCGCTTCAAGAGCCCGATCCCGGTCGACGGCATCTGTGTGCGCATTGGCGCCATGCGCTGCCACAGCCAGGCGCTGACCATCAAGCTGAACAAGGACGTGCCGATCGCCGACATCGAAGGCATGATCAGCCAGCACAACCCTTGGGTGAAGCTGGTGCCGAACCAGCGTGAAATCAGCATGCAGGAGCTGACCCCGACCAAGGTTACCGGCACCCTGAACATCCCGGTTGGCCGTCTGCGCAAGCTGAACATGGGGTCGCAGTACCTGGGCGCGTTCACCGTGGGTGACCAGCTGCTGTGGGGCGCCGCCGAACCGCTGCGCCGCATGTTGCGGATTCTGCTGGAGCGTTGATCGTTCAGGCTTCACCTGAAAAATACCGCACTGGTGACAGTGCGGTATTTTTTTATGCCTGAAAGTATGCATTTGGGTCGCGGGCCTAATCGCCGGATAATTCATGCCGCTGTTTAATGGCGAAATGTCTGCTCTGACAGAGCCGTTGCCGTTGCCGTTGCTTTTGCTTTTGCTTCTAAGTGCGCGGTAGTTCAGGCGACGCAGATTGCGACTTCAGGAGGCCGAGCGCAGGGCTTGCGGAGGGAGGTGACGGGCATGGATGCCCGTCAAGCGCTGGGCCCCAGGATGGGGCCTGCAGCGCGGTCCTCCCGGGAGCAAGCCCGGAGCGAGGGGACCCCGGAGCGTAGCGCAGGGGCCGGATGATGGGAGCCGACGGTTTTTGGTTCCTTTTTGCCACGACAAAAAGGGACCCGCCGTAAGGGCGGAAAGGTGACTATGCGCCACCTGCGTGAATGAATACCTACTCGGTGTGAATGCCCACATCCAAGAAGCAAGAAGCAAGAAGCAAGAAGCAAATTCGTCTGTTTTGACTCAGCGAACAGTCCATTCACGATGGCGACACATACTCACCTTTTCGCCCTTACGGCCATCCCTTTCAAGGTCTTCGGTAGAATTCGCTGAAATCCAGTCAGGAAGACCCGAGCGATGTGGGCTGATGTACTAGCGCGATTCGAGAAAAAAGCACCCGCCAGCGTAATGGCCAAACTTGCCTTGGAGCAGGCCATTGCGCCGGAGTGGGTCGATCAGGTTTTCGAGGAGCACCGCCAACGGCAGTATTCTCGCGAGCTGCTGTTCTCGACCATTATCAAGTTGATGTCGCTTGTTTCATTGGGCTTGAAGCCATCGCTGCATGCTGCGGCAAGACAACTGGACGACCTTCCCGTCAGCCTGGCAGCTCTGTACGACAAGATCAGTCGAACCGAACCTGCCCTGTTGCGTGCTCTGGTGACAGGCTGCGCGCAGCGCTTGGCGCCGACAATCCATGAGTTGGGCTGCTCAGCCATGCTTCCTGATTGGCAAGTTCGGGTGGTCGATGGCAGCCACTTGGCCTCTACCGAAAAGCGTCTTGGCGCGTTGCGCCAAGAGCGCGGAGCGGCTCGCCCCGGGTTTTCGGTGGTGGTTTACGACCCCGACCTGGATCAGGTAATTGACCTCCAGCCGTGCGAGGACGCCTACGCAAGCGAACGAGTTTGTGTTTTGCCGTTGCTGGCTGAAGCAAAGACCAATCAGGTTTGGATCGCTGACCGTCTCTACTGCACGCTGCCTGTAATGGAGGCGTGCGAACAGGTGAAGACATCATTTGTCATTCGCCAGCAGGCCAAGCATCCACGCTTGATCCAGGAAGGTGAGTGGCAAGCACCGATGCCCGTCGCCACAGGCACTGTGCGCGAGCAATCCATCGAAGTAAAAGGCGGGCACCGCTGGCGACGTGTCGAGTTAACGCTTCATTCACCAAACGACTCAGGTGATAACAGCTTGATGTTCTGGAGCAACCTGCCCGAGAGCATCAGTGCGCAACAGATCGCAGACTTCTATCGGCGCCGCTGGAGCATTGAAGGGATGTTCCAGCGGTTGGAAGCAATTCTGGAAAGTGAAATTGAAACCCTCGGCAGTCCGCGAGCCGCCTTGCTTGGATTCACCACTGCCGTGCTGGCATACAACGTTCTGGCCTTGCTCAAGCGAAGTGTTGAACAGGCTCACCGCGATGCCTTGCCCGAGAATTGGGAAGCCTCGATCTATCACTTGGCGGTGCAGATCAGAGGGGGTTACGAAGGCATGCAGATTGCCCTGCCATCCGAGTACATGCCCGTTGTTCCGATGGAAAACCTGGCTCAGCGCCTGCTGGAGCTGGCCAGAAACATCCAGCCCAGACAGGTTGCGAAAAGCCCACGAGGCCCCAAGGTGCTCAAAGCGAAGGCCTGGGTGCAAGGGACGGCTGTACATGCTCATGTTTCGACGGATCGGGTCATCAAAGCCGCCAAAACCAAAAGACCTTGAAAGGGATGGCCCTTACGGCGAGTCACTTTTTGTCAAACGCGACAAAAAGTAACCAAAAAACGCTGCGCTCCCATCATCCGGCCCCTGCGCTGCGCTCCGGGGTCCCCTCACTCCGGCCTTGCTCCCGGCAGGACCGCGCCGAAGGCCCCATCCTGGGGCCTCAGCGCTTGACGGGCATCCATGCCCGTCACCTGCCTCCGCAAGGCCTGCGTTCGGCCTCCTGAAGTCGCGAAGATCAAGATCAAGATCAAGATCAAGATCAAGATCAACAGCAACAGCAATAGCTACAGCAATAGGCAACGCTGGGGGAGGCACAGACAAAACCCTACAATCCGAGTAAAGTGCCGCCCCCGCCGTTTACAGCAAAAGGATCCCTTCCATGACACACCCTTTGGATATCGCCGTCGTCGGCGCCACCGGCAGCGTCGGTGAAGCCTTGGTGCAGATCCTCGAAGAACTGGCATTCCCGGTTGCCACTCTGCACCTGCTGGCCAGCATGGAATCGGCGGGCAGCAGCGTGATGTTCGCTGGCAAGAAACTGAAGGTGCGCGAAGTCGACAGCTTCGACTTCGCCCAGGTCAAGCTGGCCTTCTTCGCCACCGGCGCCGCCGTCAGCCGCAGCTTTGCCGGCAAGGCGCTGCAGGCGGGCTGCACGGTCATCGACCTGTCCGGCGGCCTGGACGACGCCCTGGCCCTGGTGCCGGAAGCCAACGCCGAACGCCTGGCCAGCCTGTCGTTGCCAGCGCGTATCGTCAGCCCATGCTCGGCCGCAGTAGCCCTGGCCGTCGCGCTGGCGCCGCTCAAAGGCCTGCTGGACATCGAGCGGGTGCAAGTGATGGCCGCGTTGGCGGTGTCTGCGCAAGGCCGTGAAGCGGTCAGCGAGCTGGCCCGGCAAACCGCCGAACTGCTCAATGCCCGCCCGCTGGAGCCGCGCTTCTTCGACCGCCAGGTGGCATTCAACCTGCTGGCCCAGGTCGGTGCTGCCGACGAGCAGGGCCATACCGCGCTGGAGCGCCGCCTGGTCAGCGAACTGCGCGTACTGCTGGGCCTGCCTGAACTGAAGATTTCCGTGAGCTGTGTTCAAGTCCCGGTGTTTTTCGGCGATAGCTTCAGTGTGGCCGTGCAAAGCCGTCGCCCGGTAGACCTGGCAGCGGTCAACCAGGCCCTGGAGGCAGCCGACAGCATCGAGCGGGTGGAAAACGATGATTATCCGACCCCGGTAGGTGACGCAGTGGGCCAAGACGTGGTCTATGTTGGACGTGTACGTCACGGTGTTGATGAAGACCAGCAACTCAACCTCTGGCTAACCACCGACAACGTGCGCAAAGGCGCCGCGCTCAATGCCGTGCAAGTGGCGCAATTGTTGATTAAACACATGCCGTAAAAGATACTGGCGAGCACTTTTGTCCTGCTCCGCATGCAGGTTTCGGGACGATTCATACAAGGGAAGAGGTCATGCTTCGAATTCGCAAACTGGTTCTGGCCATGGCTGCAGCATCCGCGCTGTCGTCTGGCATGGCGAATGCGCTGGGCCTGGGGGAGCTGACCCTGAAGTCGGCACAGAATCAGCCGCTGGACGCCGAGATCGAATTGCTCGACGTGCGCGACCTCAAAGCCGCCGAAGTGGCGCCGAGCCTGGCGCCACCGGAAGAGTTCAGCAAGGCCGGGGTGGCGTTTCCGACCTACCTCGAAGACCTGACCTTCACACCGGTGATCAACCCCAACGGCAAAAGTGTGCTGCGCGTGACCTCCAGTCAGCCGCTGCCAGGTCCGGTGGTCAAGTTCCTGGTGCAGGTGATGTGGCCGCAGGGCCGCCTGCTGCGTGACTATAGCGTGCTGCTCGACCAGGCCAAGGCACAGGGCGAACAGCCGGCGGCAGGCAATGTCACACCGGCCATCACCGGTGCCAGCAGCTACACCACCCAGCGTCGCGACACCTTGTGGCAGATTGCCGCGCGTAACACCCAGGGTGGATCGATCCAGCAGACCATGATCGCGATCCAGGCTTTGAACCCGGATGCCTTCATCGGCAACAACATCAACCAGCTGAAGGTTGGCCAGGTACTGCGCCTGCCCGACCAGCAGCAGATCCAGAGCATCGCCCAGGGCGAGGCGAACCGCGAGGTGGCCGAGCAGTATGCGGCCTGGCGTGAAGGCCGTCGCCTGGGACCGCGTGCCCGCCAGCTGGATGCCACTCGCCGTGGCGCCGCCGAGGCTGCACCGTCGCGTATCGCCCAGGGCGACAACCTGCGCCTGGTCAGCCCGGGCAACCAGGCCGGTGCAGGCCAGGCCAAGGCGTTGAATGACGAGCTGGCCATGGCCCAGGAAAGCCTGGACACCAGCCGTCGCGACAACGAAGAACTGAAAAGCCGCATGGCCGACCTGCAGAGCCAGCTGGACAAGCTGCAGCGCCTGATCGAGCTGAAGAACAACCAGTTGGCACGCCTGGAAGGCCAGGGCGCAGCCGCGTCGGCAGCGGCTGCCGATACCCCGGAGCAGCCCGTGGTCAATCCGGCACCTGCTGCTGCCGATACCGCACCCCAGCCTGTGCCGGACACCCAGCCAGCACCCGCCAGCCAGCCGAAGGGGGCGCTCGACTCGGTCCTGGGCAACCCGTGGCTTCTGGGCGTGATTGCCGGTTCCAGCATCCTGGTGCTGGCACTGCTGCTGTGGCTGCTGGCGCGCAAACGCAAGGCCCAGCAAGAAGCCGAGAAGCACCTGCGCATGGCGCGGGCGCTGGAAGAAGAGCAGGGCGCAGGTTTCGACAGCGATATCGAGAGCTTCGGCGGCGTCGAAGCCCCCGAGCCGGGTGTAACCCTGTCGCCGGCTGTGGTTGCCGCTTCGGCTGCAGCTGCCGTCGCTGCGGAAAAAGTGGCAGAACCGGTCGCCGAGGCAGCACCCGAGCCTGAACCACAAGCAGACCCGCACGCCGCGCTGCTGGCGCAAGTCGACCAATGCCTGGCCGAAGGCCGCCTTAATCGTGCCACCGAGCTGCTGGAGCCCGCCGTGGCCGCCGCACCGGAGCGTGACGACCTGCGCCTGAAACTGATGGACGTGTACGCCCGCCAGGGTGACCAGAGCGCGTTCGCCGAACAGGAGCGTCAGTTGCCGGCCAGCGAGCAGAACGTTGCTGAAGTCGCCGGCCTGAAAGAGCGTTACCCCGCCATGCTCGGCCTGGCCGCTGCCGGCCTGGGTGCGGCGGCGCTGGCTGCCGAAATGGATGAGCAGTACGTGCAAGAGCTGCTGCACGATGAGCCCAAAGCGCCAGTGGTTGCCGATGTGGTGCCTGACGAGTTGTCCGGGTTCGAGCCGCAAGAGCAGGCTGAGCCAGAGGTTGTCGCGCAAGCAGCGCCTGACGCTGAGCTGGACGCCTTCGATGATGTGCCAACGCTCGATGCAACGGACCTGGCCGAGCAGGATCTGGACAGCGCCTTCGACCTGAGCCTGGGTGAAGACCTGGCCGATCAAGACCCGCTGGCCGCGTCCGTGCTGGACGAGCCGATGGCGCAGGGGGGCGTACCCGACGAACTGATAATCGCTGAGCCTGTGCTCGATGAGCCCGTACAGGAAGAAGCTCAGCCGGAAGAACAGCCCTTTGCCGTGGATGCCGAGCTGCAAGCCGACGCCGACGCCGATTTCGAGGCCATGCTGGCTCAGGCCGAGCCTCAGCCTGCCGTGGACCTGTCTGATTTCGACCTCGACGTCAGCGAGCCGGTTGCCCCGGCTGCCCCTGAGGCGCTGGAGCAAGATCCGCTGGATGTCACCGCCGAACTGGCTGCCTTCGACAGCGAACCGGAGTTTGATCCGGTCTCCGAGTTCGACTTGCCATCGGACTTCGACCTGTCCCTGTCGTTGGAAGACGATTCGCCAGCCGCCAAGAGCTTTGCCTCGGAGCTCAATGACGTCAACGCCGAGCTGGACAAGCTGTCGCAGAGCCTCGAAACGCCATCGCTGGAGCCGCACTTCACCAGCGAAGACGCGGTGGCGCAACCAGAGCCTGAGCCTTTGGACGACCTGGACTTCGACTTCTTCTCCGGCAGTGACGAAGTCGCCACCAAGCTCGACCTGGCCCGTGCCTATATCGACATGGGTGACAGCCAGGGCGCGCGCGACATCCTCGACGAAGTGGTCAAGGATGGCGACGACAGCCAGCGTCAGGAAGCCGAGGACATGCTCTCCCGGCTGGTCTGATGCAAGCAGGTCAGGCCTCTTGGCGGGCTGACCGCGCCCGCGAAGAGGCCCGCGCATGCAGTGCGCAATCAGCGGCAGCCCTACGAGGCTGCCGTTGTCGTTATAATCCCCGCCATTCCGTACACCCCACAGGTTTCATGCTCTTGGACATCATCGACACCGCTACCGCCGAATCCGCGGCCGAAGGCTACTCCCGCATCGCCCTGGGCGTGGAATACAAAGGCGCGCGCTACCGCGGCTGGCAACGTCAGGCCAGCGGCGTGCCGAGTGTCCAGCAAGCCCTGGAGCAAGCGCTGTCCAAGGTCGCCAACGAGCCGATTTCGGTGGTCTGCGCCGGGCGTACCGACGCCGGCGTTCACGGCTGCGGGCAGGTCGTGCACTTCGATACCCGTGCCGTGCGTGACGAGCGCGCCTGGACCATGGGCACCAACTTCAACCTGCCGCACGACATCAGCGTGGTCTGGTCGCGGCCAATGCCGGCCGACTTTCATGCCCGCTTCAAGGCCTGCGCCCGGCGTTACCGCTATGTCATCTACAACGACCCGATTCGCCCGGCGCACCTGGCCGAAGAAGTGACCTGGAACCACCGTCCGCTGGACGTCGATCGCATGGCCGAGGCGGCGCAGTACCTGCTCGGTACCCACGACTTCAGCGCCTTCCGTGCCAGCCAGTGTCAGGCCAAGTCACCGATCAAGCACATCTACCACCTGCGTGTTACCCGCCATGGCCAGATGATCGTGCTGGACGTGCGTGCCACCGCCTTCCTGCACCACATGGTGCGTAACATTGCCGGTGTGCTGATGGCCATCGGCGCCGGCGAGCGTCCGGTTGCCTGGGCACGCGAGGTGCTGGAAGGGCGCAACCGCCGTGAAGGTGGGGTAACGGCCCACCCATACGGGCTTTACCTGGTGCAGGTGGAGTACCCCGAAGCGTTTGCGTTGCCCAAGCGTTACATCGGCCCACACTTTTTGAGTGGTTACGAGGCGTTGGCAGACTGACGAGCGAAAAGCCATTTGCTAACATCCGCCCTTTCGCCGCAACAATCAGGGTTCTTGTTCCATGAGCAATGTTCGCAGCAAGATCTGCGGGATTACCCGCATCGAAGACGCACTGGCCGCTGCCGAAGCGGGGGCCGATGCCATCGGCTTCGTCTTCTATGCCAAGAGCCCGCGGGCGGTGGACGTGCGCCAGGCGCGGGCGATCATTGCCGAGTTGCCGCCCTTCGTGACCACGGTCGGGCTGTTCGTCAATGCCTCGCGCTGCGAGCTGAACGAGATCCTCGAAGTGGTCCCGCTGGACCTGCTACAGTTTCACGGCGATGAAACCCCGCAGGACTGTGAAGGCTACCACCGCCCCTGGATCAAGGCCCTGCGTGTGCGCCCTGGCGATGACCTGGAGGCGGCCTGTCGGCTTTACGCGGGTGCCCGCGGCATTTTGCTCGACACCTATGTACCGGGCGTGCCAGGGGGAACCGGCGAGGCGTTCGACTGGTCATTGGTACCGGCGCGTCTTGGCAAGCCGATCATCCTTGCGGGCGGGCTGTCGGCCGATAACGTTGGCCAGGCCATTGCCCAGGTAAAGCCTTATGCGGTGGATGTCAGCGGTGGCGTGGAACAGGCCAAGGGCATCAAGGATGCGGCGAAGATCGAGGCCTTCATGCGTGCGGTGAAACAGGCTTGATGGCAGATGTGACGGCTGGCTGCGCGCCATCGTCCATAGCTTTCGCAGCCCTGCGGGCCGCATGCCAGCACCTGTGGCGGCAAAAAAACACATTAGCGGTGGAGTGGCGCGCTGGAAGCCCCGGCGGCCGGTCCACCATCGTTTCATAAAAGATTTTGAGCTCAAGGGCAGGGCAGGGCCGGTGACGCCGTCCCCCGCCTGCCAATACTGGAGAAAGAAAGCATGAGCAACTGGTTAGTCGACAAACTGATCCCTTCGATCATGCGTTCCGAGGTGAAAAAGAGCTCGGTGCCTGAGGGCCTGTGGCACAAGTGCCCGTCCTGCGAGGCCGTGCTGTATCGTCCGGAGCTGGAAAAGACCCTGGATGTCTGCCCCAAGTGCAATCACCACATGCGCATCGGCGCACGTGCGCGCATCGACATCTTCCTTGACGCCGAAGGCCGTGCCGAACTGGGCGCTGACCTGGAACCGGTCGACCGCCTGAAGTTCCGTGATGGCAAGAAGTACAAGGACCGCCTGACCGCTGCGCAGAAGCAGACTGGCGAAAAGGACGCGCTGATCTCCATGAGCGGCACCCTGATGGGCATGCCGATCGTGGTTAGCGCCTTCGAGTTCTCGTTCATGGGCGGCTCCATGGGTGCCATCGTCGGCGAGCGCTTCGTCCGTGCGGCCAACTATGCCCTGGAAAACCGCTGCCCAATGGTTTGCTTCTCCGCTTCGGGCGGTGCGCGCATGCAGGAAGCGCTGATCTCGCTGATGCAGATGGCCAAGACCTCTGCCGTGCTGGCGCGCCTGCGCGAAGAAGGCATCCCGTTCATCTCGGTACTGACCGACCCGGTGTATGGCGGTGTTTCCGCCAGCCTGGCGATGCTCGGCGACGTCATCGTCGGTGAGCCGAAGGCCCTGATTGGTTTCGCCGGTCCACGCGTGATCGAGCAGACCGTACGCGAGAAGCTGCCTGAAGGCTTCCAGCGCAGCGAGTTCCTGCTGGAGCACGGTGCCATCGACCTGATCATCTCCCGTGGCGAATTGCGCCCGCGTCTGGCCCGCCTGCTGGCGCAGATGACCGGTCAGCAAACGCCGGAAGAAGCGCGTGAGGCGGCTGCCGTCGCGTGATGAAACAACGATCCCTGGGCGAATGGCTCGCCTACCTCGAGCAGTTGCACCCCTCGGCCATCGACATGGGCCTGGAGCGGTCGCAGAAGGTGCTTGCCCGCTTGGCGCTGGGCAAGCTGGCGCCGCGCGTGGTGACGGTAACCGGCACCAACGGCAAGGGTTCGACCTGCGCCTTCGTGGCGTCGTTGCTGCGTGCCCAGGGGCTCAAGGTCGGCGTGTACAGTTCGCCGCACCTGCTACGTTACAACGAGCGGGTGGTGATCGATGGCCAAGAGGCCAGCGATGAGCGCCTGTGCGAAGCCTTCGCCGCCGTCGAGGCGGCGCGGGGCGATATTTCCCTGACCTACTTCGAGATGGGGACGTTGGCCGCGTTCTGGTTGTTCTACCAGTCGCAGCTCGATGCGGTGGTGCTGGAGGTGGGCCTGGGTGGCCGCCTGGATACCGTCAACGTAGTGGATGCCGACTTCGCCCTGGTGACCAGCATCGGTGTCGACCATGTTGATTACCTGGGTGATACCCGCGAGCTGGTGGCCTTCGAGAAGGCGGGCATCTTCCGCCCGGGCAAGCCGGCCCTGTGCGGTGATCTGGATCCGCCCGGGCCGTTGCTGGACAAGGCCGCCGAACTGGCCGCGCCACTGTTCCTGCGCGGTCGGGAATTCGACCTGGCCAGTGCCGAAGGCTGCTGGAGCTGGCGTGGTACTGCCGCTGATGGTGCGCAGGTCGAGCTGCGCGACCTGCCTTTGCTGGACCTGCCCATGGAAAACGCCACGCTGGCCTTGCAGGCTTTCCTGCTGATGGGGCTGCCGTGGAACGCGGCGCAAGTCCGCCAGGCGCTGCTGGATACCCGTATCACTGGGCGTCTCGACCTCCGTAATGTGAACTGGCAGGGCAAACCGGTAGCGTTGCTGCTGGATGTCGGGCACAACCCGCATGCGGCGCAGTACCTGGCCAGGCGCCTGGCGGCCCGGCCGCTGAAGGGGCGCCGCCTCGCGGTCTTTGGCCTGCTCGCCGACAAGGATCTGGAGGGCGTCATCGCGCCGCTGCAGGGCCTCATCGACGACTGGGCGGTGGCGCCGCTGGATACCCCGCGCAGTCGCCCGGCCGCAGAACTGGCCTCGTCCTTGGCGAACCTCGGTGCCACGGTGAAGTCTTATGTCAGCGTCGACGCCGCCCTTGAAGGGCAATGTGCGCAGGCGACGGCGGATGATCAGATCCTGCTGTTCGGTTCGTTTTTCTGTGTCGCCCAGGCGCTGGAATGGCTGGAGCGGCACGCCCAGGAGGGTGGAATAGATGGCTGTGCTGGATAAAGGGATGAAACAGCGCATGGTGGGTGCGCTGGTGCTGGTGGCGCTGGCGGTTATCTTCCTGCCGATGCTGTTTACCCGCCAGGACGAGATGCGCCAGGTGCACGTCGAAGCCCCGCAGGCACCGGCCATGCCCAGCCTGCCGGAAGTGAAGGTGGAGCCGGTTGCCGTGCCGGAGCCACAGGTTATTGCGCAGGAGGCGCAGCAGGCGCCGGTGGTGATCGACGAGGCCACTGCGCCGGCGAGTACACCCAGCCAGCCAATCACCCCGTCGCCACAGACCCAGGCTCAGGTTCAGCCACCCAAGCCCCAGGCGCCCGCGCCCAAGGTGGAGGCCAAAGCTGCTGCAACACCAGCACCTGCCGCGCCATCGAAGATCGACGCCAATGGCCTGCCCGTCAGTTGGTCGATCCAGCTGGCCAGTCTGTCCAACCGCGCAGGAGCCGAAAAGCTGCAGCAAACCCTGCGTAGCCAGGGTTACAACGCCTATATCCGTACGGCGGGTGGCATGAACCGCGTTTACGTGGGGCCGTTGATCGAGCGCGCCGAGGCCGAGCGCGTGCGTGACGCCATCAACCGTCAGAACAGCCTCAAGGGCTTCGTGGTGCGCTTCCAGCCTGAGCGCAGCTGATTCCCCGGGGCGGCTAGGCCGCCCATTCGCGGGTGAGCCCGCGCCTGCAGGTACTTTGCCGCTGCAAGGCTTACCCGGAACCTGTCGGGGCGGGTTTGCCTGCCAATGGCCCAACACCAATCCAGCTGACATTCCGCTTACTCCCGGCCCTCTGCTCTGGTAAAATGCGCCGCCTCAAACGTCTGCAGGCAACACCGTGGCATTTACCTTGGTTGATTGGGCGATCATCGCGATCATCGCCGTCTCCACACTGATCAGTCTCAAGCGCGGCTTCGTCAAGGAGGCCTTGTCCTTGCTCATCTGGATCATTGCCGGTGCGGTTGCCTGGATGTTCGGCGGTTCGCTCTCGGTGTATCTTGAGAGCTATATCCAGACGCCATCGATGCGCATCATCGCTGGTTGCGCCATTCTTTTCGTCGCCACCTTGCTGGTGGGGGCCATGGTCAACTTCCTTGTCGGTGAGCTGATCCGCGTGACCGGGCTGTCCGGCACCGATCGTTTCCTGGGCATGGCCTTTGGCGCTGCGCGCGGGGCCTTGCTGGTAGTGGTGGCCATAGGCCTGATCAGCCTGGGGCCGGTTCAACAAGACACCTGGTGGCAGGAATCACGCCTGATACCACAATTTCTCTTGGTCGCCGACTGGTCGAAAAACCTGATTCTGGGTTTCACCGACCAATGGACGCCCAGTGGGCTGATCAGCACTCCGGCTGATCTTCCGTTCAAGGAACAGTTGCTCGGGCCGTCCAAGCCCTGAGCGCTATTCACTCAAGTTTCATCAAAGTAGGGGTTGCGTCGCATGTGTGGCATCGTCGGTATCGTCGGTAAGTCGAACGTCAATCAGGCGCTGTATGACGCGCTTACGGTCCTCCAGCACCGCGGCCAGGACGCTGCCGGTATCGTGACCAGCCATGACGGCCGGTTGTTCCTGCGCAAGGATAATGGCCTGGTGCGCGACGTGTTCCAGCAGCGCCACATGCAGCGCCTGGTTGGCAACATCGGTATCGGCCACGTGCGCTACCCGACTGCGGGCAGCTCGACCTCGGCCGAGGCCCAGCCGTTCTACGTCAACTCGCCTTACGGCATCACCCTGGCTCACAACGGCAACCTGACCAATGTCGAGCAGTTGGCCAAGGAGATCTACGAGTCCGACCTGCGCCACGTCAACACCAACTCCGACTCGGAAGTGCTGCTGAACGTGTTCGCCCATGAGCTGGCAGTGCGCGGCAAGCTGCAGCCGACCGAAGAAGACGTGTTCGCTGCGGTCTCCCATGTGCACAGCCGCTGCGTTGGCGGTTACGCCGTGGTGGCCATGATCACCGGCTACGGCATCGTCGGTTTCCGCGACCCCCATGGCATTCGCCCGGTGGTGTTCGGTCAGCGTCACACCGACGAAGGTGTGGAATACATGATCGCCTCGGAAAGCGTCGCCCTGGACGTGCTCGGCTTCACCCTGATCCGCGACCTGGCGCCGGGCGAAGCGGTGTACATCACCGAAGAAGGCCAGTTGTTCACCAAGCAGTGCGCCGAATCGCCAAAGTTGCAGCCGTGCATCTTCGAGCACGTCTACCTGGCGCGTCCGGACTCGATCATCGATGGGGTCTCGGTGTACAAGGCGCGTCTGCGCATGGGTGAAAAGCTGGCCGACAAGATCATGCGCGAGCGCCCCGATCATGATATCGACGTGGTCATCCCGATCCCGGATACCAGTCGTACTGCCGCGCTGGAACTGGCCAACCGGTTGGGCGTCAAGTTCCGCGAAGGTTTCGTCAAGAACCGTTACATCGGCCGTACCTTCATCATGCCCGGCCAGGCCGCGCGCAAGAAGTCGGTGCGTCAGAAGCTCAACGCCATCGAGCTGGAGTTCCGCGGCAAGAATGTGATGCTGGTGGACGACTCGATCGTGCGCGGCACCACCTGCAAGCAGATCATCCAGATGGCCCGCGAAGCCGGCGCCAAGAATGTCTACTTCTGCTCCGCAGCGCCTGCAGTACGCTACCCCAACGTCTACGGCATCGACATGCCGAGTGTTCACGAACTGATCGCCCACAACCGCACCACCGAACAGGTGGGTGAGTTGATTGGCGCCGATTGGCTGGTCTATCAGGACCTGCCAGACCTGATCGACTCGGTCGGCGGCGGCAAGATCAAGATCGAGCAGTTCGATTGTGCGGTGTTCAACGGCGAGTACGTCACTGGCGATATCGACGAAGCCTACCTCGACCGCATCGAGCAGGCCCGTAACGACTTGGCCAAGGTCAAGAACCAGGCCGTCAGCGCGATCATCGACCTTTACAACAACTGATTTTGGGAGCGACGGCATGACGGATCAATGGGATGCCGGGCGACTGGACAGTGACCTCGAGGGTGTCGGTTTCGACACCCTGGCGGTACGCGCTGGCCAAAACCGTACCCCGGAAGGCGAGCACAGCGAAGCGCTGTTCCTGACCTCCAGCTATGTGTTCCGCACGGCAGCCGATGCTGCTGCGCGCTTTGCCGGCGAAACGCCGGGCAACGTCTACTCGCGCTACACCAACCCGTCGGTGCGTGCCTTCGAGGAGCGCCTGGCGGCCATGGAAGGTGCCGAACAGGCCGTGGGTACGTCCACCGGCATGGCGGCGATCCTGGCCGTGGTCATGTCGCTGTGCAGCGCCGGTGACCATGTGCTGGTGTCGCAGAGCGTATTCGGCTCCACCATCAGCCTGTTCGAGAAGTACTTCAAGCGCTTTGGTGTAGAAGTGGACTACGTGCCACTGGTCGACCTCACCGGTTGGGAAAAGGCCATCAAGGCCAACACCAAGCTGCTGATCGTCGAATCGCCCTCCAACCCGCTGGCCGAGTTGGTCGATATCACCGCGCTCAGCGAAATCGCCCATGCTCAGGGTGCCATGCTGGTGGTGGACAACTGTTTCAGTACCCCGGCGTTGCAGCAGCCGCTGAAGCTGGGTGCCGACATTGTGTTCCACTCGGCCACCAAGTTCATCGACGGCCAGGGCCGCTGCATGGGCGGTGTGGTTGCCGGCCGTACTGAGCAAATGAAAGAAGTGGTGGGTTTCCTGCGAACCGCAGGTCCAACCCTCAGCCCGTTCAACGCCTGGATCTTCACCAAGGGCCTGGAAACGCTGCGCCTGCGTATGCGTGCGCACTGCGAAAGCGCTCAGGCCCTGGCCGAATGGCTGGAGCAGCAGGACGGCGTGGAGAAGGTGCATTACGCCGGCCTGCCCAGCCACCCGCAGCACGAACTGGCCAAGCGCCAGATGAGCGGTTTTGGTGCAGTGGTCAGCTTTGAAGTCAAGGGGGGCAAAGAGGGCGCCTGGCGTTTCATCGACGCTACCCGAGTGATTTCCATCACGACCAACCTGGGTGACAGCAAAACCACCATCGCTCATCCGGCGACCACCTCACACGGTCGTCTGTCGCCGCAGAAGCGTGAAGCGGCTGGTATCCGCGACAGCCTGATCCGTGTTGCCGTGGGTCTGGAAGACGTGGCTGACCTGCAGGCTGACCTGGCGCGCGGGCTGGCGGCATTGTGATCGAAATCAGCGGCAGCACCCCGGGCCACAATGGCCGGGTAGCCTTGGTCACGGGCGCCGCCCGCGGCATCGGTCTGGGCATTGCCGCATGGCTGATCTGCGAAGGCTGGCAAGTGGTGCTGAGTGATCTGGACCGCCAGCGTGGTACCAAAGTGGCCAAGGCGTTGGGCGACAACGCCTGGTTCATCACCATGGACGTTGCCGACGAGGCCCAGGTCAGTGCCGGCGTGTCCGAAGTGCTCGGGCAGTTCGGCCGGCTGGACGCGCTGGTGTGCAATGCGGCCATTGCCAACCCGCACAACCAGACGCTGGAAAGCCTGAGCCTGGCACAATGGAACCGGGTGCTGGGGGTCAACCTCAGCGGCCCCATGCTGCTGGCCAAGCATTGTGCGCCGTACCTGCGTGCGCACAATGGGGCGATCGTCAACCTGACCTCTACCCGTGCTCGGCAGTCCGAACCCGACACCGAGGCTTACGCGGCAAGCAAGGGCGGCCTGGTGGCTTTGACCCATGCCCTGGCCATGAGCCTGGGCCCGGAGATTCGCGTCAATGCGGTGAGCCCGGGCTGGATCGATGCCCGTGATCCGTCGCAGCGCCGTGCCGAGCCGTTGAGCGAAGCTGACCATGCCCAGCATCCAACGGGCAGGGTAGGGACCGTGGAAGATGTCGCGGCCATGGTTGCCTGGTTGCTGTCACGCCAGGCGGCATTTGTCACCGGCCAGGAGTTTGTGGTCGATGGCGGCATGACCCGCAAGATGATCTATACCTGAGCACCTTGTTTAAACTGCGCCGGCCTCTTCGCGGCTAAACCCGCTCCTACAACGGTTAATGTCCGACTGTAGGAGCGGGTTTACCCGCGAAGAGGCCGGCACAGGCAATCACATCACGTTGCCTTTTTGAAAAAAATTCAATGGGGCTATTGACTTAGCTTCGCCACCTGCGTAAATTTCGCGGCCTCAGCGAAGCAAACGCAACAAGCAACATCGCGAGGGTGATTAGCTCAGCCGGGAGAGCATCTGCCTTACAAGCAGAGGGTCGGCGGTTCGATCCCGTCATCACCCACCACTTCCTGAGATGTTCCTGGAGCTTCGGGTTCGCAAGAAGCCGATAGCCAGAGAGGAACGCACTGCGCAGCGGTAGTTCAGTCGGTTAGAATACCGGCCTGTCACGCCGGGGGTCGCGGGTTCGAGTCCCGTCCGCTGCGCCATTTTTCAGTAACAGATGGGTGCCTGGCACCGGTCTGAAGCCACAAGGCACATGCCTTGGGCTGATCCCAGTTTCAATCGGGCGCAAGCCTGAACGATACGCAGCGGTAGTTCAGTCGGTTAGAATACCGGCCTGTCACGCCGGGGGTCGCGGGTTCGAGTCCCGTCCGCTGCGCCATCTTCGTTTCAAGGTCCCTAGAACACCTTGAAGCAAACACAAGAGAAGCGATCGCGTTATCGCTTTTTTTGTGCCTGCCCTGAGGCCATCGCGCCGGAAGGGTAGACCCAGGTTTCAATCGGGCGCAAGCCTGAATGATACGCAGCGGTAGTTCAGTCGGTTAGAATACCGGCCTGTCACGCCGGGGGTCGCGGGTTCGAGTCCCGTCCGCTGCGCCATCTTCGCTTCAAGGCCCCATGAACGCCTTGACGCAACGTTAAAGCGACCTTCGGGTCGCTTTTTTCGTTGGTGCGCCTGACAAGTGCCTGCCTTTACCCAGATTTGCACCAACCTGACAGATTCTTCACCGACCAGCGGTTCCTGTGCCTGCCTGCTGTGTTGCACAATAGGCACTTTCCCGACATACCCGGAATTCGCAATGACCAGATCTTCCGTCTTTGGTGCGCTCGGGCTGGCCCTGGTGCTGGCGGGCGTGACCGGTTGTTCCTCGAAAAAAGCGGCCGTCTACGAGCACGAGAACTTCGATGACTCGGGTACCTTCTCGCGCAGCTTTCCGGTGAGCGATGCCGGCTCTTGCGAGGCCGCCCGGCGTGCTTTGCTCAGCCAGGGGTACATCATCACCAGCAGCGGCGCCAACCAGGTGGTGGGTAACAAGAGCTTTCAGCAAAACAGCGAGAACCACCTGCAGATCAGCTTCAATGTCACCTGTGCACCGGACGTGAGCGACGATCAGCGCTCGACCATGTTCGCCAACGCCCTCCAGGACCGCTATGCGCTGAAAAAGTCCAACACCTCCGCCAGCCTGGGTGTGGGGGTGCTGGGTTCGGTGTCAATGCCGATCGGCTCCAGTGACGACTCGATGGTCAAGGTGGCCAGTGAGACGGTGACCGCGGTGCAGTTCTATGACCGCTATTTCGCCTTGGTGGAGAGCTACCTGCCCAAGCCGAAAAAAGTGAGCAAGGCCAAGGTCGAAGAGCCAGCGCCGAAGGTTGAAAAACCGGCGGCTGACCTTGGGCTTCCGGAGCAAGCTGCGGCGAACCCGGTGGCGCCGGCCCCGGCAGCTGCGCCGTTGGTTGACGCGGCGCCTGCATCTGCGGGGGTAGCCCCGGCCAGCGAGGCGCCAGCGGCGCCGGTGGTGGATGACAGCCAGGGTTCGCAGCCTGTGGCCCCGCCGGCCGAAGCTGCACCCATTCAGGTGCAGCAGGATGCCCAGCCGGCCGAGGCCGCCGCCCCCTCCCTTTGATGGGTCGCCTGAACCGACCCTTTCGCCGGCAGCCCGCGAAAGGGCCGGTTCAGGCTGTAAACATCCCCTGTTACAGACGCCCCGCGATAACTTTCTGAACACCTGCTACGTTTACCACTCATAAGCTTGTCATCATCCCTTCATCCCACCTGCTTAGGCTGAAGGCGATACCTACAAAGGCAAAATGAGCAAAGAGGACGCAGGGCAATGGATGAATACCAGGAAGAACTACTCGAAACCCAGGCTTACGAACTGGACACCCCGGAACCGGCCGACGACGCCACCGAACTCTAGCTCGGCTGCCGCTGGCTGCGGCGGAACTCCCCCGGCGTGAGGCCCGTCCAGCGCTTGAATGCGCGCTGGAAGGCCTCGGCCGAAGCAAACCCCAACAGATAGGCTATCTCGCCAAAGGCCAGCGCCGTGTCACGGATGTAGGTCTCGGCCAGGTCGCGCCGGGTTTCGTTGAGCAGGTCGCGAAAGCGCGTGCCTTCCTCCGCGAGCTTGCGGCGCAAGGTCCAGCTTGGTAGCTGCAAGTGCAGCGCCACTTCTTCCAGGTCCGGTTCACGGCCGCCATTGAGCAGCGGGCCCAGCAGGTGGGTGATGCGCTCACCCAGACTGCGCACCCGCGTGCGCTGCAGCAGCTCTGCTTCGCACAACTGCAACAGGTGCTGCCAGGTACTCGGGCAATGCCCGGGGTTGGCCAGTTGCAAGGTAGCGCGGCTCAGACGCAGCTGATTGCCGTCGGCGGCGAACTGCACAGGCGTGCTGCAAAGCGGTTGATAGCGCGCGGCATAGGAGGGCGCGGCAAACTCGATCTCCAGGCGATCGGCCTGCACCGGGGTGCCGGCCAGCTCGGCCAACTGGGCCAGCCAGCCGGCCAGCAGTGAGTCGACCACAAAGCGGTTGTAGTCGTTGTAGGGGCTGATGGAATAGAAGCGCAGCCAGGCGCCCTGGGCATCTTCCTCAAAGCGGGAATGGCCGCGGTAGTTGGCCGCGTAAAGCGGCTCGAAACGCAGCAGGGTACGCGCGGCCTCGCCCAGGGTGGGGGCCTGGGCCGCAGTGACCCCGGCCAGGCCCGTATGCGCCAGCCGGCTGAGGCGCCCCATACGCAGACCTAAAGCGGCCTCACCGCTCATTTCGATGGCTGCGTGGCCCATGTGCATGTAGCGGGGTATGGACAGGCGTGCGCCGGCTTCGCTCAGGCGGGTCGCGTCCAGGCCGTAGCGGCGCAGCAATGGTTCAGGGTCGTGGCCCAGCTCGCGCAGGGCTTCGCTCAAAGGCTGGACAAAACCAACCGACAGTTCGCCCAGGCGCACGCGGGGGCGGGCCATGGGTTTACAACCACACATTCAACAGGCGGGCGCCTGGGCTGGGGGGGCCGGCGAGCAACGCTCCCGACTGGCGAGCAAAGCCCTGGCCATCGCTGCCCTGTTCCCAGAACTGCCCGCGCATGAACACGCTCATGCTGCTGATGCCGGTTCCGGCCACTTCGGTCAGGCGTTGCCAAGCCGTCTGTTCACTGACTTCGCCGCGCTGCAAGGCCAGCCCGGCGCTGGCATCCTGATGGCGATTTCCCCGCCAGGGTGCTTGCCAGCTGCCCTTGCCACTGAGAAACGCCGGGTTGGCGACCAGTTGTACGGCTTGTTCAGTCAGTTGCTGGTGGTTTTCCGGGTACCAGCTGTCACTGCCCACCAGTATCCCGAGGCGCCCGGCCGGGGTCTGCACGACCTGCAGCGGGTGCTGGCGGCCGTGGTGGACGTAGCGGCGCATTTCACTGTCGGGATATTGCTGGCGCTGGGGCTGCCCCAGTAGCGAGCCGTCTCCGGCAAACACCACACTGCTGTTGAACAGCGGGCCACGGCCGGTATGCAGTACGCCTTGTTTCACATAAGGTTCGGGCAGCACGATCGAACCGGCCACCAAGGTGACGCCAAATTCCCTGGCCAGGCCGCCGAACAGCTGCTGGTAGTCTGCGGCCATCTGCTCGGCCTTCATGCGCAAGTGCGCATCGGCGCGCCAGTCGTCGCCGTCAGCGCCAAGAACCGCGAGGCCATAGCGCAGCGGGTTGCTCAGTTCCAGCCATTGTCGGGCTTCGTGGCTTTGGGTGACTTGATACAGCTCGTTCTTCTCTCCGCGCGCCCACAGCCAGGTACCGATGTGTTCCGGCAGCACCACCACGGTGCGCGGGTTCACCAGGCCTTGGGCGCGGGCTTGCTCCAGATAGGCTGCGAGCTTGCGGTGCAGGCGTTGCAGGTTTTGATAGTCGCCGGGGTACAGCAGTGGTTCGACACCGAGCAGGTTGCCGTGCTCGCCCGGTACGCCATGGTTAAGCGCCAGTTCGATGCGCAGGTCGGACAGGTAGTGGCCTTCCGGGCGCTGTTGGGTCCAGAAGCCATAGCCGCAGAGGGCGGCGATCATCACCAGCGCCAGGGCGCTTGCCAGGAGTTTTCGCATCAAGCGTGGGTATTCGCTAAAAGTGGAGTGGCCATACGGAGCGATGCAGCCGCAATCTCGCGCCTTGTGATCGGTTTGAGCAGCGCACTGCATGGATCCATGCACAATCGACTTTTGATCATACCAAAGGAATGGCGATGGGCGTGCAACGAACCCCGGGCGTTGAGCCCGGGGTTGTGTTGGCAGGGTCAGGCGGCCAGCGTCGCCAGGGCGAGACGTTTGTCCTGGATGCAGAATTTCTCGAGCAACTTCAGCGAGCCACCGAATATCAGGGCACCGGAGTAGGTGATGTCGGTCAGGACAAAGGCATCCGGTTCACTGAATGGCCATTTGACCTGGTTCGCCGCCACTTTGACCATGGGCGCTATGGACGGAATGTTGTTGGTTACCCCACCCGCCACCACGCGCTCGATGATCACGTGGATGACGATGCTGACAATGGCCACCACCAACGCTGCGATGATGCCGACGATCAACGCCATCACCTTGCCGCCCACGCCACCCGCCACGGCGGTGGCCACGGCGGCAATTGCGCCCAGGATGGCTTCGGTGATGACCACCCAGGTGGCGATGTCTGTCGTGTTTTGGACATCCGGGTCTCCGACCATGGCATATACCATCACCTGTTCGCCCTTGTCGTTGACGCCCAGTTGCAGCGTCTGCTTGGTGACGATACGGGTATAGGCCACGACACCCGGTGAGATATCGGTGCGTACCTTGCATTCGGTGCGGATATAGGACTCGTCGAAGTTGATATCGAACTTTTCGGCCACGGGGTGATAGGTGATGGCTCCAAACTTGACGCTATCGAGCTTCAGGTCGTTGGCAGTGATGGACGTGCCCGCTGCATCCAGGGTGAAGTTGGCCTCGGTGGTACCCTCGAAGATGAACGGCAATGCCGCCAGCAACTGGTACTTGACGAAGATCTCCCGGCTGATGAGGAAGTTGGCATTGTTGTCCGCAGCCAGCATCACGGCAGGCAACTGGTTCGGCAATCCCGTGGAGTCACGCTCGTTGGTCATGGCCAGCACCCCGAAGATGCTGCTTTCCTCACTGTTCTTGTCGGTATAGGCATAGCTCATGGAGGTGGCCCGCAGCCATTTGAATTCCTCGCTTTCCTTGCCCATGTTGTTGATCAGTACGGTACTGAACAGGGTGTCGAACTTCTTCAGGTTCTCGGGCTGGTTCAGCCAGTCTTCGAGTACGCCGCGCATCACGCTCTGGTCAATGCCGCTCAAGACGTTGTTCGGGTCCCTCAGGGCAATCACCGCCGCGATCGGGTCATCCGGGTCCGTTGCCTGGGTGTTGACTTGCAGTTCATACGTGCCGTCTGAAGCCGATACTGGATTGGGCGCCGGGAAGTAGCTGAGCTTGACGTAGACATCCGCAGACATTCCCTGGATCTGGTAGGTTTTGCCGTTCAGGCCCTTGTATGTCCCTGAGCCGAAGGGGATGCGTACCTTGACGTTGCGTCCGTCGCCGCCGGTGGTAATCGACCAGGCGTCGAAGTCGGCCTTGAGCGAGAAGCTGTCGACCCCGGCGTCGATGTTGGCGGGGTAGGTTTTTTCCAGGGCGATGCGCTGGTTGAGCGCAGAGACCCGGCAGATGCTCACGGTATCCCAGCCATTGGTCGTGACCGTACTGGCCAGTGTTCCGGCATTGGTCAGTAGCTGCGCGGCGCGCAAGGTGTCTTCGGAACTGTGTACAAACGCCGCGTTGCGGTACAGGGGCGATTCGCGCAGGGTCTGGCGCGCGGTTTCATTGAGGTGATCGAGGCGCAGCGAGATGGGTTGGGCAAACCCGGACAGCATGACCTTGCTTTCATTGCTCATGATACGGCTCCTTGTGTTGGTGGGGTCACACGTAGTTGATGACAAGGGCCTCGGCGAGGTAGCTCGACGAAGCGGTATGGGTGTCGTTGCTCCAGGACACGCAATCGATGGTGTCGGCCTTGACCGAGCCGCCACGCGCGGCGATGGCGCTGATCAGGTCATCGGAGATCACAGCGGCGACGATGTGGGTGATCAGGCTGACGATGGGCGAGAGCCAGGCCAGGTACCAGGGAATATGCACTTCCTTTCTGAAGTCGGACGATTGCTTGACGAAGTTGATGGTGTTGCCATCGAGCACCAGCTTCATCCTCAGCCAGCCGTTCCACTTCATGTCGATACCTGCGTGCAGGTCACAGTCGCCCTTATAGTCGACGGTGATGAAGTCACCGAGCATTCGTGCAGGGTTGCAACCGGCGAAGACAACGGGGGTGTACCAGATCGCCCCTGATTTGATGGCCTTCATGCGCAAGGTCGGTATGTTGACCATTTGCGTATTGTCCAAGCGGTAGTCCTGCGCCGTGGCACCCTGGTAAAGCTGAAGTAGCCCGGGCAGTACCAGATGCTCCAGGACCATGCGTGGAGAAAGCACATAGCTCGACTGTCCACCCTGGCTGATACCCGACACATCGATATCCAGTGGCAGCCCACTGATGTCGCGTTCGGTACATACGGCCATGATCGCCAGGAAACCTGAATCGAGGTACGCATAGGTACATTTTCGCGGTCTGGCCCATTCCGGGGCAGTGGCTTTGCTGAAGTTGATGGTCGCGAAGGTATGGGTGAACTGTAGGGGATGCTCGACCAGGTAGTTGCAGATGCAGTCCAACACCACGGAGGCGAAAGGACCTAGCGAACCGTCGGGGTCTTGCAGGGTAATGCCGCGCAGCCAGCCGCCTTCGTCGCCCTGCAGGGGTTGAGTGGCTCCGGCCTTGTGCAGGAAGGCCGACTTCAACTGCACCTGGCCGTTGCCTTGTGGCAACAGCGACAGGGTGACCTCGATGATGGCAACCGCGCCGGCCAGCGAGCGGCTGGTGCCACTGGCCTCGAAAAAACCTGAGCGTATAGGCATGCGCAGGCGCAGCAAGCGACCGCCACCACCGTTGATGACCGACCAGCAGTCGAACACCCCGTGGCAGGCGTAGCCTTCATCCGAGGTGTAGGAAAATTCGTGGTCGAGGCTGTTCCAGCTGGCTGCCAGGTCACTGTTCACGCTGTCCTGGCGAACGATGCTGATGGTGTCCCATCCTTTTGTCAGCATGAGCGAACCCTCCGGGCGCACTGAGTAGGCGCCACGTTCCATGGGTGGATGATCAAACGTGCTTGAAGAGTCTGGCAGAGCCGCGTTGTCTGGCAAATGCGCGGGGAGACTGTTTGGCGATCAAGCCAGGCGAACCTTATAGCGCTGAAGTTCTGGAGCCTTCCCGACAGTCGCTGCCTCTGCTGTTCATCACGATCATTAACTTGTCAGTTTTGATCATTGAGGCAATTCAAACGGCTGTTTAATGTCGCAGGCAGACAAACGACGGGGCCCGCCACCCAGTGAGGTGCCCGCATTCCGTGATCACGCCATCAGGGGACCTTTCCATGGCCGCCGACCGCTACCCGCACCTGCTTGCTCCGCTGGACCTGGGCTTTACCACCTTGCGCAACCGCACCCTGATGGGCTCGATGCACACCGGCCTCGAAGAGCGCCCCGGCGGCTTCGAGCGCATGGCAGCTTACTTTGCCGAGCGCGCCCGGGGCGGCGTTGGCCTGATGGTCACGGGCGGCATTGCGCCCAATGATGAAGGCGGGGTGTATTCCGGTGCGGCAAAGCTCAGCACCGAGGAAGAGGCCGACAAGCACCGCATCGTCACCGAGGCGGTGCACGCTGCCGGTGGCAAGATCTGCCTGCAGATACTGCATGCCGGGCGCTACGCCTACAGCCCACGGCAGGTGGCACCTAGCGCGATCCAGGCGCCGATCAACCCGTTCAAGCCCAAAGAGCTGGATGAGGCGGGCATCGAGAAGCAGATCGCCGACTTCGTCAATTGTGCCGTGCTGGCTCAGCGTGCCGGTTACGACGGCGTCGAAATCATGGGTTCGGAAGGCTACTTCATCAACCAGTTCCTGGCCGCCCACACCAACCACCGCACCGACCGCTGGGGCGGCAGTTATGAAAACCGCATGCGCCTGGCAGTGGAAATCGTCAGCCGGGTGCGTGGCGCGGTAGGGCCGAACTTCATCATCATCTTCCGCCTGTCGATGCTCGACCTGGTCGAGGGTGGCAGCACCTGGGACGAGATCGAGCTGCTGGCCAAGGCCATCGAGCAGGCCGGCGCGACCTTGATCAACACCGGAATCGGTTGGCACGAGGCGCGTATTCCGACCATCGCCACCAAAGTGCCGCGTGCGGCCTTCAGCAAAGTCACCGCCAAGTTGCGCGGCGTGGTGAGCATTCCGCTGATCACCACCAACCGCATCAACACCCCGGAAGTGGCCGAGGCAGTGCTGGCCGAGGGCGATGCGGACATGGTCTCGATGGCGCGACCGTTTCTCGCCGACCCGGACTTCGTCAACAAGGCCGCTGCCGGTCGTGCGGATGAAATCAACACCTGCATCGGCTGCAACCAGGCCTGCCTGGACCATACCTTCGGCGGCAAGCTGACCAGTTGCCTGGTCAACCCGCGGGCCTGCCACGAGACCGAACTCAACTACTTGCCTGTACGTACGGTGAAGCGCATTGCCGTGGTCGGCGCCGGCCCGGCTGGCCTGGCGGCGGCCACCGTGGCGGCCGAGCGGGGCCACGCGGTGACCCTGTTTGACGCCGCCAGCGAAATCGGTGGCCAGTTCAACGTGGCCAAGCGGGTGCCGGGCAAGGAAGAATTCTTCGAAACGCTGCGTTACTTCCGCAACAAGGTCAAAAGCACGGGCGTCGACCTGCGCCTGAATACCCGCGTGGATGTGCAGGCACTGGTGGGCGGCGGCTTTGATGAAGTCATCCTGGCTACCGGCATCGCCCCGCGTACCCCGGACATCGCGGGCGTGGAGCATGCCAAGGTGCTCAGCTACCTGGACGTGCTGCTCGAGCGCAAGCCGGTGGGCAAGTCGGTGGCCGTGATTGGCGCGGGAGGTATCGGCTTCGATGTGTCCGAGTACCTGGTGCATCAGGGCGTGGCCACCAGTCAGGACCGAGCGGCATTCTGGAAAGAGTGGGGCATCGATACCCATCTTCAGGCGCGAGGTGGTGTGGCCGGGATCAAGGCCGAGCCGCATGCTCCGGCGCGGCAGGTGTACCTGTTGCAGCGCAAGAAATCCAAGGTGGGCGACGGGCTCGGCAAGACGACCGGCTGGATTCACCGCACCGGGTTGAAGAACAAGGGGGTGCAGATGCTCAACAGTGTCGAGTATCTGGGTATCGACGATGCCGGCCTGCACATTCGTGTGGACGGCGGCGAGCCCCAGGTGCTGGCGGTGGATAACGTGGTGATCTGTGCCGGGCAAGATCCGCTGCGCGAGCTGCAGGAAGGGCTGGTGGCGGCGGGGCAGTCGGTGCACCTGATCGGCGGCGCGGATGTGGCGGCCGAGCTGGATGCCAAGCGGGCGATCAACCAAGGCTCGCGGTTGGCGGCTGAGCTCTGAGGTTGTCGGGGCTGCGTGAGCCCGACACCTGCACGCGTGGGAGCGGGCATGCCCGCGAAACAGGTGACGCGGTGGATGGCACCGGCATTGCCGGTGTTCGCGGGTGAACCCGCTCCTACGACGGGCTGTGCCGGGGCATCGATGCCTGTGTCGAGCCACCCTGGCACTGTGATGCCTCGGCGGGGGCGGGTCATCGATTACAAGCGCTTGCGGGATTACCCTGTAAACTGCGATCCATGCATGTATTCGACCTCCCCCAAGCCCCGCTGCATTTTCTGGACTTGCCCTGGCTGGAACAAGCCCAGGTCCAGGCCGCCACTCTGCGCCTGGACCTGATCGACCCGCTGATCAGCGGCAACAAGTGGTTCAAACTACGCCACCACCTGCAACAGGCCGGCGCCAGCAACGCTCCAGGCCTGATCAGCCTCGGCGGTAACCATTCCAACCATCTGCACGCCTTGGCCGCTGCCGGCAAGCGTTTCGGCTTCGCCACCGTCGGCCTGTTACGCGGCCATGCCCAGGACACGCCAACCGTGCGTGACCTGCAGGCGCTGGGCATGGAACTGCATTGGCTAGGCTACGGCGGCTACCGTGCACGCAACGAACCCGGCTTCTGGGAACCTTGGCAAGCGCGCTATCCAGGCTGGCACTGCATCCCCGAAGGGGGCGGCGGGCTGGCCGGTGCGCAGGGCTGCGCACTGATCATGCAGCAGGCGCGCGCGCAGATCGCGGGATTGGGCTGGTCAGACCATGACGCCTGGTGGCTGGCTGCCGGAACGGGGACTACCTTGGCCGGCCTTGTACTGGCCGAGGCGGGTGCACATGCCGTGCATGGCGCGCTGGCAGTGCCCAGGGATCATGGGGTGCCAGAGACGGTGGCAGCACTGGCCGGCACGCACGGCTACCAGCTACACGACGCCTGCCGTGGCGGTTTCGGAAAATTCGACGATGAGCTACTGACCTTCATCGCCGACTGCGAGCGGCGCACTGGCGTGCCGCTCGAAGCCCTCTATACCGGCAAGGCTCTGCTGGCCTTGCGTGATCAGGTTGCTGCCGGGCTGTTCAAGCCCGGCAGCCGCCTGATCTTCGTACACACGGGTGGCCTGCAGGGGCGACGCGGTTACTTGTAAGGCAGCATGCGCAACAGCGTGTTGTCGCGCTGCACATAGTGATGGTATAGCCCGGCCAGTGCATGCAAGCCGATCAGCCAGTAGCCCCAGCTGCCAATACGCTCATGCCAACCTTTGATGAACTTGGCCTGGTCCGGGTTCGGGCCGATCAGGTGTGGCAGCTCCAGGCCAAAGAACGGCACCGGTTTGTCGGCGGCACTGAGGATCAGCCAGCCGGCCAGCGGCAGGCCGATCATCATCAGGTACAGTGCCAGGTGCATCAGGTGCGCCAGGCCGGTCTGCCAGGCCGGTGGTTTGGGCACGATGGGCGGAGTCGGGCGGCTCAGGCGCATGGCCAGGCGCAGCCAGACCAGCACGAACACGCTGAGCCCGAGCATGAAGTGCAGGTCTTTCATCAGGTTGCGTTCGGCGCTGTCCTTGGGGAACAGGCCACGCAGTTCGATGAGTGCATAGACAGCGGCCAGCAGCACCAGCATCAGCCAATGCAGGGCGATGGACAGGCGCGCGTAATGGGTGGTGGGGGGGGATGAAACCATGATTGGTCCTCGTCATCAGGTCTGAATGGCGCTCTTGCTGGCGCTCAGGAGTCATTTTAATGGCTACCGGAAACAGATCTTTGCGCCAGGTCTGTGAAAAATGTGTTGCCAGCCACCGGCCTCTTCGCTGGCACGCCCGCTCCCACAGTCCAACTGCACAGTCTTGGAAGCCTGTGCAGTTGGACTGTGGGAGCGGGCGTGCCCGCGAAGGGGCCGGAGCAGGCGACATCAGTTACCGGGCAGATAGGGCCAGTCATCACCCACCAGAAACACCCGTTCTGCCTCCTGCCAGGCACCATCGGCATCAGGCACCAGTCGTACCAGCAAGTGCGCCGGTGCCTGCTGCTCCAGCACATGCAGCCAGGCTGCAAACTGCTCCGCCTGCCAGCACTCACCTGACTCCACCCTTGCCGGCGCCAGCCAGGCATGCCGCTGCAGCGGTTGCCAACGCTCGCCCTCGGCCATCACCCAGTCCCGCCGACGAAGCCAGCGCCCCCGCAAATGTTGCGGGTTGGCGCCCTCCGGCGCCTCGGCATGCCCAGGCCGTGGATAGAACAGGTAACCACCCAGCCACATTTGCGCCTGCACCTGCTCCACCCCTAGCTGCGCCAGCGCCTGACGGCTGTGCGCTCCCGTGGACATGGGCAACTGGTGCCCCGCCAGGTGCGCAAGCTTGGTCCCCAGCCGGTCATGGCAACCTGGCCCCAGCCAGGCATGGGGATCGTGCCCGGCGTCTTCCGGGCCCAGGTACAGCTTGATCGCCAGTTCCAGGTGGTGCACGCCGTCGCGGTCGCGCAGCACCACGTCGAGCTCGCCCAGGGTGTGCCCGCCGTCGCGAATCGCCAGGTTGGCGGCCAGCAGCTCGATGCCTGGCGCCTGGCTCAGGGCAAATTGCCACAGGCGTTCGTAGTAATGCCCCAGGCGCCGGCTGCCCAATTGCGCCAGCCAGGCGCGCAACGGTCGGTCATCGGCATCCAGGGCCCGCAACCATTGTTCAAGGCGTTGCGGCTGCTGCGCCCACAGGCTGCCCGCCAGCGGGTGTCGCTGGGGGCAGGGCGGGGCGCTGAGCAGGGGCGGCGACAACAAGGCCCATGCCAGGTCACGCACGGTGGAGTGCTGCAGTTGTCGGGGCAGGTCGTGAAGCTGGGCGAATGGCGTCATCCTGCGAGCATAGCCGGTTTGCCGCTGCCCGGTGGTTTCGCCCATAATCGGCGCATCGTCACCCGCCGCAGAGCCTTGCAGGAGCCCCATGGAGCAATTTCGCAATATCGGTATCATCGGTCGCCTTGGCAGCTCGCAGGTGCTCGACACCATTCGCCGACTGAAAAAATTCCTCCTCGATCGCCACCTGCACGTGATCCTCGAGGACACCATTGCCGAAGTGCTGCCCGGCCACGGCTTGCAGACGTCCACCCGCAAGCTGCTGGGCGAGGTCTGCGACCTGGTCATCGTGGTCGGCGGCGATGGCAGCCTGCTGGGTGCTGCCCGCGCGCTGGCCCGGCACAACATTCCGGTGCTGGGTATCAACCGTGGCAACCTGGGTTTTCTCACCGACATTCGTCCCGACGAGCTGGAACAGAAGGTCGCCGAAGTGCTCGACGGCCACTACCTGGTAGAAAACCGTTTCCTGCTGCAGGCCGAGGTGCGTCGCCACCATGAGGCCATCGGCCAGGGCGATGCGCTGAACGACGTGGTGCTGCACCCGGGCAAGTCCACTCGCATGATCGAGTTCGAGATCTACATCGACGGCCAGTTCGTCTGCAGCCAGAAGGCCGACGGCCTGATCGTCGCCACCCCCACCGGCTCCACCGCCTATGCGCTGTCGGCCGGTGGCCCGATCATGCACCCCAAGCTCGATGCCATCGTCATCGTGCCGATGTACCCGCACACCTTGTCGGGTCGGCCGATCGTGGTTGACGGCAACAGCGAGCTGAAGATCGTGGTGTCCAAGGACCTGCAGATCTACCCGCAGGTGTCCTGTGACGGCCAGAACCACTTCACCTGTGCCCCCGGCGACACCATCACGGTCAGCAAGAAGCCGCACAAGCTGCGCCTGATCCACCCGCTGGACCACAATTACTACGAGGTCTGCCGCACCAAACTGGGTTGGGGCAGCCGCCTGGGGAGCAGTGACGACTGATGCTCGATCCGGCGCGAAGTTTTGACATCATCGGCGACGTGCACGGCTGTGCACTGACCCTTGAACGCCTGCTCGACGCCCTCGGATACAAGCGCGTGGCCGGCGTGTGGCGCCACCCGCGACGTCAGGCGCTGTTCCTTGGCGATATCGTCGACCGCGGGCCACGCATTCGCGAGGCGCTGCACATCGTCCACGACATGGTCGAAGCCGGCCAGGCGTTCTGCATCATGGGCAACCACGAATACAATGCCCTGGGCTGGGTCACCCCGGCGCTGCCTGGCAGCGGCAAGGCCTATGTCCGCGAACACACGCCGCGGCATGCCCGGCTGATCGACGAAACCCTGACTCAGTTTGCCCAGCACCCCGGCGATTGGCACGATTTCGTCAACTGGTTCTACCAGCTGCCGCTGTTCATCGACGCAGGGCGCTTCCGTCTGGTGCACGCCTGCTGGGACCCGCGGCTGATCGAGCCGCTGCGCCAGCAATACCCCGACGGCCGCATCGATGAACACTTCATCCAGGCCTCGGCGGTCAGTGGCAGTTTTGCCGACACAGTGTGCAACCGCCTGTTGCGCGGTACCGACATGCGCCTGCCGGACGGGCTGACGCTGACCGGCGGCGACGGCCTGACCCGCGCGTTTTTCCGCACCAAGTTCTGGGAAGAAGACCCGAAAACCTACGGTGACATCGTGTTCCAGCCTGATGCCCTGCCCGAGGAAGTGGCCAGCACCCCGCTCAGCCACAGCCAGAAGAACGCCTTGCTGCGCTATGACGAAGACCAGCCGATGCTTTTCGTCGGGCATTACTGGCGCAGCGGCCGCCCGGCACCGATCCGCGCCAACCTGGCCTGCCTGGACTACAGCGCCGTGCTCTACGGCAAGCTGGTCGCCTACCGGCTGGATGATGAAACCCGTATCGACCCACACAAGTTCGTCTGGGTCGACGTCGACCGCCCACAGGCCAATCAATGAACATTATCGAAGTGATGCGCCTGCCGCTGTCGGTTGACCTCAGCGGCTTCGTCCACCTGTTGCAACGCCTGCAGGTGCCGCACCGGGTCAGCGAGGAGGGTGATGCCCAGGTCCTCTGGGCCCCCGACACCCTGGCCGAAGATGTGCTGCAGCTCTACCAGCGCTACCCCGACGGCAACGCCGACCTGCCGGCCACCGCTGACCCTGTAGGGGCGGGGGCACCGGCGAATGCCCCCACACAACCTTCCCTGGCAGCCCAGGCCAAGGCCTGCAAGATCACCACCCTGACCCTGCTGCTGTGCTTCATCGTCGCCGGCCTCACGGGCCTTGGCGACAACTTCACCACCATCAGCTGGTTCACCTTCCTCGACTTCCGTGTCCAGGGCGACTACCTGTACTTCAGCCCGTTGGCGCAAAGCCTGGATGAAGGCCAGTGGTGGCGCCTGGTATCGCCCATGCTGCTGCATTTCGGTGTGCTGCACCTGGCCATGAACAGCCTGTGGTACTGGGAGCTGGGCAAACGCATCGAACTGCGCCAGGGCCCGTGGGCGTTGCTGGGCCTGACCCTGCTGTTCAGCCTGGTCTCCAACCTGGCCCAGCACTACACCAGCGGGCCGAGCCTGTTTGGCGGCCTGTCCGGCGTGCTGTACGGCCTGCTCGGGCATATCTGGCTGTACCAGTGGCTGGCGCCTGACCGTTACTTCAACCTGCCCAAGGGCGTGCTGGTGATGATGCTGATCTGGCTGGTGGTATGCCTGACCGGCGTGGTCGGCACGCTCGGCCTTGGCCAGATCGCCAATGCCGCCCACGTCGGCGGGCTGCTCATCGGATGCCTGACCGGGCTCTTGGGTGGGGCGCTGGCCCGGCGTAAACTGTCGGCTTGAATCAGGAGACACTATGTCCACTTTCGCGCAAATGATTGAAAACATCACCCCGGAAATCTACCAGAGCCTGAAACTGGCCGTGGAAATCGGCAAATGGTCCGACGGCCGCAAGCTCACCGCCGAGCAGAAAGAGCTGTCGCTGCAGGCGGTCATCGCCTGGGAGATGAAGAACCTGCCCGAAGACCAGCGCACCGGCTACATGGGCCCACAGGAATGTGCGTCGAAGTCCGCGCCCATCGCCAACATTCTGTTCAAGTCGGACTCGGTACATTGATCGAACTCGCACGTGGCTCGTTGAGCAAGATGGCCGTAAGCCTGCAGGCACCGGTGGTGCAGTACAGCTTCCGCCTGGATGACACCCAGGTGCCGGTCAACCCCATGATCGGCCAGCGTCTGCGCCTGGAATACCTCGGCGCCATTCATTGCAGCCATTGCGGCAAGCGCACCAAGACCAGCTTCAGCCAGGGTTACTGCTACCCGTGCATGACCAAGCTGGCTCAGTGCGACGTGTGCATCATGGCCCCGGAAAAATGCCACTACGACGCCGGCACCTGCCGCGAACCGTCGTGGGGCGAACAGTTCTGCATGACCGACCACGTCGTCTACCTGGCCAATTCGTCGGGGATCAAGGTCGGCATCACCCGTGCCACCCAGCTGCCCACCCGCTGGCTCGACCAGGGCGCCAGCCAGGCGTTGCCGATCATGCGCGTGGCCACCCGGCAGCAATCGGGCCTGGTCGAAGACGTGCTGCGCAGCCAGGTGCCGGACCGGACCAACTGGCGCGCGCTGCTCAAGGGCGATGCCGAGGTGCTCGACCTGCCGGCCATCCGGGAGCAGGTCTTCGAAGCCTGCGCCGACGGCCTGCGCGAGCTGCAGGGGCGCTTTGGCCTGCAGGCGATCCAGCCGCTGCCGGACGCCGAAGTGGTGCAGATGAACTACCCGGTCGAGGCGTACCCGAAGAAGATTGTCAGCTTCAACCTCGACAAGGACCCGGTGGCCGAGGGCACGCTGCTGGGCATCAAGGGCCAGTACCTGATCTTCGACACCGGTGTGATCAATATTCGCAAGTACACGGCCTACCAGTTGGCCGTGCTCCAGTAAAAAGGACCTGCACATGCGTACCGAACAACCGCAAGTGATCTACCTCAAGGATTACCAGGCGCCGGAGTACCTGATCGACGAGACGCACCTGACCTTCGAGCTGTTCGAGGACCACACGCTGGTTCACGCGCAACTGGTCATGCGCCGCAACCCGGCACGCGGTGCCGGCCTGCCGCCACTGGAACTCGATGGCCAGCAGCTGGAACTGCTGCGCGCCTCGCTGGATGACCAGGAATTGCAGCCAGGCGAGTACCAACTCGACGCCGACAGCCTGACCGTGCAGCCCAAGGCCGAGCGCTTCACCCTCGACACCAGCGTGAAGATCCACCCGGAAAGCAACACCGCCCTGGAAGGCCTGTACAAGTCGGGCAAGATGTTCTGCACCCAGTGCGAGGCCGAGGGCTTCCGCAAGATCACCTACTACCTCGACCGCCCGGACGTGATGAGCACCTTCACCACCACGGTCATCGCCGAGCAGCATCGCTACCCGGTCTTGCTGTCGAATGGCAACCCGATCGGCAGCGGGCCGGCCGAAGATGGCCGCCACTGGGCGACCTGGGAAGACCCGTTCATGAAGCCGGCCTACCTGTTCGCCCTGGTGGCCGGTGACCTGTGGTGCGTTGAAGACAGCTTCACCCGCCAGTCCGGCCGTGAGGTGACCCTGCGCATCTACGTCGAACCCGAGAACATCGACAAGTGCGACCACGCCATGGTCAGCCTGAAAAAGTCCATGCGCTGGGACGAAGAAGTCTATGGCCGCGAGTACGACCTGGACATCTTCATGATTGTTGCGGTCAATGACTTCAACATGGGCGCCATGGAAAACAAGGGCCTTAACATCTTCAACTCCAGCTGTGTGCTGGCCCGTGCCGAAACCGCCACCGATGCTGCGCACCAGCGCGTCGAAGGGGTGGTCGCCCACGAGTACTTCCACAACTGGTCGGGCAACCGCGTCACCTGCCGTGACTGGTTCCAGCTGTCGCTGAAGGAAGGCTTCACGGTATTCCGCGATGCCGAGTTCAGTGCCGACATGAACTCGCGCACGGTCAAGCGCATCGAAGACGTCGCCTACCTGCGCACCCACCAGTTCGCCGAAGACGCGGGCCCCATGGCCCACCCGGTGCGCCCGGACAGCTTCATCGAAATCTCCAACTTCTACACCCTGACCGTCTACGAGAAGGGCGCCGAAGTGGTGCGCATGGTCCGTACCCTGTTGGGTAGCGAAGGCTTCCGTAAGGGCAGCGACCTGTACTTTGAACGTCATGATGGCCAGGCGGTAACCACCGACGACTTCATCAAGGCCATGGAAGACGCCAACGGCGTCGACTTTACCCAGTTCAAGCGCTGGTACAGCCAGGCGGGCACCCCACGCCTGGAGGTCAGCGAGGCGTATGACGCCGCCGCGCAGACCTACAGCCTGACGTTCCGCCAGAGCTGCCCGCAGACCCCGGACAAGGCCGAGAAACTGCCGTTCGTGATCCCGGTGGAGCTGGGCCTGCTGGATGCCGACGGCAACGACCTGCCGCTGCAACTGACTGGCGAAGACGCTGCTCAAGGAACCAGCCGCGTGCTGTCGGTAACCGAAGCCGAGCAAACCTTCACCTTCCAGGGCATCCAGGCCAAGCCGCTGCCGTCGCTGCTGCGTGGCTTCAGCGCCCCGGTGAAGCTGAGCTTCCCGTATGACCGCGACCAGCTGATGTTCCTGATGCAGCACGACAGCGACGGCTTCAACCGCTGGGAAGCGGGCCAGCAGCTGTCGGTGCAGGTACTGCAGGAACTGATCGGCCAGCATCAACGCGGCGAAGCCCTGAAGCTCGACCAGCGCCTGATCACCGCCCTGGGCACTGTGCTGGGCAATGTATCGCTGGACCCGGCCATGGTGGCCGAAATGCTCTCGCTGCCAGGTGAGGCGTACCTTACCGAGATCAGCCAGGTGGCCGACGTCGACGCCATCCACGCCGCCCGCGAGTTCGCACGCCAGCAGATCGCCGAACACCTGTTCGACGCCCTGTGGGCGCGTTACCAGGCCAACCGTGAAGTGTCGCGCAGCACTGCCTATGTGGCCTCGGCCGAGCACTTTGCCCGCCGCAGCCTGCAGAACATCGCCCTGTCGTACCTGATGCAGAGTGGCAAGCAACAGGTACTGGACGCGACCCTGGAGCAGTTCGAGCACTGCGACAACATGACCGAGCGCCTTACCGCGCTGGCGGTACTGGTCAACTCGCCGTTCGAGGCCGAGCGCGCCAAAGCGCTGGAGGCCTTTGCCGAGCACTTCAAGGACAACCCGCTGGTCATGGACCAATGGTTCAGCGTGCAGGCGGCCAGCACGCTGCCGGGCGGGCTGGCGCGGGTCAAGGCGTTGATGCAGCACCCGGCCTTCACCCTGAAGAACCCGAACAAGGTGCGTGCGCTGATCGGCGCCTTTGCCGGGCAGAACCTGGTCAACTTCCATGCTGCCGATGGCTCCGGGTATCGCTTCCTGGCGGACCTGGTGATCGAGCTGAATGCGCTGAATCCGCAGATTGCCTCGCGGCAACTGGCGCCGCTGACACGCTGGCGCAAGTATGACGATGCGCGTCAGGCGCTGATGAAGGGTGAGCTGGAGCGCATTCTGGCTTCGGGTGAGTTGTCCAGTGATGTGTATGAGGTTGTGAGCAAGAGTCTGGCGTAATTCTGGTGAATTGGGGCCGCCCAGCGGCCCCGGCTTTCCCCGGCCGACAACAAAACATAACACCCCGCCCGTTGTACTCCCGCAAACATCCCCGCTACGATCTCCTCAAGCTATTGCAGGCCTCTAGATCAGGCTTTCTGCAAAGCCTGCAATGCATTGACCCACCAAAAAAGAACACAACAAGGGGGCAGTCATGAGGGAACAGTTACGTACGTCAGCCAGGCGTGGTGCCTGGCCATGGGCAGCCAGCGCGATGCTGGCACTGGCATTGGGGGTGTGGGCCGACAGCGCCCAGGCCGCAGCAGCCGACCAATACTCCACCGAATCGGCCAAGGCCAGCCAAAGCCTGTTGATCGACGCCACCCATGCCGGCAAGCGCCTGGTGGTGGTGGGTGATCGCGGCCACATTCTGTTCTCCGACGACCAGGGCAGTACCTGGACCCAGGCTCGGGTACCCACCCGGCAATTGCTCACTGCCGTGTTTTTCCTCGACGACAAGCGTGGCTGGGCCGTCGGCCATGACGCGCAGATCCTCGCCAGCACCGACGGCGGCGCCACCTGGAGCAAGCAGTTCGAAGACCTCGCCCGTGAAGCACCCTTGCTCGATGTCACCTTCCTCGACGCCCAGCACGGCTTTGCCGTGGGGGCCTATGGTGCCTTGCTGGAAACCACCGATGGTGGGCAGCACTGGCAGGATGTGGCCGAGCGGCTGGACAACCCGGACCAGCTGCACCTGAACGGTATCGCCCAAGTGCGCGATGCCGGCCTGTTCATCGTGGGTGAGCAGGGCGGCATGTTCCGCTCCACCGACAACGGCCAGACCTGGGCCAAGGTCCAGGGCCCCTACGAGGGCTCGCTGTTCGGCGTGATCGGCACCGCCAGGCCGCAGACCCTGCTGGCCTACGGCCTTCGCGGCAACCTGTTCCGCTCCAGCGACTTCGGTGACAACTGGCAGCCGATCGAACTCAAGGCCGCACGCGGTACCCTGGAGTTCGGCCTGGCAGGCGCTACGCTTGTCGATGATGGCACCCTGGTGCTGGTCGGCAATGGTGGCAGCGTGCTGCGCAGCACGGACGACGGCCAGACCTTCAGCGTGTACAACCGCGCCGACCGCCTGGCCCTGGCCGGCGTCAGTGGCCTGGCCAACGGCGGCCTGCTGCTGGTGGGGCAGGGTGGTGTGCACCTGGCCAGCGCCGAAGGGGCTGATCAGCCTGCCCCGGAGGTGCGCCCATGACCAGCAGGGAGAGCATTACCATGCACCCGCATCACCAGGATAAAGCCACGCTGCTCGAACGCCTGATCTTCAACAACCGCCCAGTGGTCATCGCCCTGTGCGTGCTGGTCAGCATTTTCCTGTTCTGGCAGGCCACGCAGATTCGCCCGTCCACCAGCTTCGAGAAGATGATCCCGCTGCAGCATCCGTTCATCGAGCAGATGATGGAGCACCGCAACGACCTGGCCAACCTCGGCAACACCGTGCGCATCTCGGTGGAGGCGGTGAACGGTGACATCTTCGACAAGGACTACATGGAGACCCTGCGTCAGATCCATGACGAGGTGTTCTACATCCCCGGTGTCGACCGGGCCGGGCTGAAGTCACTGTGGAGCCCCAGCGTGCGCTGGAGCGAGGTCACCGAAGAGGGTTTTTCCGGTGGCGAGGTCATCCCTAACACCTACAACGGGTCGCAGGACAGCCTCGATACCCTGCGCGACAACGTGCTCAAGTCAGGCCAGGTGGGGCGCCTGGTAGGCAACAACTTCAAGTCCAGCATCGTCGACGTGCCGCTGCTGGAGAGCTACCCCGACCCGCAGGACCCGGGCAAACAGGTGAAGCTGGACTACCAGCAGTTCTCTCACCTGCTGGAAGAGAAGATCCGCGACAAGTTCCAGGCGCAGAACCCCAATGTAAAAATCCACATCGTCGGCTTTGCAAAGAAGGTCGGTGACCTGATCGATGGCCTGGTGATGGTGGCGATGTTCTTCGGCGTCGCCCTGGTGATCACCTTGGTGTTGTTGTACTGGTTCACCTGGTGCATCCGCAGCACTGTCGCCGTGCTCATCACCACGCTGGTGGCGGTGGTCTGGCAACTGGGGCTGATGCATGCGGTAGGCTTTGGCCTGGACCCGTATTCGATGCTGGTGCCGTTCCTGATCTTCGCCATCGGCATTTCCCACGGGGTGCAGAAGATCAACGGCATCGCCCTGCAGTCGAGTGATGCCGACAACGCCCTTACCGCTGCCCGGCGCACGTTCCGTCAGTTGTTCCTGCCGGGAATGATCGCCATCCTTGCCGACGCAGTGGGCTTCATTACCCTGCTGATCATCGACATCGGGGTGATTCGCGAACTGGCCATCGGCGCCTCCATCGGCGTGGCGGTGATCGTGTTCACCAACCTGATCCTGTTGCCGGTGGCCATCTCCTATGTCGGCATCAGCAAGAAGGCCATCGAGCGCAGCAAGAAAGACGCAACCTGCGAGCACCCGTTCTGGCGCCTGTTGTCGAACTTCGCCAGTGCCAAGGTGGCGCCGGTGTCGGTGGTGCTGGCACTGCTCGCCTTCGCCGGTGGCCTGTGGTACAGCCAGAACCTGAAGATCGGCGACCTCGACCAGGGCGCACCGGAGCTGCGCCCCGACTCGCGCTACAACCAGGACAACAACTTCATCATCAGCAACTACTCGACCAGTTCCGATGTGCTGGTGATCATGGTCAAGACGCCGTCGGAGAAGTGCTCGGTCCACTCGACCATGGCGCCGATCGACGAGCTGATGTGGACCATGGAAAACACCCCAGGCGTGCAGTCGGCGATTTCCCTGGTCACCGTTTCCAAACAGGTGATCAAGGGCATGAACGAGGGCAGCCTGAAATGGGAAACCCTGTCGCGCAACCCGGACATCCTCAACAACTCCATCGCCCGGGCCGACGGCCTTTACAACGGCGACTGCTCATTGGCACCCGTGCTGGTGTTCCTCAATGACCACAAGGCTGAAACGCTGGAGCGCGTCACCGCCGTGGCCAAGGCATTTGCCGACAGCCATGACAAGGAAGGCCTGCAGTTCCTGCTGGCGGCGGGCAACGCCGGCATCGAGGCAGCGACCAACGAAGTGATCAAGTCGGCCGAGCTGACCATCCTGATCCTGGTGTACATCTGCGTGGCCGTGATGTGCCTGATCACCTTCCGCTCGTTCGCCGCCACGCTGTGCATCGTGCTACCGTTGGTGCTGACCTCGGTGCTGGGCAACGCGCTGATGGCCTACATGGGTATCGGGGTGAAAGTGGCGACCTTGCCGGTGGTGGCGTTGGGGGTGGGCATTGGCGTGGACTATGGCATCTATATCTACAGCCGCCTGGAAAGCTTCCTGCGTGCCGGTTTGCCGTTGCAGGAGGCGTATTACCAGACCCTGCGCTCGACCGGCAAGGCGGTGCTGTTCACCGGGTTGTGCCTGGCTATTGGTGTATGCACCTGGATCTTCTCGGCGATCAAGTTCCAGGCGGACATGGGCCTGATGCTGACCTTCATGCTGCTTTGGAACATGTTTGGTGCGCTGTGGCTGCTACCGGCATTGGCGCGGTTCCTGATCAAGCCTGAGAAGATGGTGGGCAAGGAGGGTGGGTCGATCTTCGCCCATTGATTGGAGGGGGCCGCATTGCGGCCCCCCGGTTATACTGCCAGCTCATTTCAGATGGGTACCCCTATGTCCCCCCTCGCTACCGCCCTGCAGTCCTGCGATATGCTTTTGATCGACGGCCTGCACGCCTTCGATTTCACCGTTGATGAAGCCGGCCTCACTGTCGAATGCATGGACGGCCGCCAATTGCGTCGCTGGTCGTTCACCCCTGAGCAAATCGCTGCCGCCATCGCCACCGGAGACGAGTGGCAACTCGACGATGCCAACGGCGCGCATCGGCTAGTCTGTATGAGTGCCTTTCGCGCCCCGGATGATGACCAAGATGAACCGGACCTGGACGAGCCTGCTGACCGCTAGCCTGATGAGCCTGACAATCTCTGCCCACGCTGCCACCTTGCTGGTGGGCAGCTACACCGATGGCGCCAGCCAGGGTATCTACCGCTACCATTTCGACGACAAGGCCGGCCAAATCGGCCCCACACCTCTGCAGGTGGTGAAAAGCGTCAGCCCTTCGTGGCTGGTGCTGTCGGCCGACCAGCGTCAGCTGTTCGCGGTGAATGAGACCCCGCAGGGCCATGCCAGCAGTTTCAGCATCAGCAGCAAAGGCGAAATCAAGCCGCTCAACCAAGTGGTCACCCAGGGCGACGAGCCCACCCACGCCAGCCTCAGCCGTGACCAGCGCTACCTGTTCGTGGCCAACTACGCGGTCAACCCCGACCCCGGTGGCAGCCTGGTGGTGATCCCGGTGGCCAAGGACGGCACGCTCAAGCCCGTGGTGCAACAGGCCCGGCATAAGGCGAGTGGGGTCAACCCTGAGCGCCAGGCCGGTGCCCACGTGCATTCGCTGGTGCTGTCGCCGGATGGCCAGCACCTGTATGCCAGCGACCTGGGTGCCGACAAGGTGTTCATCTACCGCTACGACGGTGCCAGTGCGGACCACCCGCTGACAGCGGCGATACCTGCGTCCGTGGCCTTGCCGCCGGGCAGCGGTCCGCGTCACTTGCTGTTCGACGCCAAGGGCCGGCACGCCTACCTCACCCTGGAAATGAACGCCGAGGTGGTGATGTTCGATGTGCAGGACGGCAACCTGGTTGAACGCCAGCGCTTACCCCTGACCGAGCGCCAGGAGGCCGCAGCGAAGGCAGCAGGTGGCTTGCACCTGTCGGCGGACGGGCGCTTCCTGTACGTGAGCAACCGTGGCACGGCCAATGAAATTGTGGCGTTCAGCGTGGGCAAGCAGGACGGCCAGTTGACGTTCCTGCAGCGTCGCCCGGCAGAAGGTGATCACCCTCGGGAGTTTGCCCTGGACCCGAGTGACAACTTCCTGCTGGTGGCCAACCAGAAGAGCAACCAGATCGTGGTGATACGTCGCGATCCGCGCAGTGGCAAGCTGCTGGAGACGGTGCAGACGCTGAAGCAGGATGCACCCTCGGACCTCAAGTTCATCGAGTGATATCGATCAGCGTGATAATCGGTACTGCTGCAATGAATTTTTGCGTGCGGCCTCGGCGGCGTAAGTTTGACCCAAGGCCCAAAAGGGCCACCGTCAAACCACCGCCGTCGAGGTAAGCCCAGATGAACTTCAATCTCTTCCCGGTTATTGCCGCATCCGCCATTTCCGCATCGGTCGTACTGCCAGCGCATGCCCATGCCGACAGCAGCAAGGCTTCTGCCACCCACAGCTACACCGAGCAGTACCTGCGCCAGAGCGCCAATTTCCATGCGGCCCTGAGTGGCAAGCACCACCACTGATCTGGCTTGTGTGAGGTCCTTGTGGGAGCGGGCATGCCCGCGAACACCGGCAGAGCCGGTGCCATCCACCGCGGTGCCCGCTTCGCGGGCATGCCCGCTCCCACACGGACCCATGTGCAGCCCGATGTTTAATCAGCGGACCATGATTGCCTTGAACAGCTCCGAAGCCAGCCACCCCTCCAGCCAGCTCCGCACACGCGGATAAGCCGCCTCGGCGAACCACTGCGGTTCGACCCCGGCAAACTGGCGCATCAGGGGCAGCAACGCGGCATCGGCCATGCTCGGGTGGTCGGCCAGCAGGTAAGCCCGCCCCGCCAGCAAGCCTTCGAGCTCCGCCAGCCAGGCCTCGGCCTGCTGGCGGTAATGCTCGCGGGAATGCTCCGGGTAACGTTCGGCATACTTGTACAGGTTCACGTGCGCCTTGAACGTGGTGTCATTGCGCGCAATCAGCGTTTCAGCCTGCTGCGCAGCCGCAGGGTTGGCCTGTAGCCTCCAATCCTGCGGGTCGTTTTGCGTCAGCGCCCAGCGCATGATGTCCAGGCTCTCTTCCAGTACCTCGGCACCGGTGTCCAGCACCGGTACCGTGCCCTTGGGCGACAAGGCCAGCAGCTCTGCCGGCTTGTTCTTCATCGCCACCTCGCAGATTTCCACCTCGCAGCCGGCATAGCGCAGGGCCAGGCGCGCACGCATGGCCCACGGGCAGCGGCGGAACGAGTAGAGGATCACCCGCACACCTCCACGTCACTGAGGCCATTACCCTGGCGCCGCACCTGGATCTGCACCGGGATGCGCTCGTGCATTTCCTGTACGTGGGAGATCACCGCCACTTTGCGACCCTGGGCTTGCAAGCCGTCGAGGGCGTCCATTGCCAGTTGCAGCGACTCGGGGTCGAGGCTGCCGAAACCTTCGTCGATGAACAGCGACTCGATACGCAAGGTGCTGGACGCCATCGACGCCAGGCCCAGGGCCAGGGCCAGCGACACCAGGAAGGTTTCCCCGCCCGACAACGAGTGCACCGAACGCAGTTCGTCGCCCATCTCGGTGTCCAGCACCAGCAGGCCCAGGGCGCTGCCGCCGCGCTTGAGGCGGTAGCGACGGGCCAGCTGACGTAGCTGGGCGTTGGCGTGGTGCAGCAGCAGGTCAAGGTTGTAGCCTTGGGCGATCTTGCGGAACACATCACCGGAGGCCGAACCGATCAGGGCATTGAGGCGGGCCCAGCGTTGCCACTGCTGGTGGGCCTGTTCGATTTCTGCCGCCAGCGCCTGGTGGGCCTGCTGGCGGCGCTGGTCGTCGGCCTGTTGTGCACGCAATTCGGCGCATTGCTGCTCGTGGTTTGCCAGGCGTTCGCGCAGTTCGGCCAAGGCTTGCTCCAGGGCTTGGACCGTGGTGTCCACGGTCATCTGTGCCGCGTGATGCTGCAGGCGCTGTTCGCGCTCCTGCAGCAGGACGCGGCCCTGCTCGATGGCTTTTTCCGCGCCTTGCAAACGCTGGCGCAATTCATTGACTTGCGCGTCATCCATGGCCAGCAGGCGATCGAGGCCGGCATCGTCCAGTTCCGGATGCTCGCTGCGCCACTGGGCGATCTGGGCCTGCAACTGTTGGCATTCGGCATCCAGTGCCTGTTGTTGCTGGGTATTGGCCTTGAGCTCGCTGGCCAGTTGCACGCCTTGGGTGCGCAGATCTTGCAGGCGCTGGGCGGTGTCGGCGTCAAGGGTGCGGGCGTGCTCCAGCGCGGTGTCCATGTGCTGCTGCCAGGCTTCGGCGCTGGCATGTTCGCCGAGCAGTTCGGCGAGTGAGGCCAGGGCTTGCTGGCGTTGCTCGTCGAGGGCGGCCAGTTTCTGCTGTAACTGCTGCTGGCCTTGCACGCGCGCCTGCTGTTGGTCACGCAGCTTGTCCAGCTGGGTTTGGCGGGCTTGCTGCTCTTCCAGTTCGTCCTTGCGCTGTTCCAGTTGCTGCAGGCGCTGGGCAATCTGCTGGTCGAGGGCGAGGAAGGCATTGGCCGGGTCGTCGTTGAGGGCCTTGAGCGCTTCCTCTGGTAGTACGCCGGCCAGGTCGTTCAGGCCTTGCTGCAACAGCTGCTCGTCGTTGGCCAGGGCTTGGTGCTGTTGCTCCAGGTGGCGCTGGGCCTGTTGTTGGGCGTCGTGGGCAGCCTGCAATTGCTGGTTGAGGCGGGCCGCGTCCCGTTGCAGGGCGAGCAGGGCGCTCTGGCGTTTCTCGTCCTGGCTGATTTCTTCATCCAGGCGACGCAGCTGGCTGTCGAGCCAGGCGCTACGGGCCTTGTCGTCCTGCGGGGCGAGGGCTGGCCACAGGCTGTGTGCCTGTACCTGAGCCACCAGCGGTTGCAACTGTTCGCCCAGTCGCTGCTGCTGTTGCTGGAAGTCCTTGAGCTGGGCATTGACCACACCCAGCTGGGTACGCAGCTCCACCAGCTTGCTGTTGAGCGTCTCGACCTGCTTCTGGGCGGCGTGCTCTTCGGCCTGGTCATGGCGGCCCAGGCTCTGCAGCAGCGCTTCTGGCTGATGGAAGGGGTGTTCGGCGCTGCCACAGACCGGGCAGGGTTCGCCGTCACGCAGTTGGTTACGCAGTTCTTCGACGCTGGTGTTGCGTGCCAGGCGTTGGCGTTCCAGCAGTTGACGGGTGAGCGTCAACGCCTGTTCGGCGGCCTCCAGCTCGGCCTTGGCGGCGGTGCCTTCGGTAATCAGTTGCTGGCGTTGCAGCATGGCCTGCTGCTGCCGTTCGCGCAGGGCATCCAGCTGCTGGCGCAGCTCCTGTTCACGGCCGTGCAGGCGTGACATTTCCTCTACGGCGCGCTGCTGTTTGCGGTTGTCCTGCAACATGCCGCCGAGCAGGTCGATCTGCTCGGCCAGGGCCTGGGGTTCGGCCTTGGCTTCACGGAACAACAGGTCGTAGGCGTCGCGCTCGGCCTGCAAGCGCGCATTGGCCTGGCTGGCCTGGGCCTGCAGGCCGGGTAGCTCTTCTCGGCCCTTGGTCAGCCGGCCACCGATCAGCATCACCTGCTTCAGTTGCGGCAGGTAGGCGTGCCAGGCATTGGCCAGGCCCGCCAGGTGCTGGCTGTCGGCAAGCGCGGTGTCGATCAGCGCCAGTTGTTGCACGCTGCGCTGCTGGTTGTCTTCCAGCTGCTGCAGTTGCTGCTGGCCGTCAGCAACCTGCTGTTGCGCCTGCTGGCTGATGCTGCGCTGGGCGGCCAGCTCCTGGTCCAGGCGTGCCAGCGTATCCTGAGCGGCAAAGGCCTGGCGCAGGCGCGGCGCATTCTCGCCGTGCTCGGCCTGGCGGTCGGCAAGCGCTTGGCGCGCAGTGTCCAGCGCCTGTTCGAGTTCGCGGGTGCGCACCTGCAGTTCGGCTTGCTGCTGTTGCTGTTCGGCAATTTTCGCGGCCACTGGCGCCAGCTGTGCGCTCAGGGCCTGTCGGCGGTGGAACTGGTGACGCTGTGGGGCCAGGCGCTCCAGGCGTGCCAGGTCCAGGCGTGGTTCGGCCAGCTGTTGCCAGTCCAGTTCGGCGGCCTGCAGCGTGGTGCCGGCTTCGGTGTGTTGGGCCTGAAGCTGGCGTTGTTCATTCAGCCAGTTGCGTTGCTGCTCCAGCTGGCGCTCGCCGGCCTGGTCGGCCTTGAACTGCTGTTGCGCCTGCTCCAGGCGCTGGTCGAGCTCGGCACGGGCCTCGGCAGCCATCGGCAGTAGATGGCTGGCGCGTTCTTTCAGGGCGTTGTGCGCCTCGCCGGCTTCGCGCGCCTTGCTGAAGGCACGCTGGCCCAGGCGGGTGTAGATCGCGGTGTTGGTGAGCTTTTCCAGCAACTCGCTACGGTCTTTGTCGTCGGCCTTGAGGAACGCGCCGAACTCGCTCTGGGCCAGCATCACCGCACGGGTGAACTGTTCGAAGTTCAGGCCCAGACGGGCTTCGACCAGTTGCTTGTATTCGTTCTTGCCACTGCCGAGCACTTGCTCGCTGTCGAGGTCGTAGAAGCTTTGACGGCTGTGCTGCAGTTTGCCGTTGGCCTTGTCGCGGGCGCGGTTGGCTTCCCAGCGGGCGCGGTAGCGGCGGCCGTCGATGCCGACGAAATCGACCTCGGCAAAACCGCTGCCGGTGCCACGGCGCAGCAGGTTGCGCGGGTCGGAGGTGGGGATGTCGCCGTCGGCATCCGGCACCTTGGCCTCACGGCCAATGGCATTGAGGCGCGGCACGGTGCCGAACAGCGCCAGGCACAGGGCGTCAAGCAGGGTGCTCTTGCCGGCACCGGTAGGCCCGGTGATGGCGAACAGGCCAGCGCTGGCCAAGGGTTCTGCGGTGAAATCGATGTCGATCGGGCCGGCCAGCGATGCCAGGTTCTTCAGGCGGATGGCGAGAATCTTCATGGCTGTTCCTCTTCCTGCTGCACGTCCTGCAACAGCAGGGCGAAGTCGGCCAGCGCCTGATCGTCGGCGGGGTTGCCGTAGGCTTGTTCCCAGGCGCGGCTGAACAGGTCTTGCGGGGTCATCTGGGCCAGTTCGACAAAGGCCAGGTCATCGTCTTCGGCGTTGTTGCGGCCGGCGTACTCGGCGCTGATACGAATCAGCCGTACCGCCTTGCCTTCAAGCGCGGTTTCGATCTGCTGGCGCAGGTCGGGTTGCGGCTCGTCGAGCAACACCCGCACCTCCAGCCAGGGCTGGCGGTTGGGGTCTTCAAGCAGGTCGACCACGGGCAGGTCGGCCAGTTGCTGCAACAGCTCGCCCAGCGGTGCCGGGCCCACCCGTTGCAGGGCCACGGCGCGTGGTACGGGGCGTGGCTCGACGCTGACCAGGCCGTTACCGTCCAACTCCACTTCCAGGACCTGGTGCGGGTAGTTGATTTCGGCGAACGACAGCGGGATTGGCGAGCCGCTGTAGCGGATGCGCTCTTCGCGGTTGACCTTCTGCGGCTTGTGCAGATGGCCCAGGGCGACGTAGCTGATAGCCTTGTCGAACAGCTTGGCCGGCAGCGCCTCGGCGTTGCCGATGATCAGGCTGCGTTCGGAGTCTTCCGATACCGCGCCACCGGCCATGTGCGCGTGGCTGATGGCGATCAGCGCCTGGTCTTTCTTGCGTTTCTTCAGGGCGGCGGCGATCAGTTGCTGATGCACCTGGGTGATGCCTTGCAGGTAGTCGTCACCCAGCTGCGGGCCGGTCACTTCGGCCGGGCGCAGGAACGGCAGGGCCAGGCACCAGGCGGCCACCTTGCCACGGCCGTTGGTCAGCGGAATCAACAGGCGTTCGGCATCCAGCTGGCCCTCGTCCAGCCAGTGCACACGGCCCAACGCATGGGTGCGCAGGCGGCGCATGAGTGCGGCCGGCAGCTCGATGCGCGAACCGGAGTCGTGGTTGCCGGCAATCATCACGATGTCCAGCTTGGGCTGTTGCTCGTGGGCCTGGACGATGAAGTCGTAGAGGCGTTCCTGGGCTTTGACGGGCGGGTTGACGGTGTCGAAGATGTCGCCCGCAATCAGCAGCGCATCCGGCTGGCGCAGGCGCAGTTGGCCGAGCAGCCAGTCGAGGAAGCAGGCGTGTTCGAAGTCGCGTTCCTGGCCGTGCAGGCTTTGGCCCAGGTGCCAGTCGGAGGTATGAAACAGACGCATGGATGACCTGTTGGTGTCGAGTCGGGCAAGCGGGGAAAGGGCGGTATGGTAACCCAAGCGTGGGGCCGCTGTGCGGCCCGATCGCGGGCAAGCCAGCTTCTATCAAACAAAAGATAACCCACTGTTCTTTCTAGCGAAAAAAACAGGCGCGCGGGGTCAATGGCGGCGAAGTGTTCACTCTTCTATACGTGGTCACAGCAAGCTGTGCCGACAGGGATTAACGCCGATGCCATTTGGGCCACTCTCTCATTCGGGAGCAAAGCAGCACACCAGTGCGGTCTACGGCCTCTTTCCCGCGCATTGGGAACCATAGCAAAGTATTCGGCGGCTGACCTACCCGGATCAGTCGGCGAATGCTTTTCTAGATCTCGATGTCAGTGCAGATCTGACGTCATGCGCATCCTGTTTGCTGTGCGACAGCGCAGCCCGGAAGGGCTGGGTGATCTCTCATAGAACTGCGCATCACTTACTGATTTAGCAGGGACCCTGTGGGAGCGGGCGTGCCCGCGAAGAATCCAACGCGGTGCATGGCACCGGCTGCGCCGGTGTTCGCGGGCGCGCCCGCTCCCACATGGACCACGCTTGCCTGGCATTTTTGTCAGTTGTCTCGCCGTTGATTGCGGCGGAAAAATTGTGTTCGAGCAAACTACAACTGGCTCACTTGTATGAGGCTAGGCGATGGCGACCTTGGCACAGGTCTATACAGCATACGGGTACTCCAAGCGGCCATCGAAAAGCACGCTACTCGGTTTCAACGGCGAACGGCTGGCCGTTGAGTTGACGAGTTACCTATTGGGCAACGGGTATCGTGCATTCAGCCCGGCTCTGATGCGCTTTCTGTCGGCGGACAGCTTCAGCCCGTTTGGTGAGGGTGGGGTGAACAGCTACGCCTTTTGTTCGAATGATCCTGTTAATCGGCAGGATCCAAGTGGGCATGGGTTCGAGAGAAATGCTCTTTCACGGCGACCCGTGCGGATCAAGCCAGTCTCCGTGAAGAAAGTTCAGCAGCTAACTACAGATCAGTTGGTTGAACGGTACAACACACTAGGTTCGCAAATGGTCGACAGTATGATTTCGAAGTCCAAGAGAACGCATTACGCGTTGCACGAGCAACAAATGCTTTTGATCAGTGAATTGGCATCCAGGCAGGATAAAAGGAGCCTCAAACCACTGCTGAGCGGTCCACAAGGTGATGCATCCAGTGCAACGCCAATGATCGACGCGCTTCTGAATCCGAACGATCCCTTCCCGCCCAAGCCAGGGCCAACCGAGGCAGTCGCAGAGCAGCCCGCTCAGTCGGCTTCACGGCTGCGTAAAGCAGAATGGTTTTAAGCACGATCATCAAGGGTTTGCGGTTCGGTTCATTGTGGGAGCTGCCTTGCCGGACCGGTCGCAGAGGGCCGCAACATGGCCCGGCGATTTGGCTGTGATGCGAAGACCCTGGGGGCGCTTCGCACCCCGATCGCGACACAAGGCCGCTCCTACAAAGGCTGCAATCAGCGCAGGGTGATTTCCCCGGTCTGCCGGTGTAGCAGCAACTCGGCCAGCGCTCTGGTCATCTGCACGTGATGCACTGCGTTGACCAGCATGTTGATACCGGGTTCACCGGCATTGGCGCAGATGTATTCGTCCAGCGAGTCTTCGATGCCGGCCATCAACTGGAGGGTGTGGGTCAGGGCGTCAACCGAAGGCGTGTCCTGGTTGATGGTGTAGAAGGGGCGGGCTGTCAGGATTGCAGGAGGATCGGGGACGATCTTCTTCATGGCGTATTCCTCTGAAACAGAAGGGCACTGCCACCTGAATCTTTCTCACGGATCGAGGGTGGCAGCCGTACGCGGGGTGAGAAACCGAGGAGAAATACGCAATGACTCGGCCAGGCCGAAGCCTGCCCACGTACGGCCGCCATTAGAGGTGCTGCGTAAAATCTCTGTCGGGTTCTCACACCCGGTCACCGAAGCGACCCGGAAACGTTATCCGTGAGGTGTTTCCCCGACAACAGCGATAGTTCGGCAGCGCGCGTAGGGTAATTCCTAAGCGGGTTGATTCTGAAGCATTGGGTTGCAGGTTCAGAAATATCTTACGGTGGTAGCTGCGCCGGTGTTCGCGGGCACGCCCGCTCCCACAGGTACGGCGCAAGGTTCTCGGCGTACGCGGTCAGTGGGAGCGGGCATGCCCGCGAAGAGGCCCGCACAGGCAACCACTTACTTGGGATAGAGCGGCGGCAAGCTGCCGTTCTCGCCCGCCGGCAGCAACACCTGCTCAGCTGGCGGAATGGTACCAATCGCCCGCCACAAATCCTCCCCCTGCCAATACTGCCCGCTCTCGCTGTACAACGCCCCGTTCAAACCATCCAGCGCATCCGACAACGGCACGAAGCGCGCCGCCATCTCGGCCAGGGTTTCCGGTTGCTGCCGGGCCCAGGCATCCAGCGCCTGGCGCGTAGCCTGGGGGTCGTTGGCCTGGCATGCGCGCTTGAGGTCGTCCAGCAAGGTGCGTGGGCTTGGCCCGTTCTGCGCCGTGCGCAGCACCGCTGGCCGCGAACGGGCGCGCCACCACAGGGCAAAGCCCAGCACGGTGGTCAGGGCAAACACCAGTGTGGACAGCTGCCAGGGCCACAGCAGGGTGCTGGCGCTGCTGTTGTCGCCCACCGGGGTGTCGGCGCTCAGTGCCGGGTTGTCCAGCACGTTCAGCGTGCGCGCCGGCAGGCTGCTGTGCTCCAGGTGGTCTTCGCGGGTGTTCCACCAGGCCACTTCCAGCGCCGGCAACGCCAGCGTGCCGCTGTGGGTCGGCACCAGGGCCTCGCGCTCTTCGCGGTTGGCGGTCATGCCCCGTTCGCTGATTTCGTTGCGCAGCAGCGGCTGGTCAGGGTAACGGCGCAGGCCGATGATCTCCGTAGCCGGCAGCGGCGGCAGTTGGGTGCTGGACAAGCCTTCGGCACGCAAGGTGATGTTGCGCGTCAGCGAGTCGCCAATCTGTACCTGCTGGCTGCCGGGGTCCGGGCTCCAGTGCTCTTCCAGGGTCAGGCTGCTGGCTGGCAACCACGGCAAGCCAGCCGGCCAGGCTGCCGGAATCGGCCGTACCGTGAGGCGCAAGGGCAGCGAGCTGACCTGCACCTGGTGGCCGGCGCGGGCCGTGCCATTGGCCTGCGCTGCTTCGTCGCTGCTGGCAGCTGCCGTGGCGGTGAACGTCAGCGACGGGATGTCGAGGGTGCCACTTTGCTGGGCATACACCGCATAGCGGGTTTCGATCACGCCATGACGCACGCCGTTGATTTCCTTTTCATACGTGCGCGACTCGCCCAACGGCTCGACCTTGGCGTTCTCCAGTTGCAGGGAGCTGAGGCTGCTGTCGTCGTACAGCGCTACCGAGTGGTAGATGCGCAGGGTCAGCACGGCTTGGGCCTGGACATAGACGTCGTGGCTGTCGAGGGTGGCTTCGATGAATACCTGAGCGTTGTCCTGGCGGTTGGCATCGGCCTGCAGCACTTGCAGTTCGATGGCCTGGCTGTGCGACTGGCCCAGCCGCAGCTCGGGGATGCGCAGGGTACCGCTGCGCCGTGGCAGCAGGGTAATGATCCAGCGGGTGCTGGCACGGGTTTCGCCGTCCAGGGTGTGCAGGCTGTTCAGCTGTCGCGTGCCGCGCACTTCGAAGTCACCTTCCAGGGCGCGCAGGTCGGGCTTGCCGAACTGGGTGACGTCCTGGCTTTCCAGGGTCAGTTCCAGGCTTTCGCCAGCTTCCAGGCGGGTGCGGTCGACGCTGGCCTGCAGCAGCGGTTCGGCCTGGGCCAGCACGGCCCACAGCAGGGTGAGGAGAAAGACGCCGAAGCGACTCATTGTGATTTTTCCTGATGCAATTGCTGTTCATACCAGAATTTGCGTCGCAGCAGCTCTGCCGGGTTGTCGGGGATTTCCCGCAGCCATTGCTCCAGGGCTTGGCGCTGTTCGCCGTCGAGGCTGGTCGACACCGGGCGCTGTGGCGGCTGGATGACACTGTCGTCGCTCCCGGCCTGGTTGCCGGGGGCGGCCTGGCTGTTGCTGCTGCTTTCGCCGGGTTGTTCGGGGCTGGCCTGTTGGTCGTCGCCGGGTGTGCCTTGGGCCGGGCTGCTGGCCGAGCTGCTGTTGCCTTCGGTTTCGCTGCCGGGCGTGTCTTGGGCATCGCTGCCGGGCGGTTGTTCCTCGGCCTTGGCTTCACGTTGTTGCAGCAGTTGCTGCACCAGCGCCTGGTTGTCCAGCGCGGCCTGCAGGTCGGGCTGACGCTCCAGGGCTTGCTCGTAGGCATCCAGGGCGGCTTCCAGCTCGCCACTGCGGGCCAGGGCATTGCCTCGATTGTAGTGGGCTGCTGCAGTGTCGCCTTGGGAAAATGCCTCGGCGGCACCGGCATAGTCGCCGGCCTGGTACAGGGCCATGCCGCGCCATTGCGGGTTCTGGAAGTGACGCGCAGCGCTGGCCGGGCGGTTTTGCTCCAGCAGCTTCTGGCCTTGCTGGTCGGGGCGCAGCCACAGGTCGTTGAGCTCGAAAGCCTGGCCAGGCTGCGGCAAGGCCAGCAGTAGCGGCAGGCAGAACAGCCAGCCGCGCCGGCCGGCGCAGGCGGCCAGCAGCAACAACGGAATCAGCAGCCAGTAACCTTGGTCGGCCCAGCTGTCCAGTTGCAGGGTCTGGCCGTCATTGCGCCCGCTCCGCGGGTTGTCGAACAGGCCCAGGCCACGCAGGTCGAGGTCGTCGATGCGGGCGTGCCGGTAGCGCCCGCCCGTGCCGCTGATAAAACCCTTCAGGCTGGCGCTGTCCAGGCGAGGCAAGAGGATGCCGCCCTGGTCGTCTTTAAGGTATTCGCCATTGGCCTGGCGCACCGGGGCGCCTTCGCGGCTGCCGATGCCCAGCATCAGCAGGCTTGGGCCCTGGCGGCCGAGGGCCTGGGTGATGCCCTGGCGCTCGGCGGCGCTGAGCGCTGAGCCTACCAGCAGCAGGCGGCCTTGGCCGAGGCCGCTCTGGGCCAGGAGCGCCAGGCCTTTTTGCACGGCCAGGTCGGCACGCTGGCCGGGTTTGGGCATGATCGACGGGTCGATGGCCTCGAGCAAATTGCGGGTGGTGGCCAGGTCGTCGGACAGCGGCACCAGGGTGTGCGCGGAGCCGGCATACACCACCAGCGCCGTCTGGCTGTCGCGGCGGTGTTCAAGCAGGTCGAGGATCTTGCGCCGGGCCTGTTCCAGGCGGTTGGGCGGGCTGTCCTCGGCGAGCATTTGCGGGGTCAGTTCGAGCAGGATCACCAGCGGGTCGGCCGGGCGCTGACGGCTTTCTTCCAGCCGCTGCCAGCTGGGCCCGAGCAGCGCCAGGATCACCAGTAACCAGGCAAGGCCCAGCGCCACCCACGGCAGTTTGCTGGTGCTGCCGCTGCCGCCACCCAGCAGTACACCGTGGAAGGCTGGCGGCAGAATCATCTGCCAGCGCCCGGCGCGCTTGCGCCGGTGCCACAGTTTGTACAGCAGCCAGCCGAGCACGGGAACCGCCAGCAGCCAGAGCGGGCGCAGCCATTGGGGCCACAAGTCGATCATCGCCGTCTCCTTAAACGCAGGCGCTTCAAGCGCTGGCGCCATTCCGGGTGCGGCTGCAGGAAGCGCGGCTTGCGCAGCAGGCGCTGCAACAGGTTGTCGGGCCACTGCACGGCCACCACCAGCAGCACGCTGAGCAGCAGCGCCAGCGCCAGCGGCCAGGCGTACAGGGCCTGGGCTGTGCGCGCCTGGGTCGGTTGCTGGGCTACTGGCTCCAGCTGGTCGAGGGTATCGCCGATAGCGTCCAGTTCGGCGCCGTCATGGGCACGGAAGTAGGCGCCGTGGGTGATGTCGGCAATTTCCTTGAGCGCGGCTTCGTCCAGGTCCAGGCTCGGGTTGAGGCCGAGCAGGCCTGGGGTGCCACTGGCTTCGGGGTTGGCGCCGATACCGATGGTGTAGATGCGCACGCCTTCCTGGGCCGCCAGGCGGGCGGCTGTCAGCGGGTGAATCTGCCCGCCGTTGTTGGCGCCGTCCGTGATCAGCACCAGCACCCGGCTTTGTGCCGGGCGTTCGCGCAGGCGTTTGACCGCCAGGCCAATGGCGTCGCCGATGGCGGTGTTCTTGCCTGCGATGCCGATCTGCGCCTCGATGAGGAAGGTGCGCACGGTGCGCCGGTCAAAGGTGAGCGGCGCCTGCAGGTAGGCCTGGCTGCCGAACAGGATCAGGCCCACGCGGTCGCCTTCACGGTCTTGCAGGAAGTCGCCCATCAGCGCCTTGACCAGGTCGAGGCGGCTGATGTCCTCGTTCTGCCACTGCATGTCGGGGAAGTCCATCGACCCGGACACGTCCACCGCCACCAGCAGGTCGCGGCCGCTGGCGGCGATCGGCACCGGTTCGCCCAGCCATTGCGGGCGAGCGGCGGCGCACAGCAGCAACAGCCAGATGACGACGAACGGTGCCTGCTGGCGCCAGGTGGGCAGGTTGAGCCTTGCGCGGCGCCCGGCCAGGCCTTCCAGCTCGTTGAGGAAACCCACCTTGAGCACCGGTTCACCACTGTCGGCAGCGGGCAGCAGCAGGCGCGCCAGCCATGGCAGCGGCAACAGGGCGAAGACCCACGGCCAGGCCAGTTCAAACATGCTTGCGGATCCAGATTTCGACGGCTTGGCTGAGCCCGGCGATGGCCTTGTCGTCGAGCTTGCACTCGGGTTTATAGGCGCCTTCTACCAGTACCATCCAGCGGGTCAGGCCGGCGGCCGGGCAGCGGTTATCCAGAAAGGCCAGCCACTCGCGGCCGTTGAGGGTGTGGCTGTTGGCGCCTGGGTAGTGGTTGCGGCACAGGCGCTTGAGCAGGGCGTTGATCTGTTGCAGCCAGGCGCCGGCCGGGGCGCCGTCATACGGGCGTGGCAGGCGGGCCAGCTCGGCCAAGGCCTCCAGGCGCACCGGGTCCAGGGGTTGTTCGGCGCGCACGATGCGGCGTTTGCCCGGGCGCCAGCGGCGCAGCCGCCACAGGCCCCAGCCCAGGAGTGGCAGGACGGCCAGCAGCAGCCACCAGCCTGGTGCGGGTGGCCACAGGCTGACCGGTGCCGGGGCGATCAGTGGGTGCAACTGGTCGAGCGGGTTCATGACGCGCTCCGTGGCCGCTGGGCGTTCAGGTACTCGCGCAGTTGTTCGACCATTTCACTTTGCGTGCTCAGAGGCATCAGCACCACCCTCAGCTTTTGCGCCATCAGCTCCCAGCGCTCGATGCGGGCTTCGGCCTGCTGGCGGTAGGCCTGGCGCAGGTTGGCGTCGAGGGTATCGAGCTCCAGCTGGGCACTGCGCTGGGCGAAGCGCAGCAGGCCGGCGGCAGGCAACGCGTGGTCGAGCGGGTCGGATACCGGCAGCAACAGCAGGTCGCAATGCCGTGAGAGCATGGCCAGGTGCTGTTCCACCTGGGCGCTGAGCGAGCGTTCATCGCAGATCACGATGGCCAGGCTGCCGGGGCGCAGCACTTCGCGGGCGCGGCGCAGGGCCAGGCCGAGGCTGTCGGCCCCGGGTATGGCTTCGGTGTGCAGTGACTGGTTGACCTTTGCCAAGCGGTTGAGCAGTTGCAGCAGGCTTTGCTTGCTGCGTCGGGGCTTGATTTCGTGGTGTTCGTTGTCGCCGAACACCAGGCCGCCGATGCGGTCGTTGTGGCCCAGCGCTGCCCAGCCGAACAGCGCCGCAGCCTGGGCCGCCAGCACGGACTTGAACATCAGCCCTGAGCCGAAGAAAAGCCGTTGGCTTTGCTCGACGAGGATGAAGATCGGCCGCTCGCGTTCTTCGTGGAACAGCTTGGTGTGCGGCTCCTGGGTACGCGCAGTGACACGCCAGTCGATGTTGCGCACATCATCGCCGGCCTGGTAAACGCGCACCTGGTCGAAGTCCACGCCGCGCCCGCGCAGCTTGGAATGGTGCAGGCCCACCAGTGGGCTGCGCTGGCCGGGCTTGGAAAACAGCTGGATTTCGCGCACGCGGTGGCGCATGTCGATCAGCTCGGCAAGGCCAATGCGGATGCCGTGTTCGGCCAGCTGCGCAGTGGGCATGGGTTCAGGCAACGGCGACGACGTCGAGGATGCGCTGGACCACGCGGTCCTGGTCGATCCCTGCCGCCTCGGCCTCGAACGAGAGGATGATGCGGTGGCGCAGTACGTCGAACAGCACGGCCTGGATGTCTTCGGGGCTGACGAAGTCGCGCCCGGCCAGCCAGGCATGGGCACGCGCGCAGCGGTCCAGCGAGATGGAGCCACGCGGGCTGGCGCCGTAGGCGATCCAGTCGGCCAGCTCGGTGTCGAACTTGGCCGGGGTGCGGGTGGCCATGACCAGCTGCACCAGGTATTCCTCCACTGCGTCGGCCATGTACAGGCCAAGGATTTCCTTGCGCGCGGCGAAGATGGCCTGTTGGCTGACCCGGCGTTCAGGCTTGGTCTCGCCGCCCAGGGCTTCACCCCGGGCCTGCGCCAGGATGCGCCGCTCTACGGCGGCGTCGGGGAAGCCGATTTTTACATGCATCAGGAAGCGGTCGAGCTGGGCTTCGGGCAGCGGGTAGGTGCCTTCCTGCTCGATCGGGTTCTGCGTGGCCATGACCAGAAACAGCGGCGACAGGTCGTAGGTGCTGCGGCCCACGCTGACCTGGCGCTCGGCCATGGCTTCGAGCAGTGCCGACTGAACCTTGGCCGGTGCGCGGTTGATTTCGTCGGCCAGCACCAGATTATGGAAGATAGGCCCCTGCTGGAACACGAAGCTGCCGGTTTCCGGGCGGTAAATCTCCGTGCCGGTGATGTCGGCCGGGAGCAGGTCGGGGGTGAACTGGATGCGATGGAACTGCGCTTCGATGCCTTCTGCGAGTTCTTTGATGGCTTTGGTCTTGGCCAGGCCCGGTGCCCCTTCGACCAGCATGTGGCCGTCGGCCAGCAGCACGATCAACAGCCGTTCGACCAGTTTCTCCTGGCCTAGGATCTGGGTAGAAAGAAAAGTGCGCAGCGCGATCAGCGCTTCACGGTGTTCCATCGGCGACGGTTCCTGGTAGGGGGCCTGAGGCGGCGCGAGGCAGCAGCCTTGGCAAGGGGGGATACTTTAATCTATCCGGGGGGGCGACCACCAATGGCGGCGGGTAAATTTATCGTTGCAGACGGGCCTGCGGGCAAAGAAATGTCCCACGCATGGCTGGCCTTTGCCTGATGGTCCGTGACGGCGTGCTGGCGCCTGCTTGTGCTTTTCGGACAAGCAGGAGACACGATGATGAAAATGAGCAGCGCCAGCACGGCAAACCTTACGCCGGTCACCCTGCGTTTTGGCGTGTTCTTCGATGGCACCGGAAACAACCTGCACAATGCCACGGCGGAGGGTGAGCAGGGTGACAAGGGTGGCAGCTATGGCAACGCCTTGAGCAATGTGGCCCTGTTGCATGCGTTGTATCCGGCTGATGCTGCCGGTGCCGACGGGCCGCAGGCGTTCTTGAAGCGCTATGTGGAAGGCGTGGGCACGCTGGCGGGTGAAGCCGACCATGTCTACGCCTCGGCCACCGGGCATGGGCGCACAGGGGCAGAGGCCCGGGTTGCCGAGGCGTTGCAGGGAATGGCCGAGCAACTGCGGGCATGGCGCCAGGCGCATCCGCAGGCGACGCTGGAAGGGGTCGAGTTCGATCTTTTCGGTTTCAGCCGCGGCGCGGCAGCGGTGCGGCATCTGGCCAACCTGCTGCACGATGGCGCGGGCGGGCTGTTGTCGGTGGCGTGCGAAACCTCAATCAACTTTATCGGCCTGTTCGACACCGTGGCGGCGATCATTGCGCCCTTACAGGGTGACTTCGACCCTGCAGACGGCCGCCACGGTGGCCTGCGCCTGGGCCTGGGTGCGGATATTGCCCGGCACGTGGTGCAGCTGGTGGCCGAGGACGAGCGGCGGCATAACTTCCCGCTGGTGCGCAGTGGCCACGACATCGTGCTGCCGGGCGTGCACTCGAATATTGGGGGTGGTTACCCGGAGACCCTTCTGGAGCAGGTGTTGCTGTGCAAGCCGCAGTCCCAGTGCGTGCCTGTAGGCACGCGTGTCGAGCAGTGCCGCGTACATGCCAAGGTGAGTGCCTTGCTGGCTTCGGCGTTTGCCGATATGGGCGAACCCAGGCCGCGCGTGATGACCTGGGAGGAGCCGATTGCCGGTGGGCGGCGGGACGAGGCGCAAAAGCAGGTCTATGCGGCGGTGTACCGGGAGCGGCACGTGGCGGGGCACTTGTCCCGGGTGTACTTGAGCGTGATGCGGGCGTTGGCGGTGCGCGCTGGCGTGCCGTTTGCGCCGTTGGGGGCGCAGGCTGAGCATCGGCTGCCGGATGAGTTGTCGGGCATTAGCCGCAAATTGCATGCGTTCGCCTTGGGGGAAACTGGCCAGGTGGGGTTGAGCGAGGAAGAACAGCGGCTGCTGCGCGACAGATACGTGCATGCGTCAGCGAACTGGAACGCCCTGAAGGGCTTGCGCAACAGTGTGCTTGATGTGCTGTTCGTCAATCGGCCGGGGGCAGGCGGGCGCGTGGTGCATGCCAACCCGGCGCAATGAATGACTGATCCTGGCCTGGCAATGTTGTACCGGGCCTACAGGGCGCGCGCCAGCTGTTCAGTCGCGCGCCTTCTGGCTGAATACATCTCCTGTGCCAGGGTCAGCAGCACCGTCAGCAGCATGAACACCACCGATGCGACGAAAATCCCGTTGGGCAGGCGCTGATCGAGCATCCAGCCGAACGCCACCGGCCCGATGGCACCGCCGACGTTGAACCCGGTCGACACCAGGCCGAAGGTTTTGCCCTCGGCCCCGGGTGGCGCTGCCGCCTTGACCAGCATGTCCCGTGATGGGGCGATGACCCCGGTGAGCAAGCCGATGGCACCCAGTACGACCACCAATGCCCAGCCCTGCAGCAGCCCCAGCGCCACCAGTGCAGTCAGCGCAGCCGCCAGCGCGAAGGCCAGTGCCGCCACCAGGCCATGGCGCCGGGTACGGTCGGCCAAAGCGCCTCCGCACAGCACGCCGGCTGCGCTGCTCAGCAGGAAAGCGGTGAGCGCGGCGTTGGCCCAGGCCAGTGTCAGGCCTTGGCCCTGGACCAGGGCGGCTACGGAGAACTTCTCGATGGCACTGGTGCTCAGGTTGAGCAGGATGAACAGCACCGTCAGCACGCCGATCATGGGGGTGAACAAACGTACGCGGCCTGTTGCTGCGGTCGGGCCTGTATCTTGTTTGTTGGCAGGCCTGGCGACCCGGTAAACGCCACTGCCTGGTATCGATATCAGCAGTAGCGCGGCTACCCCGAATACGGCGCCCGCCGCCAGGGCTGCCCGCGTGCCGAGCGCCGCGGCGATGCCGAGAAATACGGCTGGGGTAACGGCCGAACCGAGGAAACCGGCAAAGGTATGTATAGAGAACGACCGCCCCAGGCGTGCGGGCTCGATGCCGTTGGCCAGCAGCGCATAGTCGGCCGGGTGGTACACACCATTGGCCAGGCCAGCCATGGCCATCGCCACCAGCAATACCGCATACCCGGGGCTGGCCGCCAGTAGCACGAAACTGAGGCTGCCCAGCAACAGCCCGGCCTTGAGCACTTTACGTGCGCCATAGTGGTCGACGGCATAACCCAGCGGGGCCTGTACCAGCGCGGAGACGATGTTGAACACCGCCAGGGCTACGCCCAGCTCTACGAAGCCTACGCCCAGCAGGCCGGGCAGCACGGGCAGTAGCGCCGGGATCAGCATGATGTGCACATGGCTGACGAAGTGCACGGCAGCAATTTGGGTCAGCAGCTTGGGGCCAGCGTGGGGCATGTCGATACCTGTTGAACAGCGTGCGCCCCTGGCGCACGGCAAGGTGGTGGAAAGCTCGCTTAGCGGGAGGCGCCGCGCAAACCGGGCAGGCGACCGTTCAGGACAACGTGGGCCAGCAGACCAATGACCAGGCCCCAGAAAGCCCCGCCAATACCCAACAGGCTGATGTTGGCCGCCGCCGCCAGGAAGGTGATCAGTGCTGACTCGCGTGAACGGGCATCGGCCAGGGCGCTGGCCAGGCTGGCGCCGATGGTGCCCAGCAGGGCAAGGCCCGCCAGGGTGGTGATAAAGGTGCCCGGCAGGGCCATGAAGACACTCGCCAGCGTGACCCCGAACACCCCGACGAGGATGTAACAGACACCGGCGGCGATACCCGCCACCCAGCGCTTGTCCGGGTTTTCATGGGCTTCCTTGCCGGTGCAGATGGCCGCGGTGATGGCCGCGATGTTGAACGCGTGTGAACCGAAGGGCGCCATCAGCAACGAGCCCATGCCGGTGACGGCGACAATCGGGTTGGCGCTGGTCTTGAATCCATCGTTGCGCAGCACCAGCATGCCGGGCATGTACTGGCCGGTGAGGGTGATCAGGAACAAGGGCAGGGCCACGCTGAGGGCCGCGTTCAGGGAGAAGGTGGGCGCTGTGAAAACCGGGGAGGCAAATTCCAGCCGCAACGTGGTCAGGCCTACTTGCCCCTGCAGCAACAGGTACCCCAGGCCCAGCAGCAGTATGGCGACCACGGCGTAACGGGCGGTGAAGCGTTTGAAAGCCACATACGCTGCAATCAGCAACCCGGCGAGGCTGGGGTCGACCGACAGGCTGGCAAAGGCACCGATGCCGAACTGCAGCAGGATGCCGGCCAGCAGGCCGGCGGCAATGCCGCCGGGCACTACGCGCACCAGCCGCTCGAAGCACCCGCTCAGCCCCAGCACCACGAAGCCGGCGGCCGACAGCAGGTAGGCACCTATGGCCTCGCTGTAGGGCACGCTGGCCAGGGCGGTGACCAAGAACGCGGCGGCTGGCGTGGACCAGGCTGTGATGACCGGCTCGCGGCTGTACCAGGACAATGCCAGGCCGCTGAGGCCGACGCCGATCGACACCGCCCAGACCCACGATGACGTCAGCTCCGGGCTCAGCCCGGCCACTTTGGCCGCCTGGAACACCAGGATGAACGTGCCGCCGTAGTTGACGATCACCGAAACGAGTCCGGCAATCACCGGGTGAAGGATGTCTGTCAGCCTGAGCGGGGTTGCAGAGCTTTGAGCAGGCGCGTCCATGGTTGCCTCTGGTAATGGTCAGATGAGGAGCAGTTTTGTGCGGCGAAGGGGTAATCCGACTGCAGCGTCATTGGCCCTTTCGCAGCCCAAGGCTGTTCCTGAAGAAAAAGGCTGCCCGACAGCGACAGGCTGCCGGGCAGGTTTGGGCGTCAGTTGGTCAGCGCCACCAGCAGGCTTTTCAGGTGGTTGCTGCCTTGCGCATCCAGCGGCTGCAGGGGCAGGCGTGGGGCGCCGACATCCTGGCCGAGCATTTTCAGGCCGGCCTTGATGGTGGTCGGCAGGCCACGGCGGGTGATGTACTCCAGCAGCTCGTACTGGCGGTAGAACAACGCACGGGCTTCGGCCAGATCGCCTTGTTGTACGGCGTCCCACAGCGCCAGGTTGAGTGCCGGGATCAGGTTGGGCGCGGCGGTACACCAGCCCGTGGCGCCGGCCACCAAGGCTTCCAGGGTCAGCGGGTTGCAACCGTTGTAGAACGCCACCTGCCCATCTGTAGCCGTGAACAGGCGGTGCATGCGCTGGATGTCACCGGTGCTTTCCTTGACCATGGTCACATTGGGCACCTCGCCGAGGATACGCAGGATCAGCTCCACCGACAGGTCGGTGCCGCTGGTGCCCGGGTTGTTGTAGAGCATGATCGGAATGTCGATGGCGGCGCCGACCGCCTTGTAGTGGGCGACCACTTCGGCTTCGGTGAGCTTCCAGTAAGAGATGGGCAGCACCATCACCGCCGTAGCACCGCAGGCCTGTGCCAGGCGGGCACGCTGCACGGTGCGGGCGGTGGTCAGGTCGGAGACGCTGACCACGCTGGGTACGCGCCCGGCAATGCGTGCCTGGCTGAAGCGCACCACGGTTTCCCATTCGCTGTCGGACAGGTAAGCCCCTTCGCCGGTGCTGCCCAGCGGCGCGATGGCGTGCACGCCGCCTGCAATCAGGCTATCGATGGACGTGCCCAAGGCATCCAGGTCGAGTGTGCCGTCTGCCGTGAAGGGAGTGATGGTGTAGCCGATAACGCCGCGAATTACAGGTGTAGACATGACCAGGCACCTTTGCCGTTGTTGAGGAAAGAGTACAGCTTCGATCAGCCCAGGCAGTCGCCATGGGCACGCAAGGCACGGCGCGCGTAGTAGCTGAAGGCAGCACCGTGACGTTTGGGGGTGGAAATCCAGTCGTGGGCCTCTTTGCCCAGTGCTTCGGGGATGGGGCGGATGTCACCGGCGCCCATGGCCAGCAGTTGCATCTTTGCTGCGCGCTCGAACAGCAGAGCGAGCACGCAGGCTTCCTCGATCGAACGCCCAGCGATCAGCAGGCCATGATGGGAAAGCAGGATTGCGCGCTTGTCGCCAATCGCGTTCGCGATGATTTCGCCTTCTTCGTTGCCCACCGGTACACCGGGCCATTCCTTGAGGAATGCACAGTCGTCGAACAGGGGGCACAGGTCCATGTGCGAGATGGCCAGCGGAACTTCCAGCATCGACAAGGCGGCGCTGTGCAGCGGGTGGGTGTGGATGATGCAGTTGACGTCGGGGCGGGCGCGGTACAGCCAGCTGTGGAAGCGGTTGGCCGGGTTGGCCATGCCATGGCCTTGCAGCACCGTCAGGTCTTCGTCCACCACCAGCAGGTTGGAAGCGGCGATTTCGTCGAAGCCAAGCCCCAGTTGTTGGGTGTAGTAGGTGCCAGGCTCCTGCGCACGCGCAGTGATCTGCCCGGCCAGGCCAGAGTCGTGGCCGCCGTCGAACAGGATACGGCAGGTGAGGGCGAGTTTTTGTCGCACGGTGTAGGTGTTGTCGGTCAGCGCCGTCAGCATCTGTTGCTGGGCGAGTTTGACAAGCTGGTCCTTGGGGGTGTGCATGGTGGTCGTCATAGGCGGTACCTGCAGGGGGTTGAGACTAGGAATGGCTGATCGGCGTGGAGGCGACGCCAGGACACGGCGTTGATCATAATGACACAAAGTGTCATATGCAAGCGATGTGTCATCCTTGCCTCAGGGCGTCAACCTATCAGTGCCAGCGCAATCTGTTATGGCGTGCATACGCAACTGGTATTACTTGCCCCGGCTTCACGCTGTTTAGCATCGATCGGGTCTTAACCGTCGACGAGAACAACAACGTGAACCTTGGAACCCTATCCAGTCGAAGTGCCAGATACTGGCCTGAACGTCTGGCGGTGATCGACCGCCACACCCGGCTGACCTTCGCTCAGCTCGAACAACGGGCCAACCAGCTGGCCTCGGCCTTGCTGGCACAGGGCATCGCCACGGGCGAGCATGTCGCCATCCTGGCGCCCAACCGCGCCGAACTGGTGGAAGCAGAGGTGGCTTTCTACAAGGCCGGCCTGGTCAAGGTACCGGTCAATGCGCGCCTGGCACCGGATGAAGTGATTCAGGTGCTCAACGACGCCTGCAGTGTCGCGCTGATCGCCGATGCGCAACTCGCCCAGGCGTTGCTGGCCCGCAGGCAGGAGGTACCTGCGTTACGCTTGATCGTGACCTTGGGTGAGCGGGGCGGTGACATCACCTATGCCGCACTGCTGGCCCAAGGCAGTAGCCAGCCAATCAGCTGCGACCTGCCTGACGACGCCCTCGCCGTTTTGCATTACACCTCTGGCAGCTCTGGTGTGCTCAAGGCTGCGATGCTCAGCGTGGGCAACCGCAAGGCGCTTATCCGCAAGAGCCTCGCCAGCCCTACCCGTCGCGCCGCCCCGGGCGATGTCATGGCTCACGTCGGGCCTATCACCCATGCCAGCGGCATGCAGCTGATGCCACTGCTGGCGGTCGGTGCCTGCAACCTGCTGCTGGAGCGCTACGACGACCAGCTGTTGCTCGAGACCATCCAGCGCGAAGGCGTAACCCGCTTGTTCCTGGTGCCTGCCATGATCAATCGCCTGGTCAACTTCCCCGATGTCGAGCGCTACGACCTGAGCAGCTTGCGCCTGGTGATGTACGGTGCCGCGCCGATGGCACCAGCGCTGGTGAAGCGGGCCATCGAGGTCTTCGGGCCGATCCTGGCCCAGGGTTACGGTGCTGGCGAGACCTGCTCGCTGGTAACCGTCCTGACCGAACAGGACCATTTGTGCGAGGGCGGCGACTACCGGCGCCTGGCCTCATGCGGGCGTTGCTACTTCGAAACCGACCTGCGCGTGGTGAACGACCACTTCCAGGACGTCCAGCCGGGAGAGGTGGGCGAAATCGTAGTCAAGGGCCCGGACATCATGCAGGGCTACTGGCGCGCACCCCACCTCACCGCCGAGGTGATGCGCGACGGCTACTACCTGACTGGCGACCTGGCCACGGTGGATGAGCAGGGGTATGTGTTCATCGTCGACCGCAAGAAAGAAATGATCATTTCCGGTGGTTTCAACATTTACCCCAGCGAGGTCGAGCAGGTGCTCTACAGCATGCCGCAGGTGTTCGAGGCGGCGGTGGTGGGGGTGCCTGACGAGCAGTGGGGCGAAGCGGTGCGGGCGGTGATCGTGCTCAAGCCGGGCATGGCGCTGCAGGAGCAGGACGTCATCGAACATTGCGCCCAGGCCCTGGCCGGTTTCAAGAAACCACGTGCCGTGGACTTCGTCAGCGAGCTGCCGAAAAACCCCAACGGCAAGGTGGTGCGCCGGTTGATCCGTGACGCCTACTGGCAAAACAGCGAACGCCGTATCTGACACGAGGAACGACCATGTATCAGCCAAGCGAAAAGGCCCAGCAGATCATCGAGGCCATCAGTGGCTTCGTTCGCAACGAAATCCTGCCCCTGGAACAGCAAGCCGGTCTCAGTTGGGCAGAGCCGCACCCGCGGGCGGTGCTGCAGCAGGTATGGCAGCGCTCGTGCGAGCAGGGCTTCTACAACATCATGCTGCCCGAGGCGATAGGTGGCGCCGGGTTGAGCGTGTCAGACCTGTGTGCGGTCAAGGAAGCCACGGTGCTCACCGGCTCGATGCTGGCGCCGCATATTCTCGGCGAGCTTTCCGGGCCGCCCCGTATCGGCCATCTGTTCAAGGTGGCGAGCCCGACCCAGATCGAGGCGTTCCTGCAGCCGGTGTGCCGTGCCGAAAAGGCCGTGTGCTTCGCCCTGACTGAAAGCGAAGCCGGCTCTGATGCAACGGCGATCAAGACCTCCGCACGGCGGGAAGGTGAACACTATGTGCTGAACGGCGCCAAGCGTTACATTTCGGGTGCGCCCTATGCCGACATTGCGGTGCTGCTTGCAGTGACGGATCCTGGACGCGGTGCCCAAGGGATTTCGGCATTCTTCGTCGACCTGAGCGCGCCGGGGGTAAGGGTTGAAAGTGATTATTCGGTCATGTCCGGCGGTGGTGCGCATGGCGACATCATGCTTGATGACGTTCGGGTGCCGGCGGCCAATCGCATTGGTGAGCAGGGGCAGGGTTTCAAGCTGGCGATGGGGCGTATCACCCTCAACCGCCTGCTGCATTGCCCCACCTTGCTGGGGCTGGCCGGCCTGGCACTGAACCTCTCGATCGACTATGCCCGCACGCGCAAGCAGTTCGGCCAGCCTATCGCCATGTTCCAGTCGATCAACCATATGATCGCCGACATGGCCACCGAGCTGCATGCTGCACGCAGCATGGTCTACGCCACGGCAGCGGTGAATGACGCCGGCGGCAATATCCGCACCCAGGCCCCGATGTGCAAGCTGTTCGTTTCGGAGACGGCCTTCCGCATCGCCGATCGCGCCGTGCAGATACACGGCGGTGCCGGGCTGCTGCGTGGCAACCCGGTGGAGTGGATATTCCGTGCGACACGTATGATGCGCATTCTCACCGGAACCAGCGAGATCCAGCGCAACACCATCGCCAAGGGCGTGCTCATGCCTGAGCAATGACGCGGTATGCCCGGCCCGTGGTGGCCGGGTTCTCCAGACAAGAACAATAACGAGAGATCATCATGACTCATACTGACACCCCCGCACGTGCAGGCACGGCCTGGATGATTGCGGTACTGCTGGCGCTGTTGATGCTGGTGAACTTCCTGGACAAGGTGGTCATCGGCCTGGTGGCGGTGCCGATGTCCAGGGAACTGGGCTTGTCCCCTGCCGAGTTCGGCCTGGTAGGGGGCGCACTGCACTGGTTCTTCGCCATCTCGGCGGTGATAGGCGGCTTCATGGCCAATCGCCGGCCAACCCGCACCCTGCTGCTGGGCATGGGCGCGTTCTGGGCGCTTATCCAGTTGCCCATGTTGTTCGTCAGCTCGCTGTGGGCGATCGTCGCCTGCCGGGTGCTGCTGGGTATTGGCGAGGGACCGGCCTCACCGGTGGCTACACATGCCTTGTACAAGTGGTTCCCCAATGACCGTCGCAACCTTCCCGTGGCGCTGTTGCATACCGGCAGTGCGCTGGGGCTGCTGGTAGCGGGTGCCATGATCCCATGGATCAGTGTGCACTACGGCTGGCGCATGAACTTCATCGTGCTGGCGGTGATCGGCGCGGTGTGGTGCGTGCTGTGGTGGCGGCTTGGCAGCGAGGGCAACCTCGACCGCATTCGCCCGGGCCAGCTTGAAGAAGGGCAGGCCCCTGTTCCCTATCGTCGACTGCTCGGTGACCGCACGGTATTGGGCAACTACTTGTGCCACTTCGCCGCCAATTGGTCCCTGGCATTGACCCTGACCTGGGTACCGAGCTACCTGGAAACCGGGCTGGGTATCGACCCGATCATGACCGGCCAGGTGTTCGTCCTGTTCGTGGTGGTTACCACGCCGCTGAGCCTGTTCATGGCCTGGCTGTCCCAGCGAATGATGCGTGCCGGGTTGGCCACACGCTGGTCGCGCGGTGCGTTCGTTTCCGTGTGCCTGATCGCCAGCGGGCTGCTGTCGGCGGCATTGTTTCTGCCCGGTCTGAGCAACGTCGAGCGGATCGTCAGCCTCACGTTCAGCGGTGGGCTGGCGCTGGTGATGTACTCCGTGGGGCCTGCCATGCTGGCGGAGTTCACGCCCAGCGGGCAGCGCGGCGGCATTCTGGCGATCGGCAACGGTATCGCCTCGTTGGCCGGGCTGTCGGCACCGGTGGTCACCGGTTTGCTGGTGCAGGGCGCCGGGGCCGGGCACACGGCAGGGTTTGGCCAGGGTTTTCTGGTGTGCGGCGCGGTGCTGGTGATTGCCGGGCTGATCGGGCTGGCCTGGATGGACCCGCAGAAAACCCGGCAACGTCTGGTGCAGGTGGGCACGGCTGCGCCTGCCCAAGCGTGATGTTCACTGCGCTCAGAGGCTCTGCTCCGCCAGGGCCTCGCGCTCGATCAAGGTTCCTTTCCAGCGCTCGCTGCGCACCGCATCCACCAGCAGTGCGCGCACCAGGTCGCGCATGCAGGCGGCGGCGAACGACAGCGGCTTGTGCTGCGAGTGGGCCAAGGCGATGGTGCGGGTGATGCGCGGTTCCACTATCAGCCGCGCGCTGGCAGGCGCGGCCAGATCCAGCAGCGGCGGCCAGTTGCTGATGGTGGCCGCCAGGCCAGCACGGACCAGGCTGGTGATACCGGGGGCCGACTGCTGTTCGTAGCTGGAGTCCAGTGTCACACCGGTTTCCATGGCAGCCTGCTCGATGCGCCTGCGCAAGTGCAGGCTACGGGGTGGCATTACCAGGCGGCTCGCTGCGGCTTCAGCCAAGGTGATGGGCGACTCGTCAGGGCCGTGCCCAGGCAGGCCGACCCAATACAGGTCTTCGGAAAACACGGGCTCGGCGACCACATGGACAAGTTCTTCGGCGTTGGGCACCACGCCGAAATCCACCTTGCCCAGCTCGATCGCCTGGCCACCTTCGCGGCTCAGGCCATCCCAAACGGTGAGCTTGATCCCCGGGAAGCGTGCCTGGGCCTGGGTAATGATGGCCGGCAACAACAGTGCCGAGGCAGTGGCGGGAATCGAGATGGCCACGTGCCCCTTGGGGTTGCCGCGGCTGGATTTCAGCTCGTCTTTCACCGAATCGAGCTGCTGCACGACCGATCGGGCCACTTCGTACAACTGCCGCCCGGCATCGGTCAGTTCGATACCGTCATGCTGGCGCGCCAGCAGTTGCATTTCCAGTTCGCTCTCCAGCAGGCCTATCTGTCGGCTCAAGGCCGGTTGGGCGATGAACGCCTGGCGTGCGGCATTGGAAAAACTGCCGGCTTCGACAATGGCGATCAAATAACGCAGCTGTTTCAAAGTCATTGTGGTTCTCAGGCTATGCCGAAGTGATATGGCAACCATCGGGAGACGCTATTTGTTCAGCCCCGGTGGCCTACTTAGTATCGGTAAGCAGCAAAACGAGGATAACAGAAACGTTCGAATAATTACCCAAGCCCTTGCCTGCAGGCCTTTGCGCCGTACTTAAGCATTAACTCGCAATTCACTCTCTAATAAACACAATAAGAGGTTAAGAGTGATGGCATCTCGTATTTCCGGTCGCTCGGGACCGTTGTCGGTACTTGCCTCATCAGTACTTTTTTCTGCGTCTGCCGGTGCCGCTCAGTTTCACTGGGGTGAACTTGAGGGGCAATTCGACTCGGCGCTTTCCTTTGGTAGCAGCATTGCGACTGCCAACCCTGACCCGGCCCTGCACAACAGCGCCAACAGCGATGACGGCCGCCTGAACTTTGCCTCTGGCGATGTGTTTTCAGCGGTGTTCAAAGGCACCCATGACCTGGAGCTCAAGCACGACAACCTGGGGGTGTTCCTGCGCGGTACCTACTGGTACGACACGGCCCTGCGTGATCACGATCAGCGCTTCAAGCAGGTCGAGGACAACAACCGCAAGCGCTCAGCCAAGACCGCAGGTAGCCAGCTGCTCGATGCCTTCGGTTACTACCTGTACGACATCGACGGCCAACCGGGTTCGCTCAGGCTGGGCAAGCAGGTGGTCAACTGGGGTGAGAGCACCTTCATCCAGGGCGGACTGAACGTCATCAACCCCTTCAACCTGGCGGCCTTGCGCCGCCCCGGCTCGGAAGTGAAGGACGCGCTGGTGCCGGTGAACCTGTTCTACTTCACCCAGAACCTCACCGAAGCGCTGTCGGTCGACGGTTTCTATCAGCTGGACTGGGAACAGACCCAGCTCGACAACTGTGGCACGTTCTTTTCGAACAACGACTTTTTGCCCGATGGGTGCGATGGCCTCGACGTGGGCGCCAAATTGCTCGGCAACCCCACAGCCGTGGCGGGGCTTGCGCCGTTCGGTGTGAACCTCACCAGCGAAGGCGTGCGCATACCTCGCGGCAGCGACCAGGATGCCCGCAACAGCGGGCAGTGGGGCGTTTCGCTGCGCTGGTACGTGGCGGCGCTGGACACCGAGTTTGGCGCTTACGCGGCGAACTACCACAGCCGCACGCCTTACCTGGGTACGGTCAGCAGCCCGTATTTCGACAACCGCCGTTTCGCCCCGCAGTTGTGCGCCAACCTCGCTATCGGGCTTGCAGACTGTGCCGCTTTTCTGGGTTCCAGCGCAGGCCAGTCGCTGGTCGGCGCGCTACGCCTGGGCACCTCGCAGTACCGGGTGCAATACCCCGAGGACATTCGCCTCTACGGCCTTTCGTTCTCCACCACCCTGCGCACCGGCACGGCGCTGCAGGGGGAGCTGAGCTACCGGCCGAACATGCCCATGCAGCTCAACGGTACCGATATCATCCAGTCGTTGTTGAACGTCGATGGCCGCTCGCCCTTGCTGGGTGACGGCCTGCGGCCAGACAGCGCCAGTACGCTGTTCGACGGCTACCGCCGTAAAGAGATGACCCAGTTGCAGATAACCGCTGTTCACGCTTTCAGCCAGGTGATGGGGGCCAACCAGTTGCTGTTGATAGGCGAGGCTGGCGCCACCTACGTGGGCGGTCTGGAGGGCGCCTATGGCCCCCGTTACGGGCGCTCGGGCACGTTCAACAGCGGCGAACTGGCGGACAACAGCGTGTGCGTGGCCATTTCCAAAACCCCTGAGCATTGCAACGACGAAGGCTTCATGACCCCGTTTTCCTGGGGCTACCGGCTGCGTGCCACCTGGGCCTACCCCAACGTGATTGCCGGTTTCGACCTGCGGCCGAACCTGTCCTGGGCACATGACGTGCACGGCACCGGCCCGGTGGAGGGGTCGGCGTTCAGCGAAGGCTCCAGGGCCATCAGTGTCGGGTTGGATGCGACGCTCGCCAGCACCTACAGCCTGAGTGTGTCGTACACCGACTTTATCGACGGCGACTATGGCACCCGCGGCGACCGGGACTTCATCTCGCTGAGCCTGGGCGTCACTTTCTGAGGGCATGACAATGAAAATGCGCATGGTGATGATTGGCCTGTTCTGGGCGAGTGGCACGCTGGCAGCAGCCGGCCTGCCCGACAACCTGACCCCGGTGGGAGCCGAGCGTGCTGCCAGCCCCGACGGGCGCATACCGGCCTGGCAAGGTGGGTTGAGTACAGCCCAGCAACGCCTGGGCGACAACGGCACGCCGCTGGACCCGTTTGCCGATGAGCAGCCTCTGTACCGGATCACGGCCGCCAACTACCGGCAGTACCGAGGTCAGCTTACCGACGGCCAGGTGGCCTTGCTCAAACGCTTCCCAGCCAGCCTGAGCTTGCCGGTGTATCCCACCCACCGCAGTGTTGCGGTACCCGACGCGGTCGCGGCATCGGCCGCCCGCAACGCCGAGCAGGCGCAGCTGGATGACCAGGGCAACGGTGTGCGCGGTTTCACTGGCGTCATCGCCTTTGCGCAGCCAACCAACGGCCTGGAGGTGATCTGGAACCACCTGACCCGGCATCGCAACGTGAGTTACAGCCTGAGCTCCGACAGCGTCACGCCGCTGAAGAATGGCCGCTTCGTGCTGATGAGCGCGCGTCAGGAAGTGGCCCGGCCCGAAGGTTTGGCCAACCTGGGGGCGGGCAATGTACTTTATTACTTCACCTACCGCATGACGGCGCCCTCGCGGCTTGCCGGCGATGCGATGGTGGTGCATGAGACACTGGACCAGGTCGCCGAACCGCGTTTGTCCTGGGTGTACAGCGCCAGCCAGCGGCGGGTACGACGGGCGCCGAACATCGCCTATGACACCACTGGCCCTGGCACCGCCGGCCTGCGGACCGCCGACAGTCGCGACATGTTCAATGGCGCGCCTGACCGGTATGACTGGAAGCTGCTGGGCAAGCAGGCGCTGCACGTGCCCTACAACTGTTACCGCCTGGCATCGCCCGAGCTGCGCTATGTGGACCTGATCAAGCCAGGCCACATCGACCCGGCACCGACCCGCTACGAACTGCACCGGGTGTGGGTCGTGGAGGCGACGTTGAAGCCCGGGGCGCAGCATATCTATGCCAAGCGCCGGTTCTACCTGGATGAAGACACCTGGGCCATTCTCGAAACAGACAGCTACGACGCGCGTGGCGAGCTGTGGCGCACCTCACAGGCCCATGGTTTCTTTCACCCCAGCGGCCAGGTGGCGGTCAACGCCATGGAGATCACCTACGACCTCAAGAGCGGCCGCTACCATGCATCGGGCTTGATCAACGAGCAGCGTCGGCCCTTTGCCTTCAATGTGCGCACCAGCCTTTCGTACTTCTCGCCCGGCGCCCTGCGCAGCTTTGGTGTGCGCTGATGGGCGTGCCTGAACCACGGCCTGACTGGTCGCGGCGGCTGTTGGGGCAGGGTGAGGCGCCTGATCCGCGCTTCACGCTGGCCAACGAACGTACCTTCCTGGCCTGGGTCCGGACCGCGCTGGCGCTGCTGGGTGGCGCAATCGCCATCGAAACTTTCGCCGGCCACGTCCTCGAGACACCCCTGCGGCTGTGGCTGGTCGCTGGCCTGATGCTGCTGAGTGCATTGCTGAGCGCTGGCGCCTGCCTGCGCTGGCTGCGGGTAGAGCGGGCATTGCGTCGGCGACGTCCGTTGCCGTTGCCGGCACTGGTGCCCTTGTTGGCGCTGGGCTGCCTGGTCGCTGTACTGCTGGCAGGTCTCGTCCTGTGGCCACGCTGGCATGGGTGATCCGGGCCTGCAGGCAGAACGCACCGAGTTGGCCTGGCGGCGCACTGTGCTGGCGCTGGTGGTGGTGGCGGGGTTGGCCTGTCGTCAGGGCGATGTGTACGTGCTGACATTGGCGGGCGTGGCCGCGCTGGCGCTGCTGACTCGCCAGGGACGGCGTTACGAGCGGGGCCTGGCGATGTTGCAGGCCGAACGCGGTCAGCCTGCGCCCTGGGGAGTGCTGGCACTGGGCAGCGTGGTGTGGCTGATGGCACTGGCAGGCTTGTGCCGGTTGGCGAAGGGCGGCTGAGCACAGTGCCGGCGCCGCCCGCTGCCGCTCAGGGCGTGACGATATTGAAGCGCGAATCAGCCTCTTCCAGCCCCCCCATGAATTGCAGGAACTTCACCCGCTCGCCTTTGATTTCGATTGCCCCTGCTGTGGCTTCCTTGAGAAAGCCTGTCTGCTTCAAGGCAATGCTGTCCAGTGTCTGTTTGCGCATGATGACCTCTACATCGGCCTTGGCGTGGCGCGCCAGGTCGCGGTGGGTGAGGACGCCGTTGCGCAGGGTGAGGGCGTAGTCTTCGTCCAGGTCGGAAAACCGCCAGTTGATGGTCAGGTTGCTATCGGCAGCGTTGTAGGCATTCACCCGAACACCCAGGTAGTCGAAAAACAGGCTGGGTGTCAGGGCCCGCACCATGTCATCGGCGTTGCCGCCGCTACCCGCACCGGCGGCAACGCCTGAGCGCAATTCCTGCGCGCCACTGAGGTAGGCATTGCGCCAGGTGGCGTTCTCACTCTGGTAACCCAGTTGCTCCAGCGCGTCGGCCTGCAGTTCGCGGGCCTCGGTGTTGTCTGGCTCGGCGAATACCAGGTGGTTGGCCAATTGCGCCACCCAGCGATAGTCGCCCTCGGCGAAGGCCTGGCGGGCCTGGGTCAGCACCTGATCGGCACCCCCCATCGCCGCCACGTAACGCTTGCCGGCCGCTTGCGGTGGCAATGGGTCGAGGTTGGCCGGGTTGCCGTCGTAGAACCCCATGTAGCGTTGATAGACGGCCCTGACGTTATGGCTAAGCGAGCCGTAGTAGTCGCGGCTGTACCATTTGCTTGCCAGGCGCGGCGGCAGGCTGGCCAGGGTCTGGGCAATTTCCATGGGGGTCTGGCCCTGATTGATCAGGCGCAAGGTCTGGCTGTCGATGAAGGCATACATATCGCGCTGGTCGGCCAGGTAGTCGCGGATGGCCGCACCACCCCAAGTGGGCCAGTGATGCTGGGCGAACACCACCTCGGCCTGCTCGCCGTAGCGCACCAGCGATTGGTCCAGGTAATGGGCCCACACTTTCGGATCGCGCACCAGGGCCCCGCGCAGCGTCAGTACGTTGTGCTGCACATGGGTGGCGTTCTCGGCCATGCACAGTGCCCTGAGCGCCGGGAAATAAATGTTCATTTCCGCCGGCGCCTCGGTGCCCGGGGTCAGCTGGAACTCCACCTCCACGCCGCTCAGGGTCATGCGTTGCAGCGGTTGGCTGATTTCGAGCGTCGGCGCGATGAGGCTGACAGTGGCATTGGCCGGCACGCCCTTGCCCAGTCCGGCATCCACCTGGCCTCGCGGCCCACGGGGCAGGGGGGCGCCGTACATGTACTGGGCGCGGCGTTTCATGGCCGGTCCGGCCAGCACGTTTTCGCCGATGGCATGTTCGAAGAACCCCTCGGGCGCGATGACCTGGACTTTGCCAGCCTTGACGTCCGCCTCGTTGATCACCCCGCGCACGCCGCCGAAATGGTCGACGTGCGGGTGGGTGTAGATCACCGTGGTCACCGGCTTGCGCGGGCGGTGCTTGAAGTACAGTTCGAGGCCCGCCTTGGCAGTCTCCACGGCAAGCAGCGGGTCAAGCACAATCAGCCCGTCCTTCCCTTCGACGATGGTCATGTTGGCCAGGTCCAGACCGCGAAGCTGGTAGATGCCCTCGGTGACCTTGAACAGCCCGGCGATGTTGTTCAACTGAGCGATGCGCCACAAGCTCGGGTTTACCGTGGCAGGGGATTGCGCCGGTTCCAGAAAAGCATACTGGGCCAGGTTCCACACCGTCTTGCCATCGGCCGTGGCGACTGGCCCGTTGAACCGCTCGACCAGCCCACGCCGGGCTGTTTCGTAATCGACGCGATCCTCGAAAGGCAACCGTTGCAGCCACTGCTGGTTGCTGGCCAGGGTGGCCGCGGTGGCATCCTTGGCCGCTGTTGCGCCCAGGCTCGGAAGGGGGGCCAGCAGGGCAAGCGCCAGCATCGACAGTGAAAAGCGCATGGGATTTCCTTGTTGTTCTTGAGGCAGAACACTCTAGGGGAGGGGCTTGCGCACCAGCCAATACCAGAGCGGCATGGCCGCTATCGCGTTTCCTGATGGCTTCAGGCGGGGGGGAGCGTGAGGATCTGTTCGACCAGCCAGGCCAGGGCGGGGTCGTGCTGACGGTGGCTCAGGTGCACCACTTCCAATTCGAAAGGCTCCAGGGCAAATGGCAGTTCGTGCACCGCCAATGGCAGCAGGTGCGCAAACTGCTGCGCCAGTTGCCGCGGCAGCACCACACACATGTCGGTGGCTGCGGCCAGATGGGCGGCCTGCAGGTAGTTGGGCGTGGTATAGGCGATTTGCCGGGTCAGGCCTTGCTCGGCCAGCCACTGGTCGACCATGCCCCGGGTCTGGCCGCCGTGCACCCAGATGTGCCGCAAGCCCAGGAATGCGTCGAGGTCCAGTGCCTGGCCCGGCGCCAGGTGCGGGTGCTGCTGGCGCAGCGCGATCTGCAGGGTTTCACGGCGCCAGGGGTGGCGGGTGAAGCGCGCCGGCACCTCGTCGAAACGGCCCAGTACCAGGTCGAGGTCGCCCCGGTCCAGCGCCTCGGCCGGCAGGTTGGGGGCCAGGTGCACCACGTCGATGCGCACGTTGGGTGCCAGTAGCTCCAGCCGCGCCAGGAGTGGCGGCATGCACAGCTGTTCGACGAAATCGGTGAGGGCGATGCGCAGCTGGCGATGGCTGCGCTGAGGCTCGAAACCATCGCCGGTGCCCAGCGTCTGCTCGATCTGCTGTAACGCCGCACGTATCGGCCCCTCCAGTGCCAAGGCCCGTGGCGTCGGGCGCATGCGCCGGCCCACGCGGACCAGCAGCGGGTCACCCAGCTGGTCACGCAGGCGCGCCAGGGCATTGCTCACGGTCGGCTGGGTCAGGGCCAGACGCTCGGCTGCCCGGGATACATTCTGTTCACGCAGCAACATGTCGAAGACGCGCAGCAGGTTCAGGTCGAAGTTCGAAATATTCATGCTGAAAATATATGGCATACGAAATGGAAATTTCAAAAATACCTTCGGCCTGCTTAGGGTGATCACAGTCCTCATACCTACAAGAAAGCAGGAGCGTTGCGCGTGAATACTCCCTTCCCGATCAATCAGGTGGCTGTGATAGGTGCAGGCACCATGGGCCGCGGCATCGTCATCAGCCTGGCCAACGCCGGGCTGTCGGTGCTGTGGCTGGACTGCAACGCGGCAGCGCTCGAAGCCGGGCTGGGCATGGTCAGCCAGGCCTGGGCCCAGCAGGTGGACAAGCAGCGCATCACCCAGGCCCAGGCCGACGCCTGCCTGGCGCGTGTGCAGGCAGTGGACGGCTATCCGGCGTTGGCGGAGGCCGACCTGGTGATTGAAGCGGTGTATGAAAACCTGGCGCTCAAGCAGGAAATCTTCTGTGCACTGGATGCACACCTCAAGCCACGGGCGATCCTGGCCAGCAACACCTCGGCGCTGGACATCGACGCGATTGCCGCCGTCACCCAGCGGCCGTCCCAGGTCCTGGGGCTGCATTTCTTCAGCCCTGCGCATGTCATGAAGCTGCTCGAAATCGTGCGTGGGACGCACACCGATCAGAAGGTGCTCGATGCCGCCAAAGCGCTGGGCGAGCGCATGGGCAAGGTGGCGATAGTGGCAGGCAACTGCCCTGGTTTCATTGGCAATCGCATGTTGCGCAGCTATGTGGGCGAAGCGCGCAAGTTGCTGCTTGAAGGGGCGTTGCCACATCAGGTGGATGCGGTACTGCAGCAGTTCGGCTTCGCCATGGGGCCGTTCCGCATGTACGACGTGGTGGGCATCGACCTGGAGTGGCGCGCCCGGCAGTTGGCCGGGCAAGGCATGCACGACCCGCTGGTGCAGGTCGATAATGCGCTGTGCGAGCTCGGCCGCCTTGGGCAGAAGACCGGGCAGGGCTATTACCGCTATGCCCCCGGCAGCCGGCAGGCCGAGCATGACCCGCAGGTCGACGCGTTGGTGCTGCAGGTGTCCCAGAACCTTGGCTACCGACGTCGGGGCATCAGTGCCGAGGAAATCCTCGAACGTTGCCTGCTGGCACTGGTCAACGAAGGGGCGAAGGTTCTCCAGGAAGGTATCGCCGCCAGCAGCGGCGACATCGACCAGGTCTGGCTCCACGGCTATGGCTTCCCGGCTGCCACTGGCGGGCCCATGCGCTGGGCTGACGAACAAGGGGCGCCGTTTATCCTGGCCCGGCTGGAATACCTACAGGGCGTGCTTGGCGAGCATTGGCGCCCGGCAGGGCTGCTCTACTCACTCGTGGCCGGTGGCAAGCGTTTCGAACCGCGTGGGGAGGTTCAGGCATGAACTACCAGGCGCCCCTTCGCGACATGCGTTTCGTGCTGCATGAACTGTTCGACCTGAGCGGACATTGCCAGCAACTCGGTATCGAACTGGACCGCGACACCCTCGACGGCATCCTTGAGGAGGCCGCACGTTTCACTGGCCAGATCATCGCACCGCTCAATCGCAACAGTGACGAACAGGGCTGTCAGTGGGTGGGCGGTGAGGTCACCACCCCGGACGGCATGCGGGACGCCTATCGGCAATACGTCGAACATGGCTGGGCCAGCATGACCGGGCCGCAGGCCTATGGTGGGCAGGGTCTGCCGCAGATGGCATCGGCCAGCTTCCATGAAATGCTGATGGCGGCGTCGTTGTCGTTCCGCATCTACTCCGGCCTGACCGAGGGCGCGGTCCTGGCGTTGCATCGCCATGGCAGCGAGCCACTCAAGCAGGCCTACCTGAGCCGTATGGTCAGTGGCGAGTGGGCCGGCACCATGTGCCTGACCGAGCCGCAGGCCGGCACCGACCTGGCGTTGCTGCGTACCCGCGCCCAGCCGGAAGCGGACGGCAGCTACCGCATTACCGGCAGCAAGATATTCATCAGTGGTGGCGAGCAGGACCTGACCGACAACATTGTTCATCTGGTACTCGCGCGCCTGCCTGATGCGCCGGCCGGTGTCAGGGGCATCAGCCTGTTCCTGGTGCCCAAGCTGCTGCCCGGTGGCGAGCGCAATGCGCTGGGCTGCGGGGCGCTGGAGCACAAGATGGGCATCAAGGGGGCCTCGACCTGCGTGATGAACTTCGACGGTGCCCAGGGCTGGCTGGTGGGGGAGGCCAACCAGGGCCTGGCCTGCATGTTCACCATGATGAACGATGCCCGCTTCCAGGTCGGCCTGCAGGGGCTTGGTATTGCCGAGGCCGCTTTTCAGGGAGGGCTGGCCTACGCCCGGGAGCGTCTGCAGTCGCGCTCGCTTGCCGGGCCGGTGGCAGCGGAAAAGCCTGCCGATCCGATCATCGTCCATCCAGACGTGCGGCGCATGCTGCTGACCCAGAAGACCCTTACCGAGGGCTGTCGCATGCTGGGCATCTACACCGCTCGGCAACTGGACCTGGAGCATGCTGCGAAAAGTGCACCGGCGCGCCAGGCCGCAGCTCGGCGGGCGGCGTTGCTGATCCCTATCGTCAAGGCGTTCTTCACCGACGTCGGTCAGGAAGTCGCCAGTCTTGGGGTGCAGGTGTACGGCGGTCACGGCTACATCCGCGAGTGGGGCATGGAGCAGTTGATGCGCGATAGCCGCATCACCCAGCTTTATGAAGGCACCAACGGCATACAGGCCCTCGACCTGATACGCCGCAAGGTCCTGGGGGACGGCGGGGCCGAGCTCAATCTGCTGATCGACGAAATGGCGCCGCACGTCAGGGCTGCCAATGCGCTCGGCGGCCTGCAGGCCATGGCGACGGGCGTGGGGCAACGTCTGGAGGAGTGGCGCGCCTTGTCCGGCCATGTGGTCGAGGCCTGTGAACGTGACCCTCAGGAGTCAGGGGCAGTGTCGGTTGATTTTCTTGCCTACTCGGCCTACGTGCTGTTGGCGGCGATGTGGTTGCAAGCGGCTGTGCGCGCTCAAGCAACACTTGCCACCGGCAGCGCGGAAACAGCCTTCTACAGGGCCAAGCTTGACGCCGCAACGTTCTACTGGCGGCGGATCCTGCCCCGCGCCACTGCTCACCGCGAGGCCCTGCTGGGTGGCGCGGATTGCCTGATGGCGTTACCGGCGAGCGATTTCGCGTTCTAGCGCACGGCAAACCACACGAACAAGGAGAGTGCGATGCAGCCTTTCAGCTTTGCCACCACTGCGCAGATCCTCTGCGAACCCGGCGCGGTGCAGCGCCTTGCAGGTCTGTGCCGTGAGCGCGGTGCCAAGCGTGTTTTGATTATCAGTGACCCGGGTATCGCCCGCCTTGGCATGCTCGATGACCTGCTGCCGGGGTTCACGGCAGCCAAGGTCGGTGTGGCGATCTTCAGTGAGGTTACGGCCGACCCCAGCGAGGCATGCGTGCTGGCGGCCGCCCAGCGCGCCCGGCATATCGGCGCCGACCTGGTGGTGGGGTTCGGCGGCGGCAGCTCGATGGATGTGGCCAAGCTGGTTGCGCTGCTGGCCCACCGCGATTGTTCGCAGCCCATCGCCGAGCTGTACGGCATCGACAGGGCCAAGGGCCGCCGGCTGCCGTTGATCCAGGTGCCCACCACGGCAGGTACCGGTTCGGAGGTGACGCCGATCGCCATCGTCACCACCGGCGCCACCACCAAGATGGGCATTGTTTCGCCGCTGCTGTTGCCAGACCTGGCAGTGCTCGACGCCGTCTGCACCCTCGGCCTGCCATCGGCGGTGACTGCTGCTACCGGTATCGATGCCATGGTGCATGCCATCGAAGCCTATACCAGCCGCCTCAAACGTAACCCGCTGTCCAGCCTGCTGGCCCGTGAGGCGCTGCGGCTGCTGGCGGATAACCTTGACCAGGCTGTGCACAACGGCGGCAACCTGCAGGCCCGCCAGGCCATGCTGTTGGGGGCTTGCCTGGCCGGCCAGGCCTTTGCCAATGCACCGGTGGCGGCGGTGCATGCCCTGGCCTATCCGCTGGGTGGGCACTTTCATGTTCCCCATGGCCTGGCCAACGCGCTGGTGTTGCCGCATGTGCTGCGCTTCAACCTGCCGGTGGCGGCAGTGGACTACGCCGAATTGGCCGTGCCGCTGTTGGGGGCCCGTTTGCAGCCCGGTGATCAGCGCCAGCAGGCAGAACAATTCGTGGCCGAGCTGGCCGCGCTGAGCAGCCGCTGCGGGTTACCTGACCGCCTGCGCGACGCCGATGTACCGCGTCATCGGCTTGGCCAGCTGGCCGAAGACGCGATGCAACAGCAGCGCCTTTTGGTCAATAACCCGCGTGAAGTCACCCAGGCCGATGCGTTGGCCATCTATGAGGCAGCCTACTGATGAACCACCTCCGGCGACGTGAACACTATCGGCACTACACGCCCATAACCACTCGGTGGCACGACAACGATGTCTATGGCCACGTGAACAACGTGGTCTATTACAGCTTTTTCGACAGCGCCGTGAACCGCCTGCTGGTGCGGGAGGGCGGGTTGGATATCGACCAGGGGAGGGTGATCGCGCTGGTGGTCAGCTCCGCCTGCGACTACCAGGCGCCGGTGGCCTTCCCGCATGACATCGAAGTGGGCCTTGCGGTGAGCCGGTTGGGCAACACCTCGGTGCACTATCAGTTGGCGGTGTTCCTCTCCGGCCAGCCACTGGCCTGTGCCACCGGCCGCTTCGTCCATGTATTCGTCGACCGCGAAGGGCGGCGTCCGGTGCCGGTGCCTGACTGCCTACGGCATGTGTTGAGCGAACTGCAGCCCCTATCCTCTGAGGAACAGCCATCATGAAAGATGCCGTGATCGTCGCCACTGCTCGCACCCCTATCGGCAAAGCCATGCGTGGCGCCTTCAACGACCTGAAAACCCCCAGCATGACGGCTGTCGCTATCCGCGCCGCAGTAGAACGTGCTGGCATCGAACCGGCGCAGGTCGATGACCTGGTGCTGGGGACTGCCATGCAGAGCGGCACTGCCGCGATCAACCCGGGTCGGCTGTCGGCGCTGGCCGCCGGCCTGCCCCAATCGGTCAGCGGTCAGACCGTCGACCGCCAGTGTGCTTCAGGCCTGATGGCCATTGCCACGGCGGCGAAGCAGATCATGGTTGATGGCATGCAGGTGACCATTGGCGCAGGTCAGGAGCAGATCAGCCTGGTGCAGCAGGTGCACAACCAGCTGGCCAGTGAGGCTTATGACCCCGCGGTATTGCGCATGAGCGAGCATGCCTACATGCCGATGCTGCAAACGGCCGAACGGGTGGCCCGGCGTTATGGCATAAGCCGCGAAGCACAGGACGTCTACGCCCTGCAGTCGCAGCAGCGCACGGCGGCGGCGCAGGCGGCGGGGTTGTTCGCCGCTGAAATCGTGCCGGTGATCGCACGCAAGAAGGTGGTGGACAAGCTGACAGGTGTCGTCAGCCATGAAGAGGTGCGCCTTACCCAGGACGAAGGGAACCGGCCGGCGACGACCCTGGCCGATCTGCAGGGGCTCAAGCCCGTGGTCGAAGGCGGTTGTGTCACGGCCGGCAATGCCAGTCAGCTGTCCGATGGCGCCAGTGCCTGCGTGCTGATGGAAGGTGCGCTGGCGGCGCGCTCGGGCATCGCGGCCCTGGGGCTTTACCGCGGTATCGCCGTGGCTGGCCTGGCCCCCGAGGAAATGGGCATCGGCCCGGTGTTGGCGGTGCCCAAGCTACTGCGCCAGCAGGGCCTGACGGTAGACGATATCGGGCTATGGGAGCTGAATGAGGCGTTTGCCTGCCAGGTGCTGTATTGCGCCCAGCAGTTGCAGATCGACCCGGCGAAACTGAACGTCAACGGCGGCGCCATTGCTATCGGCCACCCCTATGGCATGAGCGGCGCGCGGATGGTCGGCCATGCCTTGCTGGAGGGCAAGCGACGTAAGGTGAAGTACGTGGTCGTGACGATGTGCGTGGGCGGCGGCATGGGCGCAGCGGGCCTGTTCGAAGTGCTCTAGGCCGGTACCCAAGGCCAGCCCATGGCGCTGACCGGGACGCAGGCGCAACTCGCGCCCACAGTGTCCCGGCCAGGGCTGGTTATGAGCCTACAGCAACCGCGTGACGCGGAGCCGGCTGTGGCAATTGGCGGAAGCCTTCACGGATGGCAGCGATCAGTTCCGCGTCCTTGACGGGGCACAACCCGGGGAAAGGTTTGTTGGCATGGGTGAGCACGGCTTCGACGCTTTCCTGGTTATCCAGGTAAACCTGCCTGATTGCCTGGCTTTCCAGGTCCTTGCTGTTGCTGCAGTTCAGGGCGTGGTGAATGGCGAGCCCGGCGCCAAACGCCAGGGCCGGGGTTGCAATACCGTGCTTGCGGGCAAGGTCGATGCTGCTGAGGATGCGTTCGTTGCGTTGCAGCTTGCGCAAGGGGTCGCGGCCTACCCGGGCGCAGGGGTCTTTGAACGAGGTTTTGCAGCGCTCGAGAAATGCCTCGGCAAAGCGGCTGACCACCTCGGCCATCTGTGGGTATTCGGCCACCAGTGCGGGCGCGACCTCCTGGCGAATCAGGCGCTCGGCCAGTTCACTCACCCGCGCATCGCCCATGCCCTGGCCGACCCAGGCATGGCCCAGCAGGCTGGCGTACCAGGCCACAATGGCGTGCGGGCCGTTCCACAGGCGGTTCTTGATGATCTGGATCTGGGCAATGTCTGGCACTGTCTTCACCTGGCGCAGGCGTTCGAGCAGATCGCTGCCGCGTTCGGCGTAAAGCGGCATGTCGGCTTCACTGTTGAACAGCACCAGATGCAGCTGGCTCATGGCGCTGCTGGGCTGTGCAAAAGGCCTGAAGTGGCCGATCAGCCGTTCGTACTCCGGTAGCGGCGTTGAAGATTTGCGTGTGCTTGCGGGCTCGTCTTCCAGGCTGTTCTGGAACATCTGCGACTTGATGCGCAGCTGCCGTACCAGCGCGTCATTGCCCAGTTTGGACACGATGCGGCTGACCACCGTTTCGGCGAAATGGGTCTTCTGCAAAACCTGCTCGCTGATCGCAGGCGGGCACAGTAGCGACAACTCGGCTTGCACATGACGCCGCACGAACGCTGCACCGCCAACCTTGTTCAGCACGATCAGCAGGGTCAGCTCGCGGCCTCGGCGCTCGAAGCGTTGCAGCAGGCCTTGGGCGATCACCCTGGCCTGGCTTCTGATGGCCTGCTCGGGCAGGCTCAGGCCGATGATTTCGGCAGTGGTGTACATGCTGATGACCGCGTCGTCGTCGTCCATGTCGATCATGCGCACGTTGTCGATGGTCTGGTCGAACGACGTGGCACCGTAGCGCACGCTGTAGCGGCCGAAGGCGCTGACGCTTTCGCGCAGCATGCGCGAGCGGGTTGCGGCAATGATTTCACGCGGTCGGGTGTAGCCGTCCCAATGGGAAAATACCTGCGTCAGGTAACCGCCGCCGATGGCGCCGAAACCATGAATGCCCACGCTGAACTGGTTCATCGAGGCCGGGAACGGCTCGCTCAATGCAGGCATGCCCAGGTCGGGTACGCACTCGCTCAGGTCGGCGAGAAATTCATGCATGCTGCGGTAGGCTTTGAGCGCGCCTGCCTTGATTTCCGGCGCAGGCGGCTTGATGTCCTCGATCAGGATCGCCTGCCCTTCGGCGCGCATCGCTGACAGCATGCCGTTTTCCGAGTCCTCGACCATGAAGCACTGGCCTGGCTCGCAATTGAGCGCGCGGGCGGCTTTCAGGAAAATCTCGGGGTGGGGTTTGCCTTGGCCCACTTCATCGCCACAAACGGTGATGTCGAAGTACTTCAGCACGTTGGCGTTGATCAGGTATTCCTCGGCGATGGCACGGCGGCTGGACGTGGCCACCGCCATGGTCAGGCCTGATTTGCGCAAGCGCTCCAGCACCTCCAGCAGGCCGGCCTTGATCGGTACGCCGTGATTGCGCACATACTCCAGTTCAAGTTCATCCGCGCGTTGGCGGATTTGTGCGTAAGGGAAGTCTTCGCCGTTATGCGCCTTGGCGAGGGCTTCGGCCTTTTTTGCGCTCAGGCCCAGCGAGCCAATCAGGGTCTGCTCGCTCAGCGCTTTGCCGAAGATTTCCAGAGAAGCTTGCTTGAGTGTCCTGAAGCGCAGGCGCTCGGTGTCGAAGAGGGTGCCATCCATATCGAAGATGGCGCTGAAAATCTGTTTACCGTGAAAGAAAAGCATTGGCTGTTGCCCCTTGTCGTTGCGTCAGGCATCTCGCCTGCAACAGGCGAGAACGGTGTGTGAGCTGCAGTGGGGGCAGTCAGGTCGGGGGCACACGTTCGACAGGGGGACGCTCAGGAGTGACGCAGAGGTAAGGCGGGGCGGAGCGGGGCGTGCAGAGGAGGTTGGCAACCGTTGCGGCGAGGTGGGTGGCGCGTTTGGCCTTGAGGTCACGCCCACTGGCTGCAGTCGGTTTTGCAGGCAGTGGGCGCAAATAGCGATGGATACGTGTGATTCCAAGCATGAGGTGCTTTGCTTCCTTTTCGTCATGGGTGATCCTTTTTCAGCCTTGCACGTATGCGCCGCGACATGCAAGGCTTGGCCTCCCGCTCGCATTACGCAACAAGGTGAACCCCAATGACCCAAGCTACCGACCAGGCCTTTTACGATCGTGCCGATGCGCACATCGAACTGGCGAACCAGCAGATCGAAAAGTTCGAGGACCTGGGCAAGGTAAGCGCCTCGCTGACCTTCGGTGCCGCGCGCTTCAGCGCCTGGATGAGCGCCCGCAGCTTCAAGAGCGGCGCGGAGCTGGGCGCGGCACGGGAAGAGATTCTGAAGTACTTCTGCGATCAGTACCGGATGATGCTCGAGGACAACCTCGATGAGCATATCGAGCATTTTGACCGGTACATGCTGGGTAAGAACGACTAAGGCCGCGCGCGGCTTCCTTCAGCGATTTGGCCATTTCTGCAGCAGGATCGAAACGAATTTCTCCGCAGCCGGCGACAGCGATGCGCCGCGCCGGTACACCAGCCCTAGCGTGCGGGTGACTTGCGGCTCGATCAACGGCACGCTCACCAGCGTGGGGTGGTCGGCATTGGGCATGGCCAGGCTGGGCATGGCCGACACGCCCAGCCCGGCCTCGACCATGCCCAGCGACGTGGACAGGTGTTGCACTTCGTAGAACCACTTGGGCCGCAGGTTGAGCCCGGACAACGCATGGTCCAGCAGCATGCGGTTGCCACTCAGGCGGCCGACGCCGATCAGGCGGTAATCAGCCAGCTCTGTCCAGGTAACGGAGGCGCGATTCGCCAGTGGGTGGTCACGCCGGCAGGCCAGTACAAAGTGCTCCTGCACCAGCGAGACAAACTCGATGTCCGGGTGCTGGCCACTCATCATGTTGATGCCGAAGTCGGCCTCGCCGCGCAGCACGGCTTCGAGCCCGTCGTTGGCGCTAAGGTCCAGCAGGCGAATGCGGATTTTCGGGTATTGCTCGTTGTAATCGCGGATCACCGACGGCAGGAAGTAGAACGCCGCGGTAGGAATGCAGGCGAGGGTAACCTGACCGGTCTGGCGCTCGGCCAGCTCGCGGATGCTGAGGATCGAGTCTTCAAAATCATCCAGCAGGCGCCTGGCCTTGGGCAGGAAGTCGCGGCCCACGCTGGTCAGGCTGACCCGGCGAGTGGTGCGTTCCAGTAGCGAGGTGCCCAGGCCTTCCTCCAGCTTCTTGATCCGTCGGCTCAGGGCCGGCTGGGACAAGTGGAGCGCTTCGGCGGCCTCATGGAAACTGCCCAGTTCGGCGATTTTCACGAAAGATCTGATGTCTTGCAGCTCATATTCCATAAGAAACCTTCGATTGGCCTGGTACTTTATTCATGTTTGAATCGCAATAATAGCTACGATATTTGCATTGGATTGATTTATCCATCCCTGTCACTCTTTTGCTCACAGCATCAATGATGTCCATTGATCAACAAGAGTGCGAAATCATGCAACGAATTCCTTGCGTACTCATGCGCGGCGGTACCTCCAAAGGGCCGTTCTTCCACGCCTGGGACCTGCCTGCCAATGTGGTCGAGCGCGACGAGTTGCTGATCAACCTCATGGGCTCTGGCCATGAGCTGGAAATCGACGGCATCGGTGGCGGCAGCCCGCAGACCAGCAAAGTGGCGATCATCAGCCCGTCATTGCATGCCGACGCCGACGTCGACTACCTGTTCGTGCAGGTGATGGTCGCACAGCGCCGGGTCGATACGGCCCCCAACTGCGGCAACATGCTGTGTGCTGTTGGGCCGTTCGCCATCGAACAGGGGTTGGTAAAAGGCCAGGAAGGCAAGACCTTGGTGCGCATTCGCAACCTCAACACCGGCACCTTCGTCAATTCGCTGGTCGAAACGCCCGGCGGTATCGTGCGCTACGAAGGCCGCACGGCGATCGATGGGGTACCGGGCACTGCCGCCCCGGTGCATCTGACCTTCCTCGACGCGGTCGGCAGCAAGACCGGCAAGCTGTTCCCCACGGGCAAGGCCCAGGACGTGATTGATGGCGTGCCGGTGACCTGCATCGACATGGCCATGCCGATGATGGTTGTGGAGGCCAGCCAGTTGGGTGTCAGCGGCTCGGAAACCCCGGCTCAGCTGGACGCCAACAGCGCGCTGCTCGAACGCCTGGAAGCGTTGCGGCTGAAGGCCGGAAAGGCCATGGGCCTGGGCGATGTCAGTGGCATGGTCATCCCCAAGCCAGTGCTGGTGTCCAAGCCGCGCTACGACGGCACGCTGCAGGTTCGCTATTTCATGCCGCACAACTGCCATCGTGCCTTGGCGATCACTGGAGCGGTGGGGCTGGCGACTGCCTGCGTCAGCCCTGGCACCGTGATTGCCGACCTGTTGGGCGAAGGCGCGCAGCAACTGGCCCAGGTCCGCCTGGAGCACCCAAGTGGCGGCATCGATGTTGCGCTGACGCGCAGCGGTGCCGAGGGCCAGACGATCCAGGCTTCGGTGGTGCGAACCGCCCGGCGGCTCTTCTCAGGGTTCGTCTACGCCCCTACATTCCGCAGGTTGGCCGGGTAGTTCCAGGCACCGATCCAGACCTGCACATTCGTAACAAGCGCATCCGCACAATTTCAACAATGGGTGATGCCATGAGACTCGCCAAATCGCTGTATTTCCAGATTCTCTGCGCCGTCCTGCTGGGCGTGGTGGTCGGACACTTCTGGGCGCAACAGGCCGTGGCCCTCAAGCCGCTGGGTGATGCGTTCATCAAGCTGATCAAGATGATGATCGCGCCGGTGGTGTTCTGCACCATCGTCACCGGCATTGCCGGCATGACCGACAAGCGTTCACTGGGGCGCTTGATGAGCAAGACCCTGCTGCTGTTCCTGGGTCTGACGGTGGTCAGCCTGGTGATCGGACTGGCGGCGGTCTACCTGTTCAAGCCAGGTGCCGGCATGAACATCGATCCTGCCACCTTGAGCACAGCGGGCCTGAGCCAGTACACCGCGTCGGCCGCCAAGCTGAGCGTGGTGGACTTCTTCATGCACATCATCCCGGACACCTTCATCGGTGCCTTCAACAAGGGTGAGGTGTTGCCGGTCCTGTTCATCGCCGTACTCAGCGGTTTCGCTCTCTCGTCGATGGGCGAAAAGGGCAAGCCGGTACTGGACGTGCTGGAGTCGGCCTCGACCATGGTGTTTCGCATCTTCGGCTACCTGATGCGCTTTGCCCCGATCGGCGCTTTCGGCGCACTGGCATTCACCGTGGGCCAGTACGGGATTACGTCCCTTGGCGCGCTGGCCAAGCTGGTCGGGACGTTGTACATCGCCTGCGCCTTCTTCGTGCTGGTGGTGCTCGGTGGCATCTGCCGCGCCCATGGCTTCAGCCTGTGGAAGTTGCTGCGCTATTTCCGCGAAGAGTTCCTCGTGGTGCTGGGTACTTCCTCCACCGAGCCGGTGCTGCCGCGCATGCTTGAGAAACTCGAGAAGCTTGGGTGCAAGAAAGGCGTGGTTGGCCTGGTGCTGCCCACTGGCTACTCGTTCAACCTGGACGGTACTGCCATCTATCTGTCGTTGGCAGCCGTGTTCATCGCGCAGGCCTGCAACATCGACCTGAGCCTGGGCCAGGTGGTCACCATGCTGGCGATCATGCTGCTGTCCTCCAAGGGCGCGGCAGGTGTCACCGGCAGCGGTTTCGTGGCCTTGGCCTCGACCCTTACCGTGATCCACGACATTCCCCTGGCCGGCCTGGCCCTGTTGATCGGGGTCGACCGCTTCATGTCGGAAGCCCGTGCGCTGACGAGTCTTGCCAGCAACGCAGTGGCGACGGTGGTGGTTTCGTTGTCGGAAAACGCCTGTGACCGCCAGACGCTGCACAGCCGGCTGAACGGCGAGCCGGTGGTCACCCCCGTCGCTGAAACAGCCGACTGGGTCGCCGAACCACACCGCCACGGCTGAGCCCCGACACCCTCAAGCTTTTTGCAGGCCCCCACCAGGCGTTGCCGGGTGGGGGTCAGGGGGCCGTCTGCGCTGCAGGTGGCCACATAGACAATAAAAACAAGAGAACAAACCATGCTCGCACTTCTGGGCCTGATCATGGTGGTGACCTTCACCTACCTGATCATGAGTAAACGCCTGTCACCGATCGTCGCGCTGACCATCGTGCCGATTGTTTTCGCCCTTGTTGGCGGTTTCGCGCCAGACCTGGGCAAGATGATGCTCGATGGGCTGAAAATGGTCGCACCGTCTGCCGCGCTGCTGCTGTTCGCCATCCTGTTCTTCGGCCTGATGATCGACGCCGGCCTGTTCGACCCGCTGATCCGCAAGATCCTCAAGCGGGTGAATGGCGACCCGATCAAGATCGCCATCGGCACCGCCTTGCTGTCGCTGCTGGTGGCGCTGGACGGTGACGGCACCACGACTTACATGATTACCTGCGCTGCCATGCTGCCGCTGTACAAGCGCATCGGCATGAACCCGATGATCCTGGCGACTGTATCGATGCTGTCATTGAGCATCATGAGCGGCATGAGCCCGTGGGGTGGTCCCGCCACCCGTGCCATTGCCGCGCTCGGCCTGGATGCGACCGAATACTTCATTCCGATGTTGCCCACCGTCATCGGTGGGGCGGCGTGGGTCGTGTTCACCGCCTACCTGCTGGGCCGTGCCGAGCGCCGGCGTATCGGCAATATTGCCCTGGAGTCCGGTGGCGGCAACTGCTACATCAAGGAAATCCTCGGCGACAACCCGCACAAGCGCCCGCGCCTTGCCTATGTGAACCTGGTGCTGGTGATCGCCGTGATGACCGCGTTGGTGCTGGGGCTGATGCACGCGGCCATCCTGTTCATGATCGGTTTCGTCGCCGCACTGATGATCAACTACCCGCAGCTGGACCTGCAGAAAGAGCGCATCCTCGCCCATTCGGGCAACGCCATGACCGTGGTGCTGCTGGTGTTCGCCGCGGGCATCTTTGCCGGTATTTTCTCGGGTACCAAGATGGTCGATGCATTGGCCCAGACGCTGGTGGACTGGATTCCGGAAGCGTGGAGCCACTGGTTCCCGCTGGTGGTGGCGCTGACCAGCATGCCGCTGACCTTCGTGCTGTCCAACGACGCGTACTACTTCGGCGTTGTGCCGATCCTGGCCAATGCCGCGGCCGCGTACGGCATCGACCCGGTGGAAATTGCCCGCGCCTCGGTGCTTGGCCAGCCGGTTCACCTGATGAGCCCGCTGGTGGCCTCGACCCTGCTGCTGGTGGGCATGGTCGACCGCGATATCGGTGATTTCCAGAAAGCCACCGTGAAATGGGCCGTGCTCACCTCTCTGGTGATCACTGCGCTGGCACTGCTGACGGGCGCCTTGTCCTTCATGGTTTGAAGCACCCAGGGCGCCGCTCGGCGCCCCGCTGACTCACCCAAGAACAACAACAGAGTAACCATCATGTCCCGATTTCTTTTCCGTGGGGCCACTTGTGGCCTGCTGTGCGGCTGGCTGCCTGTGGCCGGTGCCGCCGGTTTCATCGAAGACAGCAAGCTCAAGCTGCAGTTGCGCAACGTGTATTTCAACGAGAATTTCCGTGACGAGCAGGGTATGAGCGCCCGCGCCGCCGCCACTGCCAAAAGCGAACGGGTGGAATGGGCTCAAGGCTTTCTGCTCGACTACCAGTCGGGTTTTACCCAAGGCACCCTGGGCTTGGGCGTCGACGCCATGGGCCTGCTGGGCGTACGCCTTGACTCCGGCCGTGGGCGCAGCGGCACCGGACTGTTGCCGGTGCATGACGATGGTCGCGCGGCCGACGAATTCGCCAGCGCCGGTATCACGGCCAAAGCCCGCCTGGGCAGCACCGTGGTCAAGCATGGCACCTTGCTGCCCAAGACGCCGGTACTGGTGTACAACGATGCGCGCCTGCTGCCGCAGACCTATCAGGGCACTCAGCTGACCAGCACCGACATCGACAACCTCACCCTTACCGCCGGCCACCTGGATCGCTTCAAACAACGCGATTCATCCGATAGCACCGGGCTGTACCTGGACGGGTATGGCGGCCCAGCGTCTGGCGATTTCAGCTTCGCCGGTGCTGACTATGCCGTCAGCAAGCAACTGCGCCTGAGTTATTTCCATGGCGAGCTCGAGCATTTCTACCGCCAGGACTTCGCCGGGCTGGTGCACGACCTGCCGCTGGGCGGCGGCGTGCTGACCACCGACCTGCGTTACTTCAAAAGCCGCGACAGCGGTACGGCGTATGGCGGTGGCATCGACAACGACATGTTCAGCGGCCAACTGTCGTACGCCCATTCCGGGCATACCGTCGGCGCAGGTTACCAGGTGCTCGATGGTGAAGCGGGGCTGCCGTATATCAGTGGGGCCACGGTCTATTCGTTCAGCAACGTCGGCATCGGCAAGTTCATCGAGGAAGAAGAGAAGACCTGGATGGCCAGCTATGCCTACAATTTCGCTGCCGCCGGGGTGCCGGGGCTGACCTTCATGACGCGCTACCTGAGTGGCGACAATGGCCGTTCAGGTGGCGAGGGCATCAAAGAATGGGAGCGTGACGCCGAAATTGCCTACGTGGTGCAGGGCGGGCCGCTGAAAGGGCTGGGCGTAAAGCTGCGAAACTATGTGTATCGATCAGATTTCGCCCGCGGCCGAGACAGCAATCGCCTTTACCTGACCTACGATATCGCCATCTGGTGATGGCGCAGGCCGGACAAGATATCCGGCCCTGAACCGCCTGAGGCGCCGTGGTTCAGCGGCGCAGCAGGCGAGAGACCACCAGTGTGACGGCGGCGGTGATGGCCAGTGCGGCGAAGGGCTTTTCCTTGACGAACGAGGACACCGTGTCCAGGGTGTCGCCGTAGGTCTTGGTCACCTGGCCTGCGGCCTGACGCGCATCGCCTTCGGCTTCCAGCGCCGGGTCTTCGACCAGGCGACCTACGGCGCTTTGCGCCTTGCCAGCCAGGTCTTCTGCTACACCTTCGATCTGTTCGCGTTTCATGATGGCTTAGTTCCTTCCTGTGAGCGGCTTTGGGTTAACAGCACAGGGTTAGGGCGGTGATTCGTCGCAATGGTTCAAAGCGACTGTTTGTCACCTGCAGGTCATGCGCGCCGGCATAGATTCGCATCTGACATGAGCGTGCTAGGTTAGCGTGCCTTCTTTTCGAGGATCCGCGCCCCGGTCCCTTCCTTGCCCAGCACATCCTCGGGGTTGCGCAGTGGGCAGTCCTCCAGCGACAGGCAACCGCAGCCAATGCAGTTGTCGAGGCTGTCGCGCAGTGCTTCCAGTGTGCGAATGCGGGCATTCAGGTCTTCGCGCCAGGCCGTGGACATCTCGCTCCATTGTGCGGCCGTGAGCTTGCTGTTGGGGGCATAACGGCTGAAGGCTTGTTTGATTTCCTCAAGCGGAATTCCCGTGCGCTGGGCTACCTTGATGATCGCCAGGGTACGCAGCACCAGCGAGGGATAGCGGCGCTGGTTGCCAGCCGTGCGGACGCTGGCGATCAGCCCCTTGGTTTCGTAGAAGTGCAGCGCAGACACCGCCACGCCGCTGCGCTTGGCCACTTCACCCACTGTGAGCATCCGTGTGTTGTCCGCTGCCATATATGTTCGACCTAAAGTTAAGTTGAGCTTTTATAAGCCGGCCCGGTCGGCGGTGCAACGGTTTTTCCGGGTCATTGGGGTATGGCATGACGGCATTCGCCTTTGCCCATCACTTTCCAGTTGTTGGCACGTTACCCAAAGCCACGACGCACGGTTCTCACTTCATAGCCCAACCCTTCCAGGTAGGCCTTTACGAGCGCTGTGCGCCAGGGCTCAGGCTGATAGTGTCCGGACCAGTCGTCGACAATAAATACCCCGTTCTCATAGGCGATATAACCCGCAGCGCTAACGTTATTGCTGGCATTGAAATTCCACATTTCAGCGCCGCTGGCGTGAGTATTCAAGAGGGCGTCAGTAGAGGCGCCGAAGACGACCAGGGTCGTTTCGTCGCCTTCATTTATGAGTGTGTATTTGTAAATCAGTGATGGGCTGATTTTTTTGCGCTATTGTTGTCGTTGATAATATTGATGTCTACGATGCCCTTGCTTATAAAGCTTTTGGCATCCTTGAGTTCGGTTTTAAGGTGTTTGGCTTGGTTGTTAGAAAGTAGGTGTCCCGTATGGGAGGGTTTGAATCGTTTGCTATAAGTCTTGCCTATCTTGATGGCGGTCTGAACAAATGTATTGATTGCGTTTTTTCCGCTAGGGTCTTGTGCGTTGACTGGGTCGTTCAGGCAGTAGGCATAGGCGTTGATGCCGCCTTTGAGGAAAGGGCTCTGGTGGTCTGGGCTGATGAATCGCATCAAGCATGGGATGAATATTCGGTACCCGTTTCCGAGTGCGTAACCGTTCAGCGCAGAAATGTAAAATTCACCATTGAACCCCACTGCTCCGGTCGGCTCCGCGTTGGCGTTTCGAAACCCATAGGGTGTGTAGTTTGCTGGCTGGCCTGTTGTTGGGGCCGTGGATGTTCGTGCGGCGCCATGTTGGTCACGGGCCTGGCTTTCCAAACGGGGTGCAATGGTCGGATCGTGTTTTTTACGGGGTGTCGAAGTTTTATGCGTTGACATATATCTGACTCCGTCAGATCTGGCACTTGGCATCAGTGATTACCCATTAGCCATTCGTGCTGTTTCGACGTCTTTTCGCTGCCAGGCCTGCAGGCTTCAAAGGAAGGTGAGTTTCTGTAGTCCTGCCCGATCTTTCACTGCCAGGGATCAAGGCGGACATTCCGATGAAGTCCCCAAGGCGCAAGCGAATTTTTAGTGCGCGAAGGCGCAACGTACGCACAAGAGCAGATTGGTGAGACTTAATCGTTCGCGGGATACGCTGCCTCCGATATTAGGTTTGCTGCCGGGCACGAATACGTTAGAGACGTGCTGCATAGCCTTTAGAAGGCGTATTCTCCCTCAAGCTCGTTACTGCTATACCGAGCGACTCAAGATGGGCTTTCGCGGGTTTCAACTGCTCAACCGAAGGTTTATAGTGTCCAGAATGGGTGTCTAACGTATAACCGTTGCCGTCTTTTATGATGCCCCCTGCACTGACAACTTCACTCTTGGTTCCGGTTATCCCTTGACCAAGATGGGCGATGCTTGGATGGCTGGGTTCATCTGCGCTGTAACTGCCTATGAAGAAATTTCTATCGCGTGTAAAGACAAATTTATGTTTGAATTGAGAATCGTTAAGTCTGAATAAGCTGGCGGGATTTTTGACCAGGGTGATGTGGGTTGTTTGATTTTTTATTGATTGGATTGCGAGCTTTACGTCCTCACTCAACTCATCGGCATACCAGTTGCCAAGTGCTTTCCAGTGATTGGTATTTTCTGTCCTCGATGAAAGATTTTTCTTAAATTTGACCGCTGCCAAGGCTACAGTGCCTGCCGTCTTGAATCGGGATTTTCCGCTAGGGTCGGTTGCGTTGATTGGGTCGTTCAGGCAGTAGGCATAGCAATTTAGACCGCCACGATCGAAAGGGCTCAGTGTGTCTGCGCTTATGAATCGCATCAAACGGGGGCTCAAACGGGGGCTATAGACTCGATGTCCATTACCGAGGGCGTAGCATTCCCTTAGGGTAAATAGAGGCTCGCCATTGTAGCCTAAGATTCCGATCGGCTGCTTTTCGGCGTTTCGATAGCCATAGGGCATGTAGTTGCTTGGCACGCGTCTTGATGTATGCGTGGAGTAAGTGCCTGTAGACATGGTCTTGAAGAACCCAAGCTGAAGGAGGTATGAGTGTGCCTCACATGCCAAAGGTTCGATACTGATAAAATTGTCAGGTGATTCCAGTTCAATGATGTCGTGATTGCCTCGCACTACCACTTCAACGTCTATCAGCAGCCAGGGGGTGCCATCAACATTCCGCTGCCATGCCTGTTGACCTCAAGTAAAGTTGAGCTTTTATAGTCCTGCCCGATCTTCCCTGCAACCGCTTTCCCTGTGATCGGAGCTGTGCATGAACAAACGGACGTTACTGGCCTGGGCTGGCGCTGTTGCCGGTGCGCTGGCCGCTGCCTATGCGCTGGTGGGAAGCGGCTCGGCGCCGCCCGCTGCGGCGGTGTGGCCGGCGACCAAGGTGGCGCTGGCCACGGCCGAGCAGGTGCAACTGGCGCGGCAGCGCTTTGCTTCGGGGGAGTTGGAGGCGGTCAACCAGGTGCAGGTGGCGGCCGAGATGCCAGGGCGTATTACCCGCATCGCCTTCGAGTCGGGGCAGACAGTCGCGGCCGGGCAGTTGCTGGTGCAGCTCAACGACGCACCCGAGCAGGCCCTGCGCGTGCAGTTGCAGGCCAGGTTGCGTAACGCTGACGTGGTGTTGCAGCGCAGCCGCAAACTGCGCGCGATGAATGCCGTGTCGCAAGAGCTGCTGGACAACGCCGCCACGGCCGTGGACGTGGCCCGTGGTGAGCTGCAGCATGTCGAGGCGCTGATTGCGCAGAAGGCCATTCGTGCTCCGTTCGCCGGCAAGCTCGGCATCCGCCGTGTGCATCAGGGCCAGTACCTGGCCGCTGGCGAGACCATCGTCAGCCTGGCCGACATCAGCCAGTTGCATGTGAACTTCGCCTTGGGCGAGCAGGCCGCCCCCGAAGTGCACGCCGGGCAAGTGCTGGCACTGACGGTGGACGCGGTGCGTGGGCAAGACTTCCAGGCGCGGGTGGTGGCGGTCGATCCGGTGGTCAGCACAGCACGCCTTGTGCAGGTACAGGCGGCCTTGCCGAACCCGCAAGGGCAGTTGCAGCCGGGTATGTATGCCGGCGTGCGGCTGGATGCTGCGCAGCCGTCGACCGTGCTGGCCGTGCCGGAAACCGCGATCACCTACACCGCCTATGGGCAGACGGTGTTTGTCGCGACCCAGGACCCGCAGCATGGCACCCGGGTGAGCCGGGTGCAGGTAACCACCGGTGAGCGCTGGCAGGGGCGGGTGGAAATCACCTCCGGCCTGACGCCCGGTGACCGTGTGGTGGTTTCCGGCCAGCTGAAACTGAGTGATGGCATGCCGGTCGAGCCCGTGGCGCAGGACAGCCTGCAGGCCAGCCAGGGAGGGCGGCAGTCGTGAGGTTTACCGACGTCTTCGTGCGCCGCCCGGTGCTGGCGCTGGTGGTCAGCAGCCTGATCATCCTGATGGGGCTGTTTGCCATGGGCAAGTTGCCGATCCGCCAGTACCCGTTGCTGGAAAGCTCGACCATTACCATCAGCACCGAGTACCCCGGTGCCTCCGCCGAGTTGATGCAGGGTTTCGTGACGCAGCCGATCACCCAGGCAGTGTCGTCGGTCGAAGGCATCGACTACCTGTCCTCGTCGTCGCAGCAGGGGCGCAGCCTGATCACCTTGCGCATGGTGCTCAACCGCGATTCGACCCAGGCGCTGGCCGAAACCATGGCCAAGGTCAACCAGGTGCGCTATCGCCTGCCGGAAAAAGCCTACGACCCGGTGGTGGAACTGTCGGCAGGTGACTCCACCGCCGTGGCCTATGTGGGGTTTGCCAGCGACAGCCTGTCGATACCGGAACTGAGCGATTACCTGTCGCGGGTGGTGGAACCGCAGTTCTCCGGTATCGACGGCGTGGCCAAGGTGCAGTCGTTCGGCGGGCAGCGCCTGGCCATGCGCCTGTGGTTGGACAGTGAGCAGATGGCCGGGCGCGGGGTGACGGCGGCGGACGTGGCGCAGGCGGTACGTGCCAACAACTACCAGGCAACGCCGGGCCAGGTGCGCGGGCAGTACGTGCTGGCCGATATCCAGGTGGACACCGACCTGACCCGGGTCGAAGACTTCCGTGAGCTGATCATCCGCAACGATGGCACCGACCTGGTGCGCCTGCGCGATATCGGCACCGTCGAGCTGAGTGCGGCGGCCACGCAGACCAGCGCCACCATGGACGGCAAACCTGCCGTGCACCTGGGGCTGTTCCCCACGCCCAGCGGCAACCCACTGGTGATCGTCGAGGGTATTCGCCAACTGCTGCCACAGATCCAGCAGACCTTGCCGCCTGGCGTGTACGTGGCGCTGGCCTATGAAACCGCACGCTTCATCGATGCGTCGATCCATGAAGTGCTGCGCACCTTGGTGGAGGCGATGCTGATCGTGGTGTTGGTGATCTGGCTGTGCCTGGGTTCGCTGCGCAGCGTGCTGATCGCGGTGGTGGCCATTCCGCTGTCGATGCTGGGGGCTGCGGGCCTGATGTTGATGTTTGGTTTCAGCCTCAACCTGCTGACCTTGCTGGCGATGGTGCTGGCCATCGGCCTGGTGGTGGACGATGCCATTGTGGTGGTGGAAAACGTGCACCGGCATATCGAGGAGGGCAAGTCGCCGATCGCGGCAGCATTGGCCGGGGCGCGGGAAATTGCCGGGCCGGTGATCGCCATGACCCTGACCCTGGCGGCGGTGTATGCGCCCATTGGCTTGATGGGCGGGCTGACCGGCACGCTGTTCCGTGAGTTTGCCTTGACCCTGGCGGGGGCGGTGATCGTGTCCGGCATTGTGGCGCTGACCTTGTCGCCGGTGATGAGCTCGCTGTTGCTGCAACCCGGTCAGCAGCATGGGGCAATGGCCGCTATCGCCGATCGGTTGTTTGGTACGCTGAGCGGGGTCTATGGACGGGTGCTGGCCTACACACTGGCACACCGCTGGATCAGTGGCGGCGTGGCGTTGCTGGTGTGCCTGAGCCTGCCCTGGCTGTACCTGCTGCCACAGCGCGAGCTGGCGCCGCCCGAGGACCAGGCGGCGGTGCTGACCGCCATCAAGTCGCCGCAGCATGCCAGCCTCGAATACGCAGAACGCTTTGCGCTGAAGCTCGACCAGGTGATGAAGTCCATTGCCGAAACCACCGACACCTGGATCATCAACGGTACCGACGGCCCGGCCGCCAGTTTCGGTGGCATCAACCTCAGCGCCTGGCAGGCGCGCGAGCGTTCCGCCGCACAGGTGCAGGCGCAGTTGCAGCAGGCCGTTGCGGATATCGAGGGCAGCAGCATCTTCGCCTTCCAGGTCGCGTCGCTGCCGGGCTCCAGCGGTGGCCTGCCGGTGCAGATGGTGCTGCGCAGCGCCCAGGATTACCCCGAGCTGTTCCAGACCATGGAAGTGCTCAAGCAACGCGCCCGCGACAGTGGCCTGTTCGCCGTGGTGGACAGCGACCTCGACTACAACAACCCAGTGGTCAAGGTGCGCGTGGACCGGGCCAAGGCGGCGAGCCTGGGCATCAGCATGCAGGCCATTGGTGAGTCGCTGGGGGTGCTGGTGGGCGAGCAGTACCTCAACCGCTTTGCCCTGTTCGGGCGTTCTTATGACGTGATCCCGCAGAGTATCCAGGACCAACGCCTGACGCCTGCGGCGCTGAGCCGCCAGTATGTGCGCGCCGAGGATGGCAGCCTGGTGCCGCTGGCCACGTTGGTGCGCCTGGATATCGAAGTGGCACCCAACCGCCTGTTGCAGTTCGATCAGCAGAACGCCAGTACCCTGCAGGCGATCCCGGCCCCGGGTGTATCGATGGGCAACGCCGTGGCATTTCTGGAACAGCTCACCGCCGAGCTGCCACCGGGCTTCAGCCACGACTGGCAATCGGAATCGCGCCAGTATGTGCAGGAGGGCTTTGCCTTGATGTGGGCATTTCTCGCCGCCCTGGTGGTGATCTACCTGGTGCTGGCGGCGCAGTACGAAAGCCTGGTCGACCCCCTGATCATTCTGGTGACCGTGCCGCTGTCGATCTGCGGTGCGCTGCTGCCGCTGGCGCTGGGCTGGGCCACGCTGAACATCTACACACAGATTGGCCTGGTGACGCTGATCGGCCTGATCAGCAAGCACGGTATCCTGATGGTGGCGTTCGCCAACGAGATTCAGGTGCGCGACAACCTCGATCGTGCTGCCGCCATTGTTCGTGCGGCGCAAATACGCTTGCGGCCAGTGCTGATGACCACGGCGGCGATGACTTTTGGCGTGCTGCCACTGCTGTTCGCCAGCGGCGCCGGCGCCAACAGCCGTTTCGGGTTGGGGGTGGTGATTGTGTGCGGGATGCTGGTGGGGACCTTGTTCACCTTGTTCGTGCTACCGACGATCTACGCCTGGCTGGCACGCGATCACCGGGTGAGCACGGCGCGGGCGAGGCAGTTGGTCGAAGCTGAAAGGCAACTGGGGGCGCTTTAGGGGCAACGGTCTGTTCATTGGCTGAAAGTTGCACCATCCCTGTACGAGCGGGTTCAGGCGGGGGAGCGGTCGCGGCGCATCTGGGTGACCAAGGTAAAGCGGTCATCCGGGTGCACGGTCTCGGAAACCGCCATCAAATCACCATTTTCCTCGCGGTAGTGGCGGATGATCTTCAGTCCCGGCGAGCCCGCCTCGGCCTTCAGCGCCCGGGCCATTTCCGCTGTCAACAACACCGCGCGCACCTGCTGGTCGACCACTGCGATTGCCCGGCCATAGTGCTGTTCGATCAAGCCGGCAATCAGCTGGTCAGGGTGCTCGCGGGCCAGCTCGATGACCGCGGTGTAGTCGCGCTGTGCATACACGTCGGTCCAGCACAGCGGCGCGCCATCGTGCTGCCGGTCGACGCGGATGCTCGACACGCAGAAGTAATGCTCCCCTGGCACCAGCCCCAGCCTCGCCGCCTCGCTCAGGTCGGCGACAAAGTGGCGCACGCCCTGGATTTCCCGCTGCTGGGTGTCTGCCAGGTGCGCCAGCTCAGCCACGCTGGCCAACGACTGCGAATAGCCGCCGCGCGGGCTGCTGGCCTCCACCCGGGTGCCCACGCGCTTGCGCCGCGACACCAGCCCTTGAGTGAGCAACTGGTCGATAGCGGCACGCACCGTGTGCCGGCTCACATTGTAAAGGTCGCACAGCTCGAACTCGGTCGGCAGCAGGCTGCCCACCGGGTAGCGGCCGCTGGCAATCGCTTGCATCAAGTCCTTTGCCACGGTGGAGTAGCGCGTTGGGTTCATACCTTTGCTCGGGCTCGCCAATTTCATCGGTTGACAGTGTAACAGCGGCCGAATGCCGAACGCTCCGGCCGCCCACAGCGGTCAATGCTGCTGCCTGGCCCGCAGCAGCAGCGCTGCCAGGGCACACCCGACCAATGCCAGGCACGCCAGGTAGAACGCATCACTGTAGGCCATCAGGTAAGCCTCTCGTCGAATGGTCGCCTCCAACGCTTCCAGCATTTGCTGCTGAGGCGGCAGCCAGCTTTGCACCGTCTGGTTGATACGCGCCTGCACGCTTGGCTCGAACAGCGTCACCTGCTCGTGAATGCGCTCACTGTGAAAGCGTTCACGGGTCGCCACCAGTTGCGTCAACCCGGCCGTACCGATGGCGCCACCCAGGTTGCGCAACATCGAGAACACCGCCGAGGCTGAGCCGGCTTCACGCTTGTCCAGCCCGGCCACCGCCAGCACCGATAACGCAACCATGATGAAAGGCTGGCCAATACCACGCACCACCGTGGACGGGATGATCACGTTGTCGGCACTGTCGGCGCTCAGGCCAGCCCCCAGCCAGCAGCCCAGCGCCATGATCAAAAAGCCGCTGGCGACCATGAACTTGGCACTGGTCCAGCCCATCAGCCGGGGCATCAACGGCGCCAGCAGCAACTGCACCACGCCATAGGCGATCAGCGCCACGCCCACGTCGTGCGCGCTGAACCCCTGCAACTGCGAGAGGTAGTTGGGCACCAGGAACACCAGGCCGAACGTGGCAGCGCCAAAGATGAACATCGCCACGCTGGCAACGCCGAAGTTGTAGTGCCCCAGCAAGCGCAGATTGATGAACGCGCGCTGGCCGAACAGCTGGGTCACCACGAACACCACCAACGCAATGGCAGCGACCACGCTCATGCCGACAATGAGCGGCGAGCCGAACCAGTCCAGCCGGCCGCCTTCTTCCAGCACGATCTGCAAGCCGCCCAGGCCGATCACCATGGCCGCGATACCCAGCCAATCACCTTTGCGTAACAGTTCGAGCTTCATCGGCTTGGCTTCGATCGACCAGGCGATGGCCAACAGCAGCGCAATGCCGGGGAAGAGTTGCAGATAGAAGATCCAGCGCCACGAATAGGCATCGGTCAGCCAGCCGCCAATCGACGGCCCGGCGGCCTGCGCCACGCTGTTGGCCAGGCTGAACAGCGCCATGCCCATGGCCATCTTGCTGGCCGGCAGTTCGGTGATGATCAGCTGGAACGACAGGGGAATCAGCACCGCGCCCGCAGCCCCCTGGATCACCCGGATTACGATCATCGCCTCCAGGTTGGGCGCCCATGAGCAGGCCACCGAGGCGATCAGAAAGATGAGCGAGCCGGTCCACATGACCCGGCGCAGCGAGAACACGTCCACCAACCAGGCCGTCAGCGGAATCATCACGATTTCCGCCACCAGGTAGGCGGTGGAGATCCATGAGCCTTCCTCGAAGCTGGCACCCAGCGAGCCACGGATTTCCGGTAGTGCGGCGCTGGTGACATGCACGTTCATGCCCGCCATGAAGCAGCCGAACAGGCCGCCAAGCACCGCTACCCAGGCACGCAGCGAAACCGGCTGTTCAGTGCGCATCGGCAACCTCTGCGGGGCGTGTGTCGACTGTACTGACCACCGACATGCCGGGCAGTACCTGCGGGCCATCCAGCGGTTTGTCGAGCAAAATGCGCACCGGGAAACGCTGGACGATCTTGGTGAAGTTGCCGGTGGCGTTGTCCGACGGCAGCAAGGCGAAGACATTGCCCGAGGCTGGCGAAAAACTGGCCACATGGCCATGCAGTGGCTGGCTGGCGAAGCTGTCGACACGTATTTCTACCGGTTGCCCGGGGCGCATGCGGGCCAGTTGGGTTTCCTTGTAGTTGGCCACTACATAGGCTTGCTGCAGGGGCACCACAGCCAACAGCGGCTGGCCCGGCACCACGTACTGGCCGGTGCGCACGCGGCGCTGGCCGACCACGCCGGTGATCGGCGCGCGGATCACGGTGTCCTGTTCGTCCTGCTCGGCGAGCTGCTGGTGGGCCTGGGCGCGTGCCAGGGCCGCTGCCCGTTGTTGCAGCTCGGCCTCGGCCTGGGCTGCCCGGGCCTTGGCCATGGCCAGTTGTGAGCGTTGCTGGCGCAGCGCGGCCTGGGCACCTTGCAGCGCGGCTTGTGCCTGGCTGGCATGGGCACTGGCGGTTTCCAGGCGCTGCACGGTCGCTGCGTCGTCACGCACCAGGCCACGGTAGCGTTGGACATCCAGTTCACTGCGGCGCTGTTCGGCGGTGGCGCTGCGCACGACGGCCTCGGCCTGCAGGATGGCTTGCTGTTGCTGGTCGATGCGCTCGGTCGCTACCTGTTGGCTGGCCTGGGCGGCGGCCAGTGCCGCCTGTGCCTCGGTCACGCCAGCCCGGGCCTGGTCGAGGCGGGCGCGGTAGTCGCGGTTTTGCAGGCGCACCAGCACATCGCCGGCTTTCACCGGCTGGTCGTCAGCCACCTCGACCTTGGCTACGTAGCCCGCCACGCGTGGGCTCAGGGCCACCCAGTCGGCGCGGACATAGGCATCGTCGGTGGTTTCCAGATAGCGGCCGGTGCTGAACCAGTAGCTGGTGAAGGCCAGCAGGGTGATTGCGGCCAGGCTGCCGCTGGCGATGACTGCCAGGCGGCGACGGGTTTTAGCGCTCGGCCGCTGTTCAGTTTCGGCGGGTGAGGGTTTGTCTACGGCAACATTCATGGTTGGTTTCCAATCTCGAATTGGGCCTGCTGGCTGTCGGTTGTGGGAGCCACTGTCTTGCTCAATTTCTAAAAGCTGGCGCGTGTGGGAGCGGGCTTGCCCGCGAACACGGGCGAAGCCCGTGCCATCCACCGCGGTGTATTCTTCGCGGGTACAGTGGGCGGTGCTCGCTGCTGGTCTTGCCTCTCGCTACCACCGCCCGCCCAGCGCGCGGAACAGGTTTACCTGCGCTTGCGCCAGGCGCCCTCGGGCTTCTGTGTGGTTGGCCCGCAGGCTGATCATTTCGCGCTCGCTGTCGAGCAGGGCCAGCCCGTCCACGGTGCCGGCACGGTAGTTACCCTGGGCCAGGGCAAAGCTGTGCTGGCTGTGCGCCAGGGCTGCGTCAAGCGCCTGCAACCGTTGTCGCTCGCCGTCGTAGCGGGCCAGTGCCTGGCGCACGTCTTTCAGCGCGCTCAGCGCTACGCCGCGGTAACGGGCGACCTGCGCCCGCTGCAATGCCTCGGCCTTGCTCACCCGTGCGCGGTTGGCTTTCAGGTTGGGAAACTCCCAGCGGATCAGCGGGCCAATGCCGAACATCACCGCGCGGCTGTCGCCGAGGTTGGCAAGGTGATGGTCCGAAGACGTCAACGAAGCGCCGAAGCTGACCTTTGGGTAAAGGTCGGCCCGCACGATGTCGGTCTCTAGGGTGGCCGCCTGCAGTTCCCGTTCGGCCTGGCGCACATCTGGCCGGCGTTCGAGCAAATGCCAGCCATCGCCAGCCGGCAGCGGCACCGACAGCGTGGGGATGGCTACGCAGGTCGTGGCCTCGGCCACCGAGGCCTGGCCACTGAGCATGCTCAGTTCGTAAAGCGCCATCTGCCGCCGGGCTGAGAGCATCGGCAGTTGCGCACGCACCTGTTCCCGCAAGCCCAGCAGGCGCTCGCTGTCGAGGGCAGTGGCCACACCGGCCTGGCGCTGACGCTGGCTGAGTTGCACGCTTTGGTCGAGGGTTTGCAAGGCCTGCTTCGCTGCCTCCAGACGCGCCGCGTAGGTGCACTGGTCGATGTAGGCGCGGGTGGTCTGGGCGACCACCTGCAGGCGTACCAGATCTAGCGCCGCAGCGCTGGCTTCGGCTTGCACCCTGGCACGTTGGATGGCGGCGCGTACCTGGCCCCAGATGTCCACCTGATAGGCCAGCTCGAGGCCCGGGTTGAATTGCCATTGCGACGGCGCGTTGCTGTCGGTCGCCTCGGCCAGCGTCTGGTCATCGGCGCTTCTGCCATAGGTAGCGGCAACGCCCATGTCGGTAGACGGCCAGCGCCTGGCGTCGAACTCGCCGATGCCGGCCAGCATGGCCTGCACGTTGGCCTCGGCCTGTGCCAAGCCTTGGTTGTGCGCCAGGGCTTGCTGTACCCAGCGATTGAGTTGGGGGTCTTGATACAGTGCCCACCAGCGTTCGGGCAGGGGCTGTTTGCTGACGCCGGCCGGCATGTTCGCCAGCGGGTCTGCCTGCAGCGCTACAGCGGGTTCGGCAGGTGTGGGTTGGTGGCCGCAGGCCGCGAGTGCAGCAAGCATGCCGAGGGCTGTGGCAAGCCGGGCAGGGCCGGGAAATGAGTGCAGTAAGGGCATCACGATTGTCGCTCAAAGGTCGTGATGCGAGGTTAACGAGGGTTGCATGGGCGTCGCTGTCGCAAGCGGGACAACCCTGCGCGCAAGCGGGACAACCTGAGGCTCAGTACTCGCGCGCGGTACCGTTTTGCCAATCACTCGGCGCATGGCCGAGGATGCGCTTGAACATGGCAGTAAAGGCGCTGGCGCTCTGGTAGCCGTGCTCCAGCGCAACGTTCAGGATCGGCTTGCCATCGGCCAGGCATTGCTGGCTGAGCATCACCCGGGCACGGGCGCGCCATTGGCCATACGACATGCCCACCTCGCGCTGGAACAGCCTGGCCACACTGCGGGCACTCATGTTCAGTTGTGCGCCGCATTGCTCCAGGGTCAGGTCCTGGGCCGGGTCCTGCAGGAAGCGCTCGCACCAGGCACGCAGGCGTGCGTGCTGCGGCGTCGGGACGAAGGCATCGATGCGCCGGGCGGCGGCGAGTTCGTACAGGATCAGCGCCCGAGCATGCGCGCCGTCGCGCAGGTTCAGCACCCGTGACGCCGCCAGGATCAGTTCGCGCAGCAGGCCGGACACGACGATGACCTGGCAGCGTTCGATGTGGGCATCGAGCAGCAAGGTGCGCATGCAGACCACGCCTTTCATGCGGATGGCATGGCTGACCCCGGCGGGCATCCACAAGGCATGCCCGCCGGGGATCACCCAGCTGCCGCCCTCGCTGCTGACCCGCATCACGCCGCTGGCGGCGTAAATCAGCTGGTCTTCGGCGTGGCAGTGGCTGGCCACTTCATCGCCGTGTCCGTAGTCCCTTTCCAGTGCTTGCATGCAGGCCATCCTCGTTATTGGATCCAATTATATCGAGGCGACCTTGTGCCGGGTTGCGAAGTGTGGGCTACGAGCGAATTGCCATGATTAGAAATGGCTGTAAAGCGATTTTTTATGGTTAATTATTGCTGTGAAGTCAGCGACTACAGCTTGAAAGTGGTGAGTGTTGTTAAATCCAGACATCGCTCTCTGCTGTGCGATTCCCCCCTTCATGACCGGTATTCAGAATGCCCCGCGGTTCGATCATCATCAGTTTCGCTTCGCCTTGCGCAGCGGTCCGGTGCTCGACGCCGCGGGGCACCACATAGAGTTCCCCGGGGTTCACATGCACGCAGCCATCCGGCAGGTCGATACGCAGGGTGCCTTCCAGCACCAGGAATGCTTCGTCGGTCTCCGGGTGCGCGTGCCAGATGAATTCGCCTTCGATGCGCACGACCTTGAACTGGTAATCGTTCATCTCGGCAACGACCCTGGGGCTCCATTGCTGTTCGATTAGCGCTGCCTTGTGGACCAGGTTCACTGGCAGGGAGGGATGTGGATGACGGGATTCAGGCATGACAGTTCCTCGGAAAGTGGAGTGGTCAGCCTATCGCTCCGGGCGAGTCCGGTTCTTGTACGATCCTGCAAGCCTGCTCCCACGGGATACGCGGGCGCCTGCGGTAACTCAGCGTGACGCTCGCAAACGCTCCAGCCAGCGTAACGGCGGTACGCCATAGCAGCGGGTGAAGTGCCGGGTCATGTGGCTCTGGTCATGAAAGCCTGCGGCAAGGGCGGCGTCGACCAAGGTGAAGCCGTCCAGGATCATTCGGCGCAAGCAGTCGAGGCGGCGCAGGGTGACAAAGCGATAGGGGCTGGTGCCGTACAGCGTGCGAAAGTCCCGCGACAGGCTCCAGCGTTCGCGGCCACTGGCCTGTTCCAGCATGTCCAGTGTTATGCCCACATGCAGGTGTTCCATGATGAAGGCTCGGGCGCGTTCGGCTGCCTGGTAATCCAGGCGCTTGCGCCCGCGCGGCTTGCCGCCGACGGCCCGCAAGGCGATCGCCAGGTCATACAGGGCGTCCTGTTCTTCCAATGGTTCCAGCGCGTGGTCCACTGCCTGTACGAACGCTTCGCTGGCGTGGTACAGACGCGGGTCGCTGGACAGCCCGCCAGCGATGAAGGGCAAAGGCTGACCACCCAGCACGTTCTGGATCAGTGCCGGGTCGACGTAGGCCATGCGGTAGCGAAAGCCTGCGTCGGTGCCGGCCATGCCGTCATGCAGTTCGTCCGGGTGCAGCACCAGCGTGTTGCCCGGTATGCCGTGGCGCAGCGAACCCTTGTAATGGAAGCTTTGCACACCGGCCAGCGTACGGCCGATCGAATAGGTATCGTGGCGATGCGGGTCGTAGCCGTGGCTACCGAACCAGGCTTCGATACGCTCGATACCGCCCGGTTGGGCACTACGGATGACCCAGTCGGACGGCGGTAGGGGCTTCGCTTTGCGGGCCATCGCGGTCAGTGCCTCCTGCTCACGCCCGGGTGGGCAGGCTCATGTGCAGCAAGGGGAACGGGCGACCTTCGCCATCCAGTGGTGAACGGCCAGTCTGGACGAAGCCATAGTGCTGGTAGAACGCTGTTGCCTGTGGGTTCTGCTCGTTGACATCGACACTCATCGCACTGCGTGACTGGCGGCCGAAATCCAGCAATGCACGGCCAATGCCCTGGCGGTGGCGCGCTGGGTCGACGAAGAGCATTTCCACATGGTTTTCATTGAAGCCGACAAAGCCCAGTGGCTGGTCATCGGTGTCTACCGCAACCCACAGCTCGACGGCCGGGAAGTACACGTCGCGCAGCTGTGGCAACAGTGCGTCGATGTCGGAGGGTTGCAGGAAGTGGTGCGTCGCGCGAACAGCGCGCAGCCAGATGTCGAGCAGCTGCGGGTAGTCTGCAGCGATGCCTTGGCGAATGATCATGGTGTCATCCTGAGTGTATTGATGGCGGATGTGCGCGCCAGTGAGCGGCGGCCATGCAAGTGTCGGCATCATGAATGACCGCTTCGCGAGTCAACGCCTGGGCGGTGCACGGCAGGGGAGGCCGGAAGGGAAGTGAGCGGAAGATTACCCCGGTCGCGCAGTAGGGGGCAATGGCGATTGCATAGGGTGCAGTGCAGGTTTCGACTCGGCTAGGATGCATGTCGATGCTGGAATTGAACCCGAACAACAAGCACGGCCCGGGAGCACCCATGAACCGCAACGAACTGCGCAAAGCCGATATCAACCTGATGGTGGTGTTCGAAGCGCTGATGCAGGAGCGCAACCTCACCCGTGCCGCGGAGAAGCTGTTCGTCGCCCAGCCCACGGTCAGCGCCGCGCTGGCCAGGTTGCGTGCGATGTTCAACGACCCGCTGCTGGTTCGAGTGGGCAACCGCATGGAGCCCTCGGCCAGGGCCGAAGAGGTGATCAAGTACCTCACGCCAGCCTTGGATGCGATGTCTGTCGCCCTCAGCATGACCCATGATTTCGACCCGCTGACCAGCAGGATGACCTTCCGCATCGGCTTGTCCGATGATGTCGAGTCGGGCCTGCTGCCGCCGCTGTTGCGGGCGCTGCGGGTGGAGGCGCCAAACGTGGTGGTGGTCGTGCAGCATGTGGACTACTGGCGCATTCCGGACCTGCTGGCGGCGGGCGACGTGACGGTGGGTATCAGCCAGACCAAGGGCCTGCCCGCCAATGCCAAACGCAAGGTGCTACGCACCCTGCAAGCCAGGGTAGTGCGGGCCGACAAGTCCAGCACGCCGCTTTCACTGGATGAGTTTTGCCAACGTCCGCATGTCCAGGTTTCGCCAACCGCCAACACCCAGGGTGTGGTCGATGACTGGTTGAAAGACATCGGCCGTGAACGCAAGGTGGTGTTGTCGGTGCCGCAGTTCAGTTCGCTGCCGGCGATTCTGGCCGGTACCGACCTGCTGGCCTGTTGCCCGGACTATGCCGCACAGGGTATGGAACGCTGGGGCAACCTGCAGGCCGAGACGCTGCCGTTCGAGACTGCTGCACTGGAGCTGGCCATGGTCTGGTTGAGCACCACCGACAGCGACCCGGCCGAGCGTTGGCTGCGCAGTCGCCTGGAGCACTACATGGGCGGACTACGGGAAGCGGTCATGGGATGATGGATTTGCATCGTGCTGCAACTGGCTGCCGATGAAGTGCGCCGGGTGCAGTTGGATCAGTCACTTTCGTTGGCCTGTTGAGGAGTAGAGCGCTTGCGTGGTTTTTTCGCCGGCCGCTTGCCGGGCTTGAGCTGCCAGCGGTCGGCGTTGGCGAGCAGGCGTGCCTGGATTGCGGGTGGGTAGTCGCTCAGGGTTGTCACGGGTGGGACTGGCTTGCCGGGCAGGCCGGCCTCGCGGATGACCTTCGGCCAGCGCGGTCGCCAGCACAGCAGCAGGCTGAGCCAGTGGGCGGTGCCGATGATGACGAACGCGGGCCAGACAAACAGCAGTGCAACTTTGAACAGCCAGCTGCTTTTGCGGAAGAAACGCCCAAGGCCTTCGAACTGGGCGCTGAATGCTTGGATGGGTGAGGGTAGCTGGGTGCTCAGGCGGGGGCGGGGGACGGCGTGTGGGCCTTCTTCCATATAACGACGGATGAATTCCCACTCATCACGCAGTTCGCTGCCGCCTTGGCCTTGTTTGCCCAGCAGGGCCATTTCCATGTGAGGCAGGCCGGTGCGGCTGGGGTGCCAGACCAGGCCGAGCCGCGTGCCCACGCTGAGTGAGTCATCTTCTGGGTCGATGGCTGTGCTTCCGGTTGTTTTCCACGGGAAAGTGACGATGCCGCCGCAGTATTTCGGTCGATGTAGGTGAACTTGTTGGGTTACTCGATTGAATCGAATGAGCAAGTGACGGCTAGTCAGCATTTCTAGTCGGGTTAAGTGGATTCCATACTTTGAATAAAGATACACTAAGGCCGAGCTGACTGAGAGCATTATAATTGTTGAAAGAATAGTGATTACGGAGCGCCCCTCAGGATCGGTGATGTCCATCCATAAAAATCCAGTGCTGATCATTAGTCCCACAGCAATGGCCGGGGCGACAGCGCCGAGCGTTGCGAGCGTAATAAGCCCACGCTTCTCTTCTGAGCCTCCGCAGCGCATTTCTAAAACAGTTTCGCTGAATGCGAAAATAGGTCCTCTTGCATAGGGTTGTTTACTAACGGATTGGAAGTGGATTTCTTCACTCAGGTCACCCTCATACAAATCTTTACGCTTTTCGCTCGGTGTCAGTTCTGCTTCATATGATTTTCTCGCGGCTTCGGATTCAGTAGCCATTTTCCAAAAAACCCATTCGATCAGATACATCACAATACCTCGCTGAATGCGGAGTGCAGGGTCTTCAGCTCTTCTTGTTCTTCAAACGGTCTTGAGTTTTTTGCAAAGCGAAAGCTGCTGCGTTTGCACCACTTTTCCAAAGCGTCGTCTTCAAATATGTAAATAATCAATGTGAGGACCAAGCCAATCCAGAACGCCCCAAGAACGAGGCGGGTAAGTAATAACCGAGCAGCCTGCGTTCCGAGCTTTTTTGCAAGTGCTCCCAATGAGGTGGATAGCATCCTGACGAGCTTGGTCTTGGCATTTTGAGAAAGGTAGTCGAAAAAAGGTTTTGCAGTCGCAACGGCCGTTCCTAACTCAGCAAGTGAGAGAGTCACTGTAGCGACCCCTCTTACAAAATAAGTAGCCGCCAAGAGTCTGGAGTTTTTTTGAACCTGCTTGGTAGCGCCACTCTGGCTGCTTTTGTAATGCTCAATCGAGTCAGTGAAATCCCACCACGCGAGTACCAACCCCCCGGTGCCAGCTAAACTGGCGCCCCATAGTTTCAAACGCCCTAGAGCGGCCGCTGCTCCTCGTCCGGTCACACTGTTCGCGCCGTACCGCGCGACCACCTGGTCCACATAACTGGCTCCAACTTCGAAGCCCGCCGCAGCCGTAGTCATCGCGGCCGCCAGGAGTTCGGTCTTCACCCGCGCATCACTGTCAGGCAGTTCGCGCGCTTTGAAGGCCATCAGCATCCCCTCCAGCAGGCACACTAGCCCGGAAACACGCACTTTGTAGAAGTCACTGTTCCGGGCCTGCATCAACCCTTCAGCCCAAGCCTGGTCGAGGTACCTTGATACCTGGCCTGCGCTGCGTTGTGGGTTGATGGGCTGCCCGCTACGTGCAGCTTCACTCAGGCGAATATCGACAGCCGTTTCATGCACCGAAGCGAACAAGGTCAGCCGCAAACCCTGGTGCAGTGCGCGGTCCATGCTGTTGGGGGTCGCGGTGCGCAGCACTTGCCGCCCCAACGCGACGTACCAGGCATACAGGCCGATGCTGGCCGTGCTGCTCTGTGCTTGCATCTGTTCATACAGGGTGTTGATGCGCCCAAAGGCATTGGCAGCGACATGGGCTTGCCTGGCAAGCGCTTCCGGCAGGGCGAAGGATGACGCTGACGGCGGTTCGCTTTTGGCCGCTTCCAGCAGCGCCGCCAGTTCTTCCCGCAGGTCCTCCTGGTTGTAGGTGATGCCGCGTATTGCCAGGTTGCCCCGGTCTGCCACGTCACTGCGCCACCAGTGGTCCAGTACCTTCGTGCCCCCTTCACTCAACTCCATGCCGATCACGCACTGGCCGGTCTGTTCGGCAAAGGCCAGGCCGTTGATGAGGTCGGCGTTGTCGTAGCGGTCCAGCGCTTGCAACAAGCGTTCGCTGACCACCCAGCGGGTATGGTCCTTGGCGCGGTCTTCGGCGGCTTGCTGAGCGTGTTGCATGGCCTGCTCGAAACCGTCGAGCTGATCGTGCATGGCCTGGCGGTCGACCAGGTGGCCGTATTTCTGATCGAACCGCTTACGGAACTCGCCGGCATCCTGGCGGGCCTGGACTTTGCTGCGGACGCCGCGCTCGAACTGCGCCATGTGCGGCTTCATGCGTTCATCATGGGCATCGGCCTGTTGCCTGGCCCGTTCGGAGAACAAGTAGATCTCGGGATGCAGGTGGAGCTGGTTGCGGACTTTTTCGGCCATGACTTCGCGCTTGACGATCTGCTCGGCCACCATCTGCGGGTAGAGCTTTTCGATTTCCAGAAACGACTGCGCGACCAGCAGCTTGCGCTCGTTGTCGACCCCGGGCTCCACAGTTCGCGCCAGCCACTGGGTTTTCACATCCTCGACAGCGGCGTTGCGCCAGGCGTTGAGCTCCTGGGTGATCCCGATGGCGTCTTCGATGACGATGGCGGCGCCACGGGGTTTGCTGTGGTTCACCAGCGGTGCCAGCGCTTGGCGTGATGCGTGCGGCGAGACGATCTGGTCGTTGTTGAACGGCTGCAGGTCCAGTAGCGCCTGCAGGTCTGCATCGTCCTGGGCCTTGAAGTCGGCCACCCAGCTCAGTTGGTCATGCTTGAGGACGTGGGGCTGTGGCGGGGCGTCGGAAGGCTGGATGAAGCGGGCGATATCGATTGTGGGCAGGCTGCTGCGGTATTCGTCGTCGAGCAGGCGGTAGTTGTCGAGCATGCGCGGGGTCAGCGGGGAAGGGCTGAACAATGGACGCAGCTCCTGGATGTCATCCAGGTCGTAGAGGGTGATGGTCCAGCCGAAACCGCGAAGGATCTCATCCAGATTGCCGGCGCTGGGGGCAGGCTCCCAGGGGGCGTCGCTGCTGATGTACAGCAGCGAGCCATTGGGCGCCACGCGGTACTGGCTGTGCCATTCGTAGGCCGGTGCGCTATGGCGCTTGATCAGCAGGTAGAGAAAGCCCTCGCGCAAAGGGCGGATGGCGTAGCTGGAATGGGTCAGCTCGCCGACATCCTGGAACGGGCTGAGATAGCCCGGCAATTTGGGCAGGCGGGCACGTTGTGCCGGGTTGCCGCCGACGGCGGCGTAGCGCAGGGGCAGCAGTTCGAAGCGGCGGGTGCAGTCGGCGACGGGGCTGTTACGCAGGGCCGGGCGGTAGCCGGAGGTGATGCGCCTGCACAGTTCGAGGGTTTCTTTCAACGAGTCCATGTATAGCTCCAGCGAGCAGGGATAATCATCAAATGCATGCAAGCGTTGCATTCGACCCGAGGCTGGACACTAGCGAGGAATCACTTCTCAAAGGAGCATTGCGCTTCCGATAGGTGCGTAGGAAATTTCTGATTAAGCGGTATCGTTGACGTTGGCAGGCTTTTCGTCGCCTTTCACGTCAACCCACCTGCCTCTCGTTGCGCCAGGGCTATCGGGTGCAGAGCCACCCTGGTCGCTTTTTTTAATACGGTGCCGCATCGAGACAGGGCCGCAAAGCGGCCCGATCTCACCCAGCTTGAGCGTGCCGGGGGATGAAGCTGGAGGTGAAGGCCAGTTGGAAGCGGGCGTGCCCGCAAAAGAGTGTGCACGCCCAGGGGCGATCTTTAGAAATCCGCCTCCAGGCTCAGCAGGTCCTGCACCGTCTGCCGCCGGCGGATCATCCGCAGGGCACCGTTCTCGATCAGGAACTCCGGCAGCAGCGGCCGGCTGTTGTAGTTCGACGACATCGACGCGCCATAGGCCCCGGCATCGTGGATCACCAGCAGGTCGCCCACCTGTGCCTGGGGCAGGTCCTGCGGGGTCAGTGCCTGGTCATCCTGGGTGAACACGTCACCCGATTCACACAACGGCCCGGCCACCACGGTCGGCTGGCGCGGGCGATCTACTGCCTGGCCATCGGCATCGAGCAGGGTCATGCCGTGGTAGGCGCCGTACATCGCCGGGCGCATCAGGTCGTTGAAGCCGGCGTCGATAATGACGAAGGTATTGCGCCCCACCTGTTTCACGGCACGGACTTCGGCCACCAGATAGCCCGACTCCGCCACCAGGAAGCGCCCGGGTTCGATCTCCATGCGCACCGGGTGGCCGAGCATCGCTTCGATCTCCTTGCGCGCCACCGCCCAGGTCTGCGCATAACGCTGCAGGTCGACCGGTTTGTCGGTGCTGCGGTAAGGGGTGGAAAGGCCGCCGCCGATGGAGAACGCCTCGATGTCCACGCCCAGGCGGCCGATCAGCTCGATCATCGAGCGGGCCACCTGTTCCAGGTGCTGGTAGTCCACCCCGGAGCCAATGTGCATGTGCACGCCCACCAGGTGCAGGCCATGGGCCTTGATGCACGCCAGCGCCTCGTCCAGCTCTTCGTGCCAGATGCCATGCTTGCTGTTTTCGCCGCCGGTATTGGTCTTGCGGCTGTGGCCATGGCCGAAGCCCGGGTTGATGCGGATCCACACGCGGTGGCCGGGCGAGCGCTCACCCAGTTGGTGCAGCATGTCGATGGAGCCGGCGTTGACTTCGATCTTCGACGCCACCACGCGTTCCAGGGTGGGGCGGTCCAGCGCGTCGCAGGTCAGCACCACGCCGGCAGGGTCACCGTCAACGCTCGCGCCGGCGGCGAAGGCCCGTTCCATCTCACCCAGCGACACGGCGTCCAGCACCAGGCCATGGGCGCGCATCAGGCGCAGCACATGCAAGTTCGGGTTGGCTTTCTGGGCGAAACGTACGGTGTCGAACACGTTCAGCTGCTCGACACGATCGGCGATGGTGCGGGTGTCGTATGCCCATAGTGGCGAGCCGTGCTGGCGAACCGCCTCGGCCAAGAGGGTGAAGGGTGCGGTCATGGTGGCGTTACTCGTATAAGGAAGGCCACGAGGATGAGCCAAAGGGTGAATTCAGAAAAATAGCTATTTTTCTATCTGCCATTCATATTTGATATACCCATTGTCGACTCTCCGGGTATTGCCGTGAAACTGTCCGTCCGCCACATCGAAGTGTTCCGCGCCATCATGGCCGCTGGCAGTGTCACGGGGGCGGCGCGCCTGCTGTTCACCTCGCAGCCGACCGTCAGCCGCGAACTGGCGCGGCTGGAGCAGGTGACTGGCCTGAACCTGTTCGAGCGCGAGGGCGGGCGCCTGGTGGCGACGGCCCAGGCGCTGCTGTTGATCGAAGAGGTCGAGCGGGCCTACGTCGGGCTGGAGCGGATCGATCGCTTTGCCCAGGCCATCCGCAACTTCGAGCAGGGCCGGCTGGCCATCACCTGCCTGCCGCTGTTCTCGCAAACCTTGTTGCCCAAGGCTTGCCAGCGCTTTCACCAGCAGCACAGTGGCGTGAGCGTGAGCATTCTGGCGCAGGAGTCGCCGTTGCTGGAGGAGTCACTGGTTGCCCAGCAGCATGACCTTGGCCTGACTGAAGTCGAACAGATACCGCGCGGCGCGTATGGTGAATTGCTGTTCAGTGCCAACATGGTGTGCGTGTTGCCCGAGCATCACCCGCTGCAGGTGAAGGCTGAACTGGAGCTGAGTGATTTCCATGAGGTCGATTTCATTAACCTGGCCAGCCTGGATACCTACCGCCAGCGTCTGGATCAGCACTTTCGTGCAGCCGGGGTTAACCGCCGCACGGTCATCGAAACCACCAGTGCCGCTTCGGTGTGCGCCATGGTCAGGCAAGGCCTGGGGGTGGCGATCATCAACCCGCTCAGCGGGCTGGAGGCGGCGCAAGGCGGGTTGCCGATCCGCAGGTTACGGGTATCGGTGCCCTATCAGGTGATGCTCATACGCCCGGACCATCGGCCGGCATCGGCAGCGGTGGAGCCGTTTTGCGAGGCGTTGCGGGTGCAGGCCAAAGAAATGCAGCAGGCGCTGGCCTGATCATTGTGGGGGCAACTGTCTTGCTCAATTTCTAAAAGCTGGCGCGCTCCCACAGGGTGGACCGCGCTCCCACTAGGCAGGGTTCAAAGCTCGCAGACCAAGGTTCCAGTACCGGCCAGGATGTTCTCCAGGGTTTCCTTCACTTCATCCATGTCACTCAAATCGCTGGTCAGGTTGATTTCCAGTACTTCATCCCCCTTCAGCGCGTCCCGGTCGCCTGCCGCCACTTCGATCAGCAGGCGCTTGGCGCTCAGGGTCACCTTAAGGCCATCCAGCGTCGACGGCTCGTCATCCAGCGTCAGGTCGACGGTGTCCTCGTCCGGGTAACGGGTAAGCAGGAACATCTGACCCTTGTCGCTGTGGCAGCACAGGGTCGCCATGTTGTCTTCCTCGTCATCGCAAGGGGTGGCGAACAGCAGGGCGGTGTTGATTTGCATGAGCAGGCTCGGGTCAAAGGAAACGGAAGGGAATTCTGACAGTCTTGCGTACAGGCATAAACGTAAAGTTACCGCCCCTTGACCGAAATTGTCGCAGCGCTGCAAGCGTAGATGACCGATCAGTCGTTAAGCTTCGGCGAGCCCTGGGCGTGCCTGCGCACGTTCAACGTCTGGTTTTTTACCGTCCGTCATGCCACGGGTTGGCTATCGTTGATCCGTACACGGCGCACGCAGCGACGCTTCAATTATTACAAAGCCCAAGCGGAGTACCACAGATGGCGTTCTTCACCGCAGCCAGCAAAGCCGACTTCCAGCATCAACTGCAAGCGGCCCTGGCGCAGCACATCAGCGAACAGTCCCTGCCACAAGTGGCGCTGTTCGCCGAGCAGTTCTTCGGCATCATCTCTCTGGACGAACTCACCCAGCGCAGGCTTTCCGACCTGGCCGGCTGCACCCTGTCAGCCTGGCGCATCATCGAGCGTTTCGACCCCGAATACCCGCAAGTGCGGGTGTACAACCCTGATTACGAACGCAATGGCTGGCAGTCGACCCATACCGTGGTCGAAGTGCTGCACCATGACCTGCCGTTCCTGGTCGACTCGGTGCGCACCGAGCTCAACCGCCGTGGCTACAGCATCCACACCCTGCAAACCACCGTGCTCAGCGTGCGCCGTGGCGCCAAGGGCGAGCTGTTGGAGCTGCTGCCCAAGGGAACCCAGGGCGAAGGCGTGCGCTACGAGTCACTGATGTACCTGGAGATCGACCGCTGCGCCAATGCCGCCGAGCTGACAGTGCTGACCCGCGAGATCGAGCAGGTGCTGGCCGAGGTACGGGTGGTGGTGGCCGACTTCGAACCGATGAAGGCCAAGCTGCGTGAAGTGGTAGCGCAGGTGGAGCAAACCGCCTTTGGCCCCGCCCAAAACGAGAAAGGCGAAGTCAAGGCCTTCCTCGAATGGCTGCTGGATAACCACTTCACCTTCCTGGGCTATGAAGAATTCACCGTCAAGGGCGACGCCGATGGCGGCCAGATGGTCTACGACGAGCAGTCGTTCCTCGGCCTGCCGCGCCGTCTGCGCGTGGGCCTGACCGCAGAAGAGCTGCGCATCGAAGACTACGCTGTGGCCTACCTCAACGAGCCGCTGCTGCTGTCGTTCGCCAAGGCCGCACTGCCCAGCCGCGTGCACCGCCCGGCCTACCCGGACTACGTGTCGATCCGCCAGCTGGACGCCGACGGCAAGGTCATCAAGGAGCACCGCTTCATGGGGCTGTACACCTCGTCGGTGTATGGCGAAAGCGTGCATGCCATTCCGTACATCCGCGTGAAGGTGGCCGAAGTCGAGCGCCGTTCGGGCTTTGATCCCAAGGCCCACCTGGGCAAGGAACTGGCCCAGGTGCTGGAAGTGCTGCCGCGCGACGACCTGTTCCAGACGCCGATCGACGAGCTGTTCAGCACGGTCATGGCAATCGTGCAGATCCAGGAGCGCAACAAGATCCGCGTGTTCCTGCGTAAAGACCCGTATGGCCGCTTCTGCTACTGCCTGGCCTACGTCCCGCGTGAAATCTATTCCACCGAAGTACGGCAGAAGATCCAGCAGGTGCTGATGGAGCGCCTGAAGGCCAGCGACTGCGAGTTCTGGACCTTCTTCTCCGAATCGGTACTGGCCCGTGTGCAACTGATCCTGCGGGTCGACCCCAAGAACCGTATCGACATCGACCCGCAGCAGCTGGAACGCGAAGTCATCCAGGCCTGCCGCTCGTGGCATGACGACTACTCGGCACTGGTGGTGGAGAACTTCGGCGAAGCCCAGGGCACCAACATCCTCGCCGATTTCCCCAAAGGCTTCCCGGCCGGTTACCGCGAGCGCTTCGCCGCGCACTCGGCGGTGGTCGACCTGCAGCATGTGCTGAACCTGTCGGAAAGCAAGCCGCTGGCCATGAGCTTCTACCAGCCGTTGACCCAGGTGGGCGAGCGCATCCTGCACTGCAAGCTGTACCACGCCGACACCCCGCTGGCGCTGTCCGACGTGCTGCCGATTCTGGAAAACCTCGGCCTGCGCGTGCTCGGCGAGTTCCCGTACCGCCTGCGCCATGCCAATGGCCGCGAATACTGGATCCACGACTTCGCCTTCACCTACAGCGAAGGCCTGAGCCTGGACATCCAGCAGCTCAACGACACCCTGCAGGACGCCTTCATCCACATCGTCCGTGGTGACGCCGAGAACGACGCTTTCAACCGCCTGGTGCTCACCGCCGGCTTGCCGTGGCGCGACGTGGCCTTGCTGCGTGCCTACGCCCGTTACCTGAAACAGATCCGTCTGGGCTTCGATCTGGGCTATATCGCCAGCACCCTGAACAACCACACCGACATCGCCCGTGAGCTGACCCGGTTGTTCAAGACCCGCTTCTACCTGGCGCGCAAGCTTACCCAGGACGACCTTGACGACAAGCAGCAGCGCCTGGAACAGGCCATCCTGAGCGCCCTGGATGACGTGCAGGTGCTCAACGAAGACCGCATCCTGCGGCGCTACCTGGACTTGATCAAGGCCACCCTGCGTACCAACTTCTACCAGCCCGACGCCAACGGCCAGAACAAGTCGTACTTCAGCTTCAAGTTCAACCCCAAGCTGATCCCCGAACTGCCCAAACCGGTGCCAAAGTTCGAGATATTCGTCTATTCGCCGCGCGTCGAGGGCGTGCACCTGCGCTTTGGCAACGTTGCCCGTGGTGGCCTGCGCTGGTCCGACCGCGAAGAGGACTTCCGTACCGAAGTGCTGGGGCTGGTGAAAGCCCAGCAGGTGAAGAACTCGGTCATCGTGCCGGTCGGCGCCAAGGGTGGTTTCCTGCCGCGTCGCCTGCCGCTGGGCGGCAGCCGTGACGAGATCGCCGCCGAAGGCGTGGCGTGCTACCGCATCTTCATTTCCGGCCTGCTCGACATCACCGACAACCTCAAGGACGGTGGCGTGGTGCCGCCGGCCAACGTGGTGCGTCATGACGATGACGACCCGTACCTGGTGGTAGCGGCCGACAAAGGCACCGCGACCTTCTCCGACATCGCCAACGGCATTGCCATCGACTACGGCTTCTGGCTTGGCGATGCCTTTGCCTCGGGCGGCTCGGCCGGTTACGACCACAAGAAGATGGGCATTACCGCGCGCGGCGCCTGGGTGGGCGTGCAGCGTCACTTCCGCGAGCGTGGCATCAACGTGCAGGAAGACCCGATCACCGTCATTGGTGTGGGCGATATGGCCGGCGACGTGTTCGGCAATGGCCTGCTGATGTCCGACAAGCTGCAACTGGTGGCTGCGTTCAACCACCTGCATATCTTCATCGACCCCAACCCCGACCCTGCCACCAGCTTTGCCGAGCGCAAGCGCCTGTTCGACCTGCCGCGTTCGGCCTGGAGCGACTACGACACCAGCATCATGTCCGAAGGCGGCGGGATCTTCCCGCGCAGTGCCAAGAGCATCGCCATCAGCCCGCAGATGAAAGAGCGCTTCGCCATCGAAGCCGACCGCCTGACCCCGACCGAGCTGCTGAACGCGCTGCTCAAGGCCCCGGTGGACCTGCTGTGGAACGGCGGCATCGGTACCTACGTGAAGGCCAGCACTGAAAGCCACGCCGATGTCGGCGACAAGGCCAACGATGCGCTGCGGGTCAACGGTAACGAACTGCGCTGCAAGGTAGTGGGCGAGGGCGGCAACCTGGGCATGACCCAGCTCGGCCGCGTCGAGTTCGGCCTGAACGGCGGCGCCACCAACACCGACTTCATCGACAACGCCGGCGGCGTGGACTGCTCCGACCACGAGGTCAACATCAAGATCCTGCTCAACGAAGTGGTGCAGGGTGGCGACATGACCGAGAAGCAGCGCAACCAGCTGCTGGGCAGCATGACCGACGAAGTGGCCGGCCTGGTGCTGGGCAACAACTACAAGCAGACCCAGGCGCTTTCGCTGGCCGCTCGCCGCGCCCGCGAGCGGATTGCCGAGTACAAGCGCCTGATGGCCGACCTCGAGGCGCGGGGCAAGCTGGACCGTGCCATCGAATTCCTGCCGTCCGAAGAGCAGTTGGCCGAACGCCTGGCTGCCGGCCAGGGCCTGACCCGCGCCGAGCTGTCGGTGCTGATCTCGTACAGCAAGATCGACCTCAAGGAGCAACTGCTCAAGTCGCTGGTGCCGGACGACGACTACCTGACCCGTGACATGGAAACCGCTTTCCCGCCGTCCCTGGTCAGCAAGTTCGCCGAGGCCATGCGCCGCCACCGCCTGAAGCGCGAAATCGTCAGCACCCAGATCGCCAACGACCTGGTCAACAACATGGGTATCACCTTCGTCCAGCGCCTGAAGGAGTCGACCGGCATGAGCCCGGCCAACGTGGCCGGTGCTTACGTGATCGTGCGCGATATCTTCCACCTGCCGCACTGGTTCCGCCAGATCGAGGCGCTGGACTATCAGGTGCCGGCAGAGATCCAGCTCACCCTGATGGACGAGCTGATGCGACTGGGCCGCCGAGCCACCCGCTGGTTCCTGCGTAGCCGCCGCAACGAACAGGACGCCGGGCGCGATACCGCGCACTTCGGGCCGAAGATCGCGCAGCTGGGTCTGAAGCTGGATGAGCTGCTCGAAGGCCCTACCCGCGAACGCTGGATGGTCCGCTACCAGGGCTTTGTCGACGCCGGTGTGCCGGAGTTGCTGGCGCGTATGGTGGCGGGTACCAGCCACCTGTACACCCTGCTGCCGATCATTGAAGCGGCCGACGTGACCGGCCATGAGCCTGCGCAGGTGGCCAAGGCATTCTTCGCCGTGGGCAGCGCGCTGGACCTGACCTGGTACCTGCAGGAAATCAGCAACCTGCCGGTGGAAAACAACTGGCAGGCGCTGGCGCGCGAGGCATTCCGCGACGATATCGACTTGCAGCAGCGGGCGATCACCATTTCAGTCCTGCAGATGGCCGATGCACCGCAAGACATGGATGCCCGCGTGGCGCTGTGGTCAGAGCAGCATCGGGGAATGGTGGAGCGCTGGCGCGCCATGCTCGACGACCTGCGCAATGCCACGGGCACTGACTATGCGATGTACGCGGTGGCCAACCGCGAGCTGGTCGACCTGGCCATGAGCGGGCAGGCAGCGGTGGTGCCGTCCTGAGCCTTGTAGTGAGGTAAAACAAAGCCCCGGCAGTGATGCCGGGGCTTTTTTTTGTATGCCTGGGCGGGCCATTTCGCGGGTGAACTCGCTCCTACAGGGGGGGCGGGGCTGTTACTTGAACCGTCTCTCCACGCCTTTTTCGACCAGGATCTTGGCGGAAATCTCTTCCACCGAAAAATGCGTGGAATTGATATTGGGAATGTTCTCCCTGCGGAACAGGCTTTCCACTTCACGCACTTCGAATTCGCACTGGGCAAAGCTGGAATAACGGCTGTTGGGCTTGCGTTCGTGGCGGATGGCGGTGAGGCGGTCGGGGTCGATGGTCAGGCCGAACAGCTTGCTGTGGTGCTTTTTCAGCACCGCCGGCAGCTGCAGGCGCTCCATGTCATCCTCGGTCAGCGGGTAATTGGCGGCACGGATGCCGAACTGCATGGCCATGTACAGGCAGGTTGGGGTTTTGCCGCAACGCGACACGCCAACCAGAATCAGGTCGGCTTTGTCGTAGTAGTGGGTGCGTGCACCATCGTCGTTATCCAGGGCGAAATTCACCGCCTCGATGCGTTCCATGTAGTTGGAATTGCCACCAATCGAGTGGGATTTGCCCACGGAATACGACGAATGGGCAATCAATTCCTGCTCAAGTGGGGATAAAAACGAAGAAAAGATGTCGATCATGAAGCCATTCGACGTCGCCAGGATCTCGCGGATGTCCTGGTTGACAATGGTGTCGAAGATGATCGGGCGGACCCCATCCCGCTCGGCCGCAGCGTTGATTTGCTGGACCATGACCCGCGCTTTGTCCGGCGAGTCGATGTAAGGGCGGGTGAATTTGTTGAAGGGAATGCTCTCGAATTGCGCGAGCAAACTCTGGCCCAGGGTTTCGGCAGTGATACCGGTGCCGTCGGAGATGAAGAACGCGGTTCGTTTCATTTGCGATCTGGGCCTTAAGCTGATGACGATTCTTGGATATGATAAGTTCGGTTTGCCGAATGCGGCTGTCGACATTCTGCCACATTTGCAGCGCCTATTTTCCAGGTACAGGCCACAAACGCCCGGCCAAGTCATAGAAGACAGGCGGGCGCCTTTTGAGCTTTTCCAACACAGTTAGTGGAGAGATCACCTTGGTAGAGTACGTAGTTTCCCTCGATAAGCTCGGCGTCCATGATGTGGAGCATGTGGGGGGCAAGAACGCATCCCTGGGCGAGATGATCAGTAACCTCGCCGGTGCCGGCGTGTCGGTGCCGGGCGGCTTTGCCACTACGGCTCAGGCGTACCGTGACTTTCTCGAGCAGAGTGGGCTGAACGACCGCATTCACGCCGCGCTCGACGCGCTGGACGTTGACGACATCAATGCCCTGACCAAGACCGGCGCGCAGATTCGCCAGTGGGTCATGGAAGCCGAATTCCCGCCACGCCTGGATTCGGAAATCCGTACGGCCTTCGCCGAAATGGCCGCCGGCAACGACAACATGGCCGTTGCCGTGCGTTCCTCGGCTACCGCTGAAGACCTGCCGGACGCCTCGTTCGCCGGCCAGCAGGAAACCTTCCTCAACATCCGCGGCGTCGATAACGTGATCCGCGCGGCCAAGGAAGTGTTCGCTTCGCTGTTCAACGACCGCGCCATCGCCTACCGCGTGCACCAGGGCTTCGACCACAAGCTGGTGGCCCTGTCTGCCGGCGTGCAGCGCATGGTCCGCTCCGAAACCGGCACCGCCGGGGTGATGTTCACCCTCGACACCGAGTCGGGCTTCCGCGACGTGGTGTTCATCACCGGCGCCTATGGCCTGGGCGAAACCGTGGTGCAGGGTGCAGTCAACCCTGACGAATTCTACGTGCACAAGAACACCCTGCAGGCCGGCCGCCCGGCCATCCTGCGCCGCAACCTGGGCAGCAAGGCGATCAAGATGATCTACGGCGACGAGGCTAAGGCCGGTCGTTCGGTCAAGACCGTCGAAGTCGACCGCGCCGAGCGCGCACGCTTCTGCCTGACCGATGCCGAGGTCAGCGAGCTGGCCAAGCAGGCCATGATCATCGAGCAGCACTACCAGCGCCCGATGGACATCGAGTGGGCCAAGGACGGTGACGACGGCAAGCTGTACATCGTCCAGGCCCGCCCTGAGACGGTGAAGAGCCGTTCCAGCGCCAACGTCATGGAACGCTACCTGCTCAAAGAGAAAGGCACCGTGCTGGTCGAAGGCCGTGCCATTGGCCAGCGTATCGGCGCCGGCAAGGTTCGCGTCATCAACGACGTCTCAGAAATGGACAAGGTCCAGCCGGGTGACGTGCTGGTCTCCGACATGACCGACCCTGACTGGGAGCCGGTGATGAAGCGCGCCAGCGCCATCGTCACCAACCGCGGTGGCCGTACCTGCCACGCGGCGATCATCGCCCGTGAGCTGGGTATCCCGGCGGTTGTCGGTTGCGGCAACGCTACCCAGGTGCTGAAAGACGGCCAGGGCGTGACCGTTTCCTGTGCCGAAGGCGACACCGGCTTCATCTTCGAAGGTGAGCTGGGCTTCGACATCAAGCAGAACTCGGTCGATGCCATGCCGGAACTGCCGTTCAAGATCATGATGAACGTCGGCAACCCGGACCGCGCCTTCGACTTCGCCCAGCTGCCCAACGCCGGTGTCGGTCTGGCACGCCTGGAGTTCATCATCAACCGCATGATCGGCGTGCACCCCAAGGCGCTGCTGAACTATGCGGGCCTGCCTGCCGACCTGAAAGACAGCGTCGACAAGCGCATTGCCGGCTACAACGACCCGGTCGGCTTCTATGTCGAGAAGCTGGTCGAGGGTATCAGCACCCTGGCGGCGGCCTTCTACCCGAAAAAGGTCATCGTGCGTCTGTCGGACTTCAAGTCCAACGAGTACGCCAACCTGATCGGCGGCAAGCTGTACGAGCCGGAAGAAGAAAACCCGATGCTGGGCTTCCGCGGTGCTTCGCGTTACATCAGTGAATCGTTCCGTGACTGCTTCGAGCTCGAGTGCCGTGCACTGAAGCGTGTGCGCAACGAGATGGGCCTGACCAACGTCGAGATCATGGTGCCGTTCGTGCGTACCTTGGGCGAAGCCAGCCAGGTCGTCGACCTGCTCGCCGAAAACGGCCTGGCCCGCGGCGACAACGGCCTGCGCGTGATCATGATGTGCGAACTGCCGTCCAACGCCATCCTCGCCGAAGAGTTCCTGGAATACTTCGACGGCTTCTCGATCGGCTCCAACGACCTGACCCAGTTGACCCTGGGCCTGGACCGTGATTCGGGCATCATCGCCCACCTGTTCGACGAGCGTAACCCTGCGGTGAAGAAGCTGCTGGCCAACGCCATTGCCGCCTGCAACAAGGCTGGCAAGTACATCGGCATCTGCGGCCAAGGCCCATCGGACCACCCGGACCTGGCCAAGTGGCTGATGGAGCAGGGCATCGAAAGCGTGTCGCTGAACCCGGACTCGGTACTCGAGACCTGGTTCTTCCTGGCCGAAGGCCAAGGCGCGGCCTGATGCAGTAAACGCGGGGGGGCGTCTGGCGCCCTCCTGCCTGGTTTTTTCCAGGGCGAGCTCCAGCAATGGACCCCGCCCTTTTTTGTGCACCAAGCAACCTTATGCAAAGCAGCAGCACTTTATTCCCCGTGGCCCTGCTCAGTGCCGAGCGCCGCGGCGATCTCAGCGAAGACGTGTATCGGATCAAGGCCGGCAATGGCCCGGACCCCAGCGTCGAGCTCGCCATCACCCGTCTGGGGCTGGCCGACCAGGCTCAGGCCCAGGGCGTGCCGGTCATTCTCCTGCATGGCAGTTTTTCCAATCGGCGCTTCTGGTATTCGCCCAAAGGGGTTGGCCTGGGCGCCTACCTTGCACGTGCCGGTTTCGATGTCTGGATCCCGGAAATGCGAGGCCACGGCCTGTCGCCGCGTAACCATGACTGGAAACACAACAGCGTTGCCGCCTACGCCCGTGATGACCTGCCGCTGATCAACGCCTTCGTGCGCGAGCAATCGGGCCAGGCGCCGCACTGGGTTGGTCATTCCCTGGGTGGCACCACCCTGGTAGCTGCGCTGGGCGGTGGTTTTCTGGCTGCCGAGCAGTTGGCCAGCGTGGCGCTGTTCGGTACCCAGATCAGCCGTGTCTATTGGCCGTTGAAAGTGCCGCCGCTGGCTTGGGGCGCGAAGCTGGTGCTCAAGCGTTGGGGGCAGATATCCGGGCCACGTTTCAAGCGTGGGCCTGAAGACGAGCCGATAGGCCTCGCCCTGGAGAGCATGCGCTGGCACGGCCTGTTCGGGCGCTTTGGCGACAAGCAGAACGATTGGTGGGCAGGGCTGGCTGAAGTGGATGTACCGCTGCTGGCAGTGGCCGGTGCAGGGGACTTCCAGGACCCGGTGTGGGCCTGTCGCAAGCTGTTCGAGCAGTTGGGCGGCGAGCGCAAGCAGTTCCTGCGGCTGGGTCGTGAAGAAGGTTTCGAGGCCTTTGGGCATGTCGACATGCTGGTGAGCAAGGCTGCGCAGGTGCAGGTGTGGCCGCTGGTGGAGCGCTGGCTGCACAACCCGCTGCTGCCGGTGCATGCGTCCACTGTCGTTGCGGAACCTGTGCCTGCCAGCTGAGTTTGCTGTACCTGTCATGGCCTCTTCGCGGGTGAACCCGCTCCTACACTGGATAACGCGCGTTCCTGTGCAGGAACGGGTCATGCATGGAAGGGCCGAGACAGGATGAATACAAATGACTGCCCGGTCCCGGATGACTACGACAGCCTCCAAGGTGTAGCCTTGGCCGATACCCGCTTTCGTTGTGACTGACAGGAGCTTCCCATGCAGCATTACGTAACGCCCGACCTGTGTGACGCCTACCCGGACCTGGTACAAGTGCTGGAGCCGATGTTCAGCAATTTTGGTGGCCGCGATTCGTTCGGTGGCCAGATCGTTACCATCAAGTGTTTCGAGGACAATTCGCTGGTCAAGGAGCAGGTCGAACTCGACGGCAAGGGCAAAGTGCTGGTGGTCGATGGCGGTGGGTCGCTGCGCCGTGCGCTGCTCGGCGACATGCTCGCCGAAAAAGCCGCAAAAAACGGTTGGGAAGGCTTGGTGATCTACGGCTGCGTGCGTGATGTCGACGTGCTGATCCAGACCGACGTTGGCGTGCAGGCCCTGGCCAGCCACCCGATGAAGACCGACAAGCGGGGTATTGGCGATCTCAACGTGGTGGTGACCTTCGCCGGGGTAACTTTCCGCCCGGGTGAGTATGTGTATGCCGACAACAATGGCGTGCTGGTCTCGCCGAAACCGCTGAAAATGCCGGAGTAATGCGCCGCACGCGCTGATGGAGCTTTGATGTTCGAGGAAGACAACGCGCAGTGGGGGCTGGTGCATGCCCTGGTGCTCGATGGCAAAGGTGGCGCGCGCTCGATTGCCCGTACCGAACTGGACGACCTGCAGTTGCAACCGGAGCAGAGCCTGTGGCTGCACTGGGACCGCAGCCATCCGCAAACCCGTTCCTGGCTGCTGCACGACAGCGGCCTGAGCGAGTTCGCCTGCGAGCTGCTGCTGGAAGAAAACACCCGGCCGCGCCTGCTGCCCATGGCGGACGAACAGCTGTTGCTGTTCCTGCGGGGGGTCAACCTCAACCCGGGTGCCGAGCCCGAAGACATGGTTTCGGTACGCATCTTCGCCGAGGCGCAGCGGGTTATTTCGCTGCGCCTGCGGCCGTTGCGCGCCAGCGATGAAATTCTCCAGCTGCTGGAACAGGGCAGGGGGCCGAAATCGGCCTCGGAACTGTTGCTGTTGATGGGCGAGTTGCTGACCGAAAAGGTCCAGGGCCTGGTCAGCGACCTGGCCGAGCTCGTCGATCTGGAGGAAGAAAAGGTCGAATCCGACGAGCGGTATGCCCCGGAGCAGGGCAGCCTGCAGCAGATCCGCCGCCGTGCCGCTGGCTTGCGCCGCTTTCTCGCCCCGCAACGGGAAATCTACGCGCAGTTGTCGCGCAGCAAATGGAGCTGGTTCGCCAATGCCGACGCCGATTACTGGAATGAACTCAACAACAGCCTGATCCGCTACCTCGAAGAGCTGGAACTGGCCCGCGAACGCGCTGCGCTGGTGCTGGAAAGCGAGGACCGGCGGCGCAGCGAGCGGATGAACCGCACCATGTACCGCTTTGGCATCATCACCTGCATCTTCCTGCCCATGAGCTTTGTCACCGGGCTGCTGGGCATCAATGTCGGCGGCATCCCCGGGGCGGAAAACCCTTTGGGCTTCCTGTTCGCCTGCATCGTCGTGCTGGGGTTGGCCGTGGGGCAGTGGTGGCTGTTCCGGCGGTTGCGGTGGGTATAGCTGTGCAATTTGAAACCTTCGTGCCAACAGGATGTGTGACCCGTCGCCCGGCCATCTCGTCTCTTGCTGACACTGCGCGAGGTGCCCATGCACGATCCGTTTGAAGAATCCCTGCGCGACCTGCTCAAGGCGTCACCCTCCGGCAATGACCGGGACGACCGGGACGACGCCGCTTGCCTGGGTCGCGTGCTGAAAACCGCCAACCGCCAGGTTGGCGCGGGTGATCTGTTCAGCCTGCTTGGCCGCTGGAGCCAGGCGCTGCTGATTGCCGTGAACAATGGCTCGGCGCATGTTGCGCCGGTGCGTCGACACTCTTCCCGCAACGCTGCCAATGGCAGCAAAGCAGATAAGGCCGATTGAATATGGAACTCGATCTCTGGACCCAGAGCCTGGTCACCGCGATGACTGCCCTTTGGACCAAGGTAGCGAACTTCATCCCCAACCTGTTCGGCGCGCTGGTCGTGGTGCTGCTCGGTTTCGTGGTGGCCAAGCTGCTCGACACGCTGCTGTCCAAACTGTTGGCCAAATTTGGCCTGGACCGCCTGATGGCCGGCACCGGCCTCACCAAAATGCTCGGTCGCGGCGGCATCCAGGTGCCGATCTCGACCCTGATCGGCAAGATCGTCTATTGGTTCGTGCTGCTCATCTTCCTGGTCTCGGCTGCCGAATCGCTGGGCCTTGAGCGGGTTTCGGCAACCCTCGACATGCTCGCCCTGTACTTGCCCAAGGTGTTCGGCGCGGCTCTGGTGCTGCTGGCCGGCGTACTGCTGGCGCAGGTGGCCAACGGCCTGGTGCGTGGCGCTGCCGAAGGTATCGGCCTGGAATATTCGGCGGGCCTGGGGCGTATTACCCAAGGCCTGGTGATCATCATCAGCATCTCGGTGGCCATCAGCCAGCTTGAAGTGAAAACCGACCTGCTGAACCACGTCATCGTTATCGGGCTGATTACCGTTGGTCTGGCCGTTGCCTTGGCCATGGGCCTTGGCAGTCGCGAAATTGCCGGGCAGATCCTGGCCGGCATCTACGTGCGCGAGCTGTACCAAGTCGGCCAGCAGGTGCGGATTGGAGAGGTCGAAGGGCATATCGAGGAGATCGGTACGGTGAAGACGACGCTGCTGACCGATGATGGCGAACTGGTGTCACTGGCTAACCGCGAGCTGCTTGAACAGCGCGTCAATAGCCGCTAACCGCACAAAAGCTGTTAATGTATGCCGCCGCGAAATTCGACCCACGGGGTCGCGCGGCGACATTGACCTGACTGTCGGCCAGATCCGTTTTGAATAAAGTTCATTCGCCGCCCATGCGCTATGACCCCCGCGAGCTCACAGACGAAGAGTTGGTGGCGCGTTCGCATGAGGAGCTGTACCACGTTACCCGCGCCTATGAAGAGCTCATGCGGCGCTACCAACGGACCCTGTTCAACGTCTGTGCGCGTTATCTGGGGAACGACCGTGACGCGGACGATGTCTGTCAGGAAGTGATGCTGAAAGTGCTGTACGGGCTGAAGAACTTCGAGGGTAAGTCGAAGTTCAAGACCTGGCTCTACAGCATCACCTACAACGAGTGCATTACCCAGTACCGCAAGGAGCGTCGCAAACGTCGGTTGATGGATGCCTTGAGTCTGGACCCTGTTGAAGAGGCGTCCGAAGACAAGGCTCCGAAGCCGGAAGAAAAAGGCGGGCTGGACAAGTGGCTGGTGCATGTGAACCCGATTGACCGGGAAATTCTGGTGCTGCGTTTTGTCGCAGAGCTGGAGTTCCAGGAAATTGCCGACATCATGCACATGGGCCTGAGCGCGACGAAAATGCGTTACAAGCGCGCGCTAGACAAGCTTCGGGAGAAATTTGCCGGCCTTGATGAAACTTAGTGGCGTGCAAATATCTCTAACGAACCGGCGAGTTCTGCTAGACTCGCCGTCGAGTTGTCCCTCTTGTTTGTGGTGGGACTGCTTAACTATCACCAGATGGGGATTTAACGGATGAAACTGAAAAACACCTTGGGCTTGGCCATTGGTTCGCTTGTAGCCGCCACTTCGATTGGCGCTATGGCACAAGGTCAAGGCGCCGTCGAGACTGAAATCTTCTACAAGAAAGAATTCTTCGACAGCCAGCGCGACTTCAAGAACGACGGCAACCTGTTCGGCGGCTCGATCGGTTACTTCCTGACCGACGACGTTGAGCTGCGTCTGGGCTACGACGAAGTGCACAACGCTCGTGGCGAAGACGGCAAGAACATCAAGGGCTCGAACACTGCCCTGGACGCCGTTTACCACTTCAACAACCCGTACGACGCTATCCGTCCATACGTTTCCGCTGGTTTCTCGCACCAGTCGCTGGGCCAGACCGGCCGTGGCGGTCGTGACCACTCCACCTTCGCCAACGTTGGCGCTGGCGCCAAGTGGTACATCACCGACATGTTCTATGCCCGTGCCGGCGTAGAAGCTCAGTACAACATCGACCAGGGCGACACCGAGTGGGCCCCGAGCGTTGGTGTTGGCCTGAACTTCGGCGGTAGCCCGAAGCAAGCTGAAGCTGCTCCTGCTCCAGTTGCTGAAGTCTGCTCCGACTCCGACAACGACGGCGTGTGCGACAACGTCGACAAGTGCCCAGACACCCCGGCCAACGTTACCGTTGACGCCGACGGCTGCCCGGCTGTTGCCGAAGTCGTTCGCGTTGAGCTGGACGTCAAGTTCGACTTCGACAAGTCGGTCGTCAAGCCTAACAGCTACGGCGACATCAAAAACCTGGCTGACTTCATGAAGCAGTACCCACAAACCACCACCGTGGTTGAAGGTCACACTGACTCCGTGGGTCCAGACGCTTACAACCAGAAGCTGTCCGAGCGTCGTGCCAACGCTGTCAAGCAAGTGCTGACCCAGCAGTACGGCGTAGAATCCAGCCGTGTTGACTCGGTTGGCTACGGCGAAACCCGTCCGGTTGCTGACAACGCCACCGAAGAAGGCCGTGCTGTCAACCGTCGCGTTGAAGCTCAGGTAGAAGCCCAGGCCAAGTAATTGGTTTGAAGCTTCATGAAAAACCCGGCCTCGGCCGGGTTTTTCTTTGCCTGGGTTTTAACCGGCCCTGAAGGCCGCTCCTGCGGTCAGCCTGCGATTGCGATCCGCCCCATAGCCTGCTGCTCCCCAACCACCTCCCCAATCACCAGGATTGCCGGGCTACGCAAACCAAACGCCCGCGCAGCTTCCACCATTCCCTGCACATCGCTTCTGCACTCCCGCTGCTGCGGCAACGAGGCATTTTCGATCATCGCCACCGGCATTCCCGGCGCCATGCCCCCCGCCAGCAATCCTTGGCGCACTTGTTCCAGCCGCGCCACTCCCATGTAGACCACCAGCGTTGTCCCGCCCTGAGCCAAGGCCGCCCAGTTCAGCTCGCTATCGTCCTGGGTGTGCGCCGTCACCAGCGTCACCCCTCGGCTCACGCCCCGTGAAGTCAGGGGAATCCCGCATTGGGTGGCCCCGGCCAGGCCGGCGGTGATGCCATTGATCACCTCCACTTCGATGCCATGCCCTTGCAACCACAGCGCCTCTTCACCGCCACGGCCGAAAATGCAAGGGTCGCCGCCCTTGAGCCGCACCACGCAACGGCCCTGTCGCGCGTGGCGCAGCATCAGGCGCTGAATGAACGCTTGCGGTGTAGAGCGGCAGCCGCCGCGCTTGCCCACGGTCATTATCCGGGCCTGCGGGCAATGCTCGAGCACTGCCGGGTTGACGAGGTCGTCTACCATGACCACGGCGGCTTGCTGCAACGCACGCACTGCCTTGAGGGTGAGCAGTTCAGGGTCACCAGGGCCGGCACCGACCAGCCATACTTTTGCATTCATCAGCGTTTCCTCATCGGCAAGGCGCGTTCAGCCCTTGAGCAGGGTGAACAGCAGTATCAGATTGATCAGCAACGACAACAGGGCCAGGGTGCGCCATACCTTCAGCGGCTCGCGTTCCAGCAGCGGCCGGGGGCGGCTGGGCAGTTCCTGGCGGTCGCCGCGCTCGAGCAGCAGCAACCAGTGTTCGGCGGTTTCGAAGCGCTGCGCCGGGTCGCTCGCCACGGCCTGCAGCAGGTTGTGCTGCAGCCATTCCGGCAGGTCGGGTCGGTAGCGCGCGGCGTTGACCGGCTGGCCGAAGCGCGGGCGCTGGAAGGCCTCTACCTCGCCGTACGGGTAGTGTCCGGTCAGCAGGTGGTACAGGGTCACGCCCACTGCATACAAGTCCTGACGCGGGCTGGGCGGGTGGCCATCGAATGCTTCCGGGGCGATATACGAGGGCGTGCCGGGCAGCTCGTGCAGCGGGTCTTCGGACAGGCCCGGGCAATAAGCCAGGCCGAAGTCCAGCAGGCGCAGCTGGCCATCACGGCCCAGGTGCAGGTTGTCTGGCTTGATATCGCGGTGCAGCAAGTTGCGCCGATGCAGCACACCGACTGCCTGCAGCAGTTGCCGTGCGACTTCCAGCCATTGCGGCAGGGGCAGCGGGCCCTGTTCGGCTAGCAACGCCGCCAGGTTCTGGCCGGGATATTCGCGCATCACGTAGTACAGGTGCTGGCGCTGACTGGCGGCGTGTAGCTCGGGGAAGTGCCGGCCGGCGATGCGGCGCAGAAACCACTCTTCCAGCAACAGCCCTTGCGCCGCCCCCGGTTCCTGTTCGCGTGCAGTGGGCAGGGTCTTGAGCAGCCAAGGCTGGTTCTGGCTATCGCGCACTTTGTACAGCAAGGACTGGCGGCTGTGCGCATGCAGTGTTTCGACCTGCCAGCCGTCGATCACCTGGCCTTCGCGCAGCGGGCCGGGCACTGGCCATTGTTGCAGTTGCGCCAGGGTATCGCCCAGGTTGGCCGTGCCCAGTTGTTCGACTTGCACCAGTAAGGCGCTGGCGTTGTCCTTGCTGCCGCTGAGGTGGGCACTGGCCACCAGGGTGTCGGCGGCCAGTTGCAGGTCAGTTTGCTCGCGCAGCACGGCCTGGATGTGCTGTTCGCCCAGGCTGGCCCAGACCCCGTCGCTGAGCAGCAGAAAACATTCGCCCGGTTGCAGCTCGCCTTCCAGGTAATCCACCAGCAGGTGCTGGTCCAGGCCCAGCGCCCGTTTCAGTACATGCTGCATGCCCGGTTGGTCCCAGACATGGTCTTCGCTCAGGCATTGCAGGTTCCCCTCGTGCCAGCGGTACACCCGGCAGTCGCCTACATGGGCCAAGGTAAAGCGCCGGCCGCGCAACACCAGCGCGCTAAGTGTGGTCAGCAACGGCTGGCCGCTGCCCTGGGCGCGCAACCAGCGGTTTTGCGCCAGCAGCAGGCGGTCGAGGGCCTGGGCCACGCTCCAGGTGGCCGGCGTGGCGTAGTAATCCAGGGCCAGTGCCTGCAGGCTGGCGCGCGCCGCCAGGCCGCCGTCGGTACATTGGCTGACGCCGTCGGCCAGGGCGAACAGGTAGCCTTTGCTGGCGGCCAGTTCTGGTGCCGGCGTGACCAGGCGCAGGGCGTCCTGGTTTTCCGCGCGCGGCCCGGTGGCGCTGGCTTGGGCAAAGCTCAGTTGCAGGCTCATCGGCGTGCCTCAGACCCGTGCTGCGGTGACTGCAGCCGAGCCCCAGGTGGTGCGCCAGCGCTGTTTCACCCCGTGCAGGCCGAACCAGGCCAGCAGGCCCAGGCTGGCGAACAGCCACAGCCCCAGTTGGTAATCGCCAGTGTGCTGCTTGATGGTGCCAAGCCCGGCCGCCAGCAGGAAGCCGCCGATGCCCCCGGCCATGCCGATCAGGCCGGTCATTACCCCGATCTCTTGGCGGAAGCGTTGTGGCACCAGTTGGAACACTGCGCCATTGCCGGCACCCAGGCCGAGCATGGCGCTGACGAACAACGCCAGTGCGGCCGCGGCAGAGGGCAGGTTGAAGCCGACTGCGGCAATGCAGATGGCGGCCACGCCGTACATGCCCAGCAGGGTGCGGATGCCGCCAAAACGGTCAGCCAGGGCGCCGCCGAGCGGGCGCATCAGGCTGCCGGCGAACACACAAGCGGCGGTGTAGTAGCCGGCGGTGACCGGGCTCAGGCCGTATTGGTCGCTGAAATAGCCGGGCAGGGCGCTGGCCAGGCCGATGAAGCCGCCGAAGGTAACGCTGTAGAAAAACATGAACCACCAGCTGTCACGGTCGCCCAGTGCCTTGAGGTAGTCGGCCATGGCTTTCGGCTTGGGCCGTTGCGGGGCATTGCGCGCCAACAGGGCGAACACCACCAGCGCCAGTGACAGCGGGATCAGCGCAAAGCCGAACACATTGTTCCAGCCAAAGCCGGCTGCCAGTGCCGGTGCCAGCAAGGCCGCGAACACCGTGCCGGAGTTGCCTGCGCCGGCGATGCCCATGGCCTTGCCCTGGTGCTGTGGCGGGTACCACTGCGAGGCCAGCGGCAGCGAAACGGCGAAGGACGCACCGGCAAAGCCCAGGAACACGCCTAGCAGCAGGGCCTGTTCATAGCTGTGTACGCCAAGGTGCCAGGCTGCGGCCAGGGCGACGATGACCACCACCTGGCCGATCAGGCCAGCCGTCTTGGGCGACAGGCGGTCGACCAGAACGCCCATGGCGAAGCGCAGGATTGCCCCGGCCAGGATCGGCGTGGCCACCATCAGGCCCCGTTGTTGTGCGCTCAGTTGCAGGTCGGCAGCAATCTGCACCGCCAACGGGCCCAGCAGGTACCAGACCATGAAGCTGAGGTCGAAGTACAGAAACGCGGCGAACAGCGTGGGCACATGCCCGGATTTCCAGAAGCTGGCACTCATCGAACACCTCACTCGGTAGTACAACGGAACGAAAAAGACGCCGCTACCCGCTCCATGGGTGTGGAGGGGAGAGCGACGTCTTTGTCGGGATTCAAGTGGGGTAACCGCCGTTGGCTACCGGTGAGATTTGTTCAGCAAGAGATGGGCCAACTTCCGGGGCGGCTTGCTCGGAATTTTCAGCGCATCAGCCGAGCATCTCATGCATGGCAATGATCTGTTCGGCAACCTGGATCAGCTTCTGCTGCCGGCTCATGGCCTGGCGACGCATCAGGGTGTAGGCCTGCTCTTCGTTGCAGTCCTTCATTTTCATCAGCAAGCCCTTGGCCTGCTCGATGCGCTTGCGTTCGGCCAATTGCTGGTCGCGCGCCAGCAGCTGTGCCTTCAGTGCCTGGTCGCTTTCGAAGCGGGCCATGGCCACGTCCAGGATCGGCTGCAGCCGCGCAGCATGGATACCTTCGACGATATAGGCACTGACCCCTGCCTGGATCGCCTGGCGCATCATCCCGGGGTCGTGCTCGTCGGTGAACAACACGATGGGCCGCGGCTGGTCACGGCTGACCAGCACTACCTGTTCCATCACATCGCGGTCTGGCGAGTCGGTATCGATCAGCACCACGTCCGGGCGCACCGTTTCGACGCAGGCGGGCAGGTCGATGGTCAGGTCTGGGGCTTCGATGATCTCGAAGCCGGCCTCACTCAACGCAGCCCTCAGGCGACCGAGCTTGCTCTGGGTGTCGTCGATAAGCAGGATGCGCAACATGTTCGTCCCCCTCACGCGCCGACACGGGCATCGGGCAACTCGCCCAAGGCATGCAAGCTGAAACTGCGGGCATAGCCGAAGGGGTCGCTGCCGTCCCAGCGGGAGCCATCGATCAGCAGGCTGCTGCGCATCGGTTGGCCTGGGCAAGCGATGCCCAGGCTCTGTGCGGCCTCGCTGTACAACTGCAGTTGCTGGACCTGCCGGGCCACGCCGAGGTAGTCGGGGTCTTCGCGCAGCAGGCCCCAGCGGCGGAACTGGGTCATGAACCACATACCGTCGGACAGGTAGGGCAGGTTGGCCCGGCCTTGGTCGAACAGGCGCAGGGCGTGTGGGTCTTGCCACTGGTTGCCCAGGCCATCCTCATAATGGCCGAGCAGGCGGGGGGCTATGCTGTCCAGCGGGGTGTCCAGGTAAGCGCTTGCGCTGAGCAGTTGCGCGGTGCTGCGGCGGTTTTCCGGGCTTTGCTCGATGAATCGGCTGGCGGTGAGGATCGCCTTGATCAGCGCACGGGCGCTGTTGGGGTATTGCTCGGCAAAGACGCGGGCGCAGGCCAGGACCTTTTCCGGGTGATCCGGCCAGATCGACTGGCTGGTGGCCAGGGTGAAGCCTTGGCCTTTGGCCACCGCGTCGGCGGCCCAGGGCTCACCAACGCAGAAGCCGTCAATGCGCCCGGCCTGGAGGTGTGCAGCCATCTGCGCCGGTGGCACCACTACGCTGTCGACGTCGCGCAGCGGGTGAATGCCCTGGCTGGCCAGCCAGTAATACAGCCACATGGCGTGGGTGCCGGTGGGGAAGGTCTGGGCGAACGTCAGGCGTGCGCCATGCTGGTGCACCAGGCGCGCCAGTGCCTCAGGGTTGGTCACGCCCTTGCGCTGCAAGGCAGGGGACAGGTTGATAGCCTGGGCGTTCTGGTTCAGCCCCATGAGCACGGCCATGTCGCTGGCAGGTACGCCGCCAATGCCCAGGTGCACGGCGTAGACCAGGCCATACAGGCAATGTGCGGCGTCCAGTTCGCCGCTGACCAGCTTGTCGCGCAGCCCGGCCCACGAGCCCTGGCGCTGGAGGTTGAGGGTAAGGCCGTGCTGCTGGGCGAAGCCCTGGGTGGCGGCGACCACGACCGAGGCGCAGTCGGTCAGGGCCATATAGCCGATGTTCAGGCTGGTTTTTTCCGGCGCGTCGCTGCCGTTGACCCAGGCCAGGGGCGTTGCTCGGGGTACAGTGTTCACAAGAGTCCTCGCCCTTACTGATAAGGCTGTGGGCTGAACGGGTGCAACCGATGTGCCAAGCGCTCCACGATTTGCTGTCCTGCCAGCCCCGCGCTGGCTATAATCGCCCCCTCACTCACCCTGAGCCTTGCCCGCCCATGTATACCCTGGCCCGCCAGCTGCTGTTCAAGCTTTCCCCGGAAACTTCCCACGACCTGTCCCTGGACCTGATCGGCGCCGGTGGCCGTTTGGGCCTCAACGGCATGCTGTGCAAGCAACCGGCGTCATTGCCGGTTTCGGTCATGGGCTTGAACTTCGCCAACCCGGTGGGGCTGGCGGCTGGCCTGGACAAGAACGGCGCGGCCATCGACGGCTTCGCCCAGCTGGGCTTCGGTTTTGTCGAAATCGGCACTGTCACCCCGCGTCCGCAGCCTGGCAACCCCAAGCCACGGTTGTTCCGCCTGCCGGAAGCCACGGCCATCATCAACCGCATGGGCTTCAACAACCTGGGCGTTGATCACCTGCTGGGGCGCGTACGCGCCTCGCGCTACAAGGGGGTGCTGGGCATCAACATCGGCAAGAACTTCGATACCCCGGTCGAACGTGCTGTCGATGACTACCTGATCTGCCTGGACAAGGTCTACACCGCCGCCAGCTACATCACGGTCAACGTCAGCTCGCCCAATACCCCGGGCCTGCGCAGCCTGCAGTTCGGCGACTCGCTCAAGCAGTTGCTCGACGCCCTGGCCGAGCGCCGCGAACAACTGGCCGGTGCACATGGCAAGCGCGTGCCCCTGGCAATCAAGATCGCGCCGGACATGAGCGACGAAGAAACGGCGCTGGTGGCCGCTGCGCTGATGGAGTCGGGCATGGATGCGGTGATCGCCACCAACACCACGCTGGGCCGTGAAGGTGTCGAAGCATTGCCGTACGGTGGCGAGGCGGGCGGCCTGTCGGGCGCACCGGTGCTGGAGAAGAGCACCCATATCGTCAAGGTGCTGGCAGGTGAGCTGGGCGGCAAGTTGCCGATCATTGCCGCCGGGGGCATTACCGAAGGCCGCCATGCTGCCGAGAAGATCGCGGCCGGGGCGAGCCTGGTGCAGATATACTCGGGCTTCATCTACAAAGGGCCGGCGCTGATTCGCGAAGCGGTGGATGCTATCGCGGCAATGCCGCGGTGACCAGCCCGCCCCTGTGGGGGGGCGGGTGGGTGCAGCTGATGAGGTTTGCCAAGGCATAAAAAAGGGCCCCTTCAAGGGGCCCCTGGGCCTTCGCCCGCCGCCCGGATGGGGCGTGCATGGTAAATCGAATTCAGTGTCCTCGTTCAGCCAACGGCGTGATTTTCGTTGAGTCTATGGATGCCAGCGGTGCCAGTCATTCCGTCCCAGTTATCACCGCGACCTTCACGCCAGCCGTTGATCCAGGCTTGGCGAACAGAAGGAAGATTGAAGGGGCAAAGTTCGCGGGATTTGCCGGTGACCCCGTATTGGTAGCCACGTGAATATGCTCTTTCCAACGGATCACGCTTAAGTCTTCTCATAGGGTGTTGCCCTCACTTGTTGACTGTAATGTCCCGTCGGCCTCTCCGAGGCCGGGCAGAGTCGTTCTGCCGGTTTGCGCTCGCTGCCGGCGTGGCGAGCTGAAAGTGCCGCCTCGTTGCGAAGCGGCCTGAGACCAGTTCTATCGAATGCGAGTCACGGTGTGAATGACCGATTTGTCATAAGCACGTAACCTTTCCAAGGGTGAGGGGATAAGTAAATAAATGCGACTCAACCTTGTTTGGTGTTTAGCCCTGCAATGATCGGGGTTTGCCGATCTTTGACGTCATTTCGCCAGGGTTGTTTGCGGATGACAGAAATAATTTGAAATGCGACGAAGGGTCACATTGGCCCGGAGATCGCCAGAATTATGCGTACTGCCTGATGATCTAAGCTGTCCTTGCCACTGGGCCAGGCACGGATCGGTCAGGCGGCCCGGCTTTTCTGCAGCACGTTGTGTGTCGCAGAAGGCCACCCGCACGCCTGCTGGAAAGGTGTACGGGCAAACATCGCGGGGCGATGCGTCGCCCCGTCAGTCAAATAGCCCAAGGCGCTGGAATACTCATGTCGGACCGTTTCGAACTTTACCTCACCTGTCCCAAAGGCCTTGAAAGCCTGCTCGCCGAAGAGGCCAAGGGCCTCGGCCTTGACGAGGTGCGCGAGCACACCTCGGCCATTCGCGGCGCCGCCGACATGGAAACTGCTTACCGCCTGTGTGTCTGGTCACGTCTGGCCAACCGCGTATTGCTGGTGCTCAAGCGCTTCTCGATGAAGAACGCCGACGACCTTTACGACGGTGTGCACGCGGTCGACTGGGCCGACCACCTGGCAGCCGACGGCACCCTGGCGGTGGAGTTCAGCGGCCATGGCTCTGGCATCGACAATACCCACTTCGGTGCGCTGAAGGTCAAGGATGCGATCGTCGACAAGCTGCGTAACCGCGAAGGCCTGCGCCCGTCCGTGGAAAAGATCGACCCTGACGTGCGTGTGCATCTGCGCCTGGACCGCGGCGAGGCCATTCTGTCCCTCGACCTGTCTGGGCACAGCCTGCACCAGCGTGGCTACCGCCTGCAGCAAGGCGCCGCGCCGCTGAAGGAAAACCTGGCGGCAGCGGTGCTGATCCGTGCTGGCTGGCCGCGTATTGCTGCCGAAGGTGGTGCGCTGGCCGACCCGATGTGCGGCGTGGGTACCTTCCTGGTCGAGGCCGCGATGATCGCCGCCGATATCGCCCCCAACCTCAAGCGCGAACGCTGGGGCTTCAGTGCTTGGCTCGGCCATGTGCCGGCGCTGTGGCGCAAGGTGCATGACGAAGCGCAGGCGCGCGCGCAGGCCGGCCTGGCCAAGCCACCGCTGTGGATCCGTGGCTATGAGGCTGACCCACGGCTGATCCAGCCGGGCCGCAACAACGTCGAGCGTGCCGGCCTGGGCGACTGGGTGAAGATCTACCAGGGCGAAGTGAGCACCTTCGAGCCACGCCCGGACCAGAACCAGAAAGGCCTGGTCATCAGCAACCCGCCCTACGGTGAGCGTCTGGGTGACGAAGCCAGCCTGCTGTACCTCTACCAGAATCTGGGTGAGCGCCTGCGCCAGGCCTGCATGGGCTGGGAAGCAGCGGTATTCACCGGTGCGCCGCAACTGGGCAAGCGCATGGGTATTCGTAGCCATAAGCAGTACGCGTTCTGGAACGGCGCATTGCCGTGCAAGCTGCTGCTGTTCAAGGTGCAGCCGGACCAGTTCGTCACCGGTGAACGCCGCGAAGCGCAACCTGAAGGCACCGAAGCCCGACAGCAGGTGCCGCAGGCCAGCGAGCCCGCGCGGCTCTCGGAAGGGGCGCAGATGTTTGCCAACCGCCTGCAGAAGAACCTCAAGCAACTGGGCAAGTGGGCCCGTCGCGAGCAGATCGACTGCTACCGGCTGTACGATGCCGACATGCCCGAATATGCCCTCGCGGTCGACCTGTATCAGGACTGGGTACACGTGCAGGAATACGCCGCGCCACGTTCGGTCGACCCGGACAAGGCTCAGGCCCGTCTGCTCGACGCACTGGCTGCCATCCCGCAGGCGCTGGGCATTTCGCCGCAGCGTGTAGTGCTCAAGCGTCGCGAGCGGCAAAGCGGCACGCGCCAGTACGAACGTCAGGCTACCGAGGGCCGTTTCCAGGAAGTGAACGAAGGTGGCGTCAAGCTGCTGGTCAACCTCACCGACTACCTGGATACCGGGCTGTTCCTCGACCACCGCCCGATGCGTATGCGCATCCAGCGCGAGGCTGCCGGCAAGCGCTTCCTCAACCTGTTCTGCTACACCGCCACGGCCACCGTGCACGCGGCCAAGGGCGGTGCGCGCAGCACCACCAGCGTCGACCTGTCGAAAACCTACCTGGACTGGGCACGGCGTAACCTGGCGCTCAATGGCTATTCCGAGCGCAACCGCCTGGAGCAGAGCGATGTAATGACCTGGCTGGAAGGCAACCGTGACAGCTACGACCTGATCTTCATCGACCCGCCAACCTTCTCCAACTCCAAGCGTATGGAAGGCGTATTCGACGTGCAGCGTGACCATGTGCAGCTGTTGGACCTGGCCATGGCCCGTCTGGCGCCGGGGGGCGTGCTGTATTTCTCCAACAACTTCCGCAAGTTCCAGCTGGACGAGCACCTGATTGCGCGTTACGTGGTGGAAGAAATCAGCGCCCAGACCCTGGATCCGGACTTCGCCCGTAACAACCGTATCCACCGCGCCTGGCGTTTGCAGCTTCGTTGAGGCGACGAGGTACATTGCGCGGCTAATGGCCAATAGCTATAACTGAGGGCAGGGCAAGATAATCCGCAGGACGCTGACGTGACGAGATGGGTGTATGTCAAAGTGTGGCGTGCGTGCGCGGTTGCTTGGCTTGTGCACAGAGAGGGCGTCCGCCTGGGCGATGGCGCTGATTGCACTGGTGGCGGGCGGCTTGTTGACCGCTGCCTTGGCATTTGCCGCGCACACCTTCTACAAACAGCAGCTGCGCCAGCGCTTCGAGCTGCTGGCCAGCGAGCGCGCCAGCCGTATTGCCGAGCGCTTTGACGAACAGCAGCAGCGCTTGGACGGGCTGCGGCGGTTCTTCAGTTTTTCCAGCGAGATCACCCCGCGCGAATTCGACGGCTATGCCCGACCACTGCTGCAACGCACCTTGGCCTATGCCTGGGCGCCGCGCGTCGAGGCTGCGCAACGCGCCGAATTCGAGCGCCTGGCCAGTGCCCATACCGGCCCAGGTTATGTGATCCGTGACCTGGACGCGCAAGGCCAATGGCGCCCGGCTTCGCAGCGCGACCATTACTTCCCGGTGCTCTATACCCAATCGAGCGAGCGGCCCGGGTTGCCTTACGGCCTGGACCTCGCTGGTCAAAGCGAGCCCCAGGCGGCCCTGGCGCGGGCGCTGGCGCCGGCGCTGGCGCCGGGCAGCATGGCGGTGTCCGAGCCATTGGCCCTGTTCGATACCCAGTCGGCAGAGCGCGGCCTGCTGATGGTGGCGCCGGTATTTTCCGATGCCGACCCCCGCGGTGCGGCAGTGGGCTATGTGATGGCGTTGCTGAGCATGCGCGAGCTGGTCAGCGACGGTCGACCGGTAGCGGTTGATGACAACCTGGTCGTGCGCATCACGGACCCGTCCGGGTTACAAGGCCCCGTCGTGTTGTTCGACTCGCAAAATCCGGTCGCGCCCTTGGCCCTGGCCAGCAATCAGTTGTTGCGCCTGGCCGATCACCATTTCCAGCTGAGCATTCAGCCAAGCCAGGCGTTCGCGCAGGCGAACCGCTCCTCGGCGGTGATGGCGGTCGGTTTGTTGGGCGGACTTTTGAGCCTGTTGCTCAGCGTGCTGCTCTACAGCCTGTTCAGCCAGCGTCAGCGCGCCCTGGCCCTGGTCGCTCAGCGTACTGCCGAGTTGCAGGTCAGCGAGCAGTCGTTGCGTGGCACCCACAACCAACTGCGCAGTGTGCTGGATGCCGCGACCCAGGTGGCGATCATCGCCACCAACCTCAAGGGGGTGGTCAGCACGTTCAACGCCGGTGCCGAACGCATGCTCGGTTACGCGGCCAGCGAAGCGATCGGCCGGTTGCGCCTTGAAGACCTGGTACTGCCGGAGGAGCTGAACCTGCGTGCCCAGGCCTTGAGCTTGCGTTTTGGCCGCGCCATTGCTGGCGGCCAGGCGATGTTCGCTGAAACGGTGCAGGAGCACGGGGCCGAGCCTGGCGAGTGGACCTTGCTACGGGCCGATGGCAGCCAGCTGGTCGCCAACATGCTGGTGACTGCCATGCTCGACGAACAGGGGTTGTGGGTTGGCTACCTGGCCATCTGCATTGACGTGACCGAGCGGCGCCGGGTGCATGAGGCGTTGGCAGCGCGTGACCGGTTGCTGGAAAAGCTCAGTGCCGAGGTGCCGGGCGGCATCTACCAATATCGCCTGGATGCCAACGGCCATTCGTGTTTTCCATACGCCAGCATGGGCCTGTATGACATTTATGAGATCGACCTGATGCAGTTGCGTGAGGATGCCTCGGCGGTGTTCGAACGTATCCACCCCGATGACCTGGAACGCGTGCGCCGCTCGGTGCGCTATTCGGCCGAACACTTGTCACCCTGGCGTGAGGAGTATCGAGTCTGCCTGCCACGGGCCGGACTGCGCTGGGTGCGTGGCGAGGCGACCCCGGAAGTGGGCGAGCAGGGCTGCACCCTGTGGCATGGCTACCTGACTGACATCTCCGACCTGAAGGGTGTGGAGGAAGAGTTGCGGGCGCTGTCGGTCACCGACTCGCTGACCGGTATCCATAACCGTCGCTATTTCCAGGAGCGGCTCAAGATCGAACTGGAAAGGGCCCAGCGCGATGGCTTGCCGCTGGCGGTGATCATGCTCGACATTGATCACTTCAAGCGCATCAACGACCGCTTCGGCCATGCCGTCGGCGACCGGGTGCTGCGTAGCCTGTGCCAGCGCATCGCTCAGCGTTTGCGGCGTACCGATGTGTTCTGCCGCTTGGGCGGGGAAGAGTTCATGGTGCTTTGCCCGGGCAGCGATGCCAATCAGGCCCGGCTGCTGGCGCTGGAGTTATGGCAAGGGGTGCGCAATGTACCGGTGGAAGGCGTGGGCCAGGTGACTGCAAGCTTCGGTGTGGCGGGCTGGCGGTCGGGCGAAGGCGCCGATGCCTTGCTGTTGCGCGCCGACGCCGGCGTATATGCGGCCAAACAGGCCGGGCGGGACCGGGTGGAGGGGGAGCCGGTATAAAACCGTGCGCGCGGTCGGCGTGGGGGCCGCTTTGCGGCCCTTTCGGGACGCAAAGCCGCTCCTGCATCGACCGCGCAAGCGGGCCCGGGTGTGTGGCAGGTGGCGTCAGTTGGCCGCTGTACTGCCAGCCAGCTTCGGCTGGCGATACAGGTCAAGCAACACCTGATCCAGCACCTGCGAGGCACCCCACGGTTTCGGGTCGTTGAGAATCGCCGCTACCGCCCAGGTATGGCCGTTACTGTCGCGGCTGAAGCCGGCAATCGCCCGCACAGTGTTCAGTGTGCCGGTCTTGATGTGCCCTTCGCCGGCCATCGCGGTGCGCTTGAGACGCTTGCGCATCGTGCCGTCCATGCCCACCAGCGGCATCGAGCTCATGAATTCGGCAGCATAAGGGCTCTTCCAGGCGGCTTTCAGCATCTCGGCCATTTCCCGGGTACTGACCCGTTCGGCACGCGACAGGCCAGAGCCGTTTTCCATCACCAGATGCGGCGCGGTGATGCCCTTTTTCGCCAGCCATTGGCGTACCACGCGCTGGGCAGCACGGGCGTCGTCGCCATCGGCATCGGTGCGGAACTGCGCGCCAAGGCTCAGGAACAGCTGCTGGGCCATGGTGTTGTTGCTGTACTTGTTGATGTCGCGGATCACTTCCACCAGGTCTGGCGAGAAGGCGCGGGCCAGCAGGCGAGCACTCTTGGGCACATTCTCGATGCGGTCGCCACCCTGGATGTTGCCACCCAGTTCGTTCCAGATTGCGCGCACGGCACCGGCGGCGTAGGTGGAATGGTCGAGCAGTGACAGGTAGGTTTGCGAGTTGCAGCCGTCACCTAGTTGGCCGCTGACCGTTACACTGATGCCGTCGGCCTGGGGCACCGGGTTGTAGCGCACATCACCGGTGCATTTCTTAGAGGCTACCGGCTTGACCTGGTTGTCGATGCGGATGCGGGCAATCGGTGGCTCGACGGCGACGGTGACCTTGCCACCATCATTGCGCGCCACGAAGCGCAGGGCCTTGAGGTTGACCAGCAGCGAGTCGGGCTTGACCAGGAACGGCTTGTTTTCATCACCGCCGTCGTCGTTGAACTGCGGCAGGTTGGGTTGCACGAAGTGGCTGCGGTCCAGCACCAGGTCACCGGTGACGGTGCGCACGCCATTGGCGCGCAGGTCACGCATCAGCAGCCACAGCTTTTCCATGTTCAGTTTGGGGTCACCGCCACCTTTAAGGTAGAGGTTACCGTTAAGCACGCCGTTGCTCAGGGTGCCGTCGGTGTAGAACTCGGTTTTCCACTGGAAGGTCGGGCCAAGCAGTTCGAGGGCGGCGTAGGTGGTGACCAGTTTCATGGTCGACGCCGGGTTCACCGACACATCGGCATTGAACACGGTCGGGGTGCCGGGGCCGTCCAGCGGCAGCATCACCAGCGACAGTGCTGTGTCCTGCAGCTTGTTGGCCTTGAGCGCCTGCTGCACTTTGGCAGGCAGGGTGGTATTGACGGCGGCGTGGCTGGGCAAGGCAAGTGGCAACAGCAGGCCGGCAAGTATGAGGGGACGAAGCGTTTTGATCATAGCGAGTGAATACCCTGCGGCGAGGGAAAAGGGCTTTGGGGCTGTAAGAGATGATGGCCCCACGACGTAAACAGTACGCATTATGCCCCAAGCGCAGCCGCGATGCGTCACGTTCGACGGAAAAGCATCGCCAATAAAAAGGCCACCCGAATGGGGTGGCCTTTTCAGCAATCAACCTTTCAGCCCGAAGCTGACAAGTATCACTCAGCCTTGTTGATAGGCTTTTCCGGGTACCAGGCATCCAGCAGCGGGCTGACTTCGATCTTGGTCAGTTCGCTGCGGCCTTTGAGCCAGGCTTCAACGGCAGCGCGCTGTTCTTCGCTGACCGAGCCGCGTTTGACCGAGCACACCAGGCCGAAATCGTCACCGCCTACATAATCCAGGCCGTTGGCGTCCATGGCTTCTTCCAGGAACGCGTCGAGGAAAGCATCGATAGCCTGGTCATCCAGATCTTCCTTGAATTCCAGGTTCAGCTCGAAGCCCAATTCCTGAAACTCGTCGACACACAGCTTCTTGCGCAGACGACGGGAGCGGTTTGTGGCCATGAAACAATCCTCTTAGGTAATAACGCCGCGCAGTCTACCAGTTAACACGTGTGGTTGCCTGCCTGAGTATCCGTGCTTGTGGCCAATTCCTTGGCCAGGGCACGTTCCACTCGGCACATATGCCGTGCCAGTGCCTGGCGCCGCAGGCGCACCTGGGCAGTGGGCAAGTCGCTGGCCTCGAGGGCTTCACAGGCCGCCATCAGGTCAGGGGCTTCCAGCATGCGCGCGGCGCTGAGCACCTTGTGGGCCTGCTCGGCAATGGCGCCGCTGTCGTGTTGCGGGTGAAGCGCCATCAGGCTGGCCAGGTCGGCCTGAAGGCTCTGGTGCAAGGTTTCCAGGAAGCGCTGACGGTCAACCGGGTCAGGCCCGACCACGGCGGCCAGGCCCTCCAGCTGGTACAGCTTGCGTCGGGGGCGTTGCTGGCGGCGCGGGCGAATGCCAGCCAGGCGCTGGCTGAGGGTGCTCAGGCTGATGGGCTTGAGCAGACAGTCGTCCATGCCGGCGGTCAGGCACTTGCGGCGTACTTCCGGCTGTGCGTTGGCGGTATAGCCGAGGATGGTGCAGGGTGGTCGCTTGCCATGGCGTTCTTCGGCGCGCACGGCAGTGGCCAGCTGGTAACCGTTCATGTGCGGCATGTTGCAGTCGAGTACCAGCACATCGAAGTCGCCTTCCCGCCAGGTCGCCAGGCCTTCCTGCCCATCGCGGGCGCTGGCGTGCTCCAGGCCCAGGTAGCCAAGTTGTTGCGCCATCAGTTGCAGGTTGGCAGGGTGATCATCGATGACCAGCACGTTCAGCCGTGGGTCGGGCACGTCGAGCTGCTCGGGCAGCGGTTTGGGCTGCTCTGCGCCATCCACCCGTTGCAGCGGCATCTTCAGGCGCACCTGGGTACCGACATCCTCCAGGCTCTTCATGGACAGGCTGCCGCCCATCATTTCGCACAGGTTGCGGCAGATGGCCAGGCCCAGCCCGGTACCGGCGCGGGCGCCCTGGCTGTGCGGGTTGGCCTGGATGAACGGGTTGAACAGGCGCTGCAGGTCGTCGGGGTGGATGCCGATGCCACTGTCGCGCACCTCCAGCTCCAGTACGGCTGGTGTGCTGGTTCCGTCATCCAGCAGCCTGACGCTGATGCGCACCTGACCGTGCTCGGTGAACTTGATGGCATTGCTCACCAGGTTGGACAGCACCTGCTTGAAGCGCAGCGGGTCAAGCAGGACATGGCAGCGTGCGGCCGGGGCGATCTGCACCTCCAGGGCCAGGCCTTTCTGCCGCGCCTGACCATCGAAAATGCGCGCCACCGATTCGACCAGCGCCGCCAGGTCGACCACCTCCGGGGCCAGGGACAAGTGCCCGGACTCGATGCGCACGATGTCGAGAATGTCACCGATCAGGCCTAGCAGGTCTTTGGCCGAATGGTGTGCCAGTTCCAGCGCGCTGCGGTCCACCCGGCCCTGGTCGGCGCGCTTGACCGCCAGTTCCAGCATGCCGATCACGGCATTCATCGGGGTGCGGATTTCGTGGCTGATGGTCGCCAGGAACGTGCTCTTGGCGCGGTTGGCATCGTCGGCCTGCTGCTTGGCCTGGCGCAGCTCCAGGACCAGTTGGCGGCGTTCGCTGATGTCGATCCAGCCGCCGATGATCCCCTGCACCTCACCCAGGGAGTCGCGGTACGGCAGGATCCAGTGGTAGATGGTCAGGTCCCGGCCCTTGATCCGTAATGGACGGTCCTTGATCAGTGGTGAGCCCGCCGCCATGACTTTCTGGTAATCCGCCTGGATCTGCCGAGCCTGCTCGGAATCGGCAAACAGGCTGTCCTTGAGTTTTTTGCCGATCACCTGATCGGAGCGGGCCTGCACGGCTTCAAGGTAGCTGTAGTTGCAACTTTTCAGGCAACCCTCGCGGTCGCGCACATACATGGGGTGGGGCGTACCGTTGAGCAGGGCGCGCATGAATTCCAACTGGTCGTTCAGCGCGCGTTCGGCGCGCTGGCGCTGGCGAATCTGCAGGCGCAGGCGGGCATTCCAGAGCAGGGCCAGCAACAAAAGCACGGCCGTGGCCAGCACCACCTGCAGGGCCAGGCGGCTGTAGCCTTTGGAGTTGTCATCCTCATGCCTGCCAAAGCCACGCCAGCGGTTGTTGATTACCCCCAGCTCTTCCGGTGAGATGCTCAGCAAAGCTTTGTCGAGGATCGACAACAGCGCCGGTGACGGGGCAATGGTGGCCATGGCGAAGTTGGCGGGTTCGCTGCCGACCGAGGTGCGGATGACCAGTTCTGGGTTGCTGGCCAGGGCGTGATTGGCGTCGATCAGGGTGGTGATCACCGCATCGACAGCCCCGCTGTTGAGCAACGCCATGGAGTAGAACGCGCTTTCGGTTTCGACCCAGCTTATCTTTGGGTAGTCCCGGGACAGCATGGCGTTCATGGTGCTGTAGCGGGTAATGGCGATGCGATGCCCCTGCAACTGCTCCAGTGAACTCAATGCGTTGTTGTCCTTGTGGTTGACCAGCACATAGGCGCTTTCGAGGTAGGGGCGGCTGATTTGCAGGTCGTCCCCTGCTTTGCCGGCGCTGGCCAGTGCGGCGATGACATCGGCCCGGCCATCCTTGAGGCGAGCGACCATGTCGGCAATGCCACTGGCGCGCTGCACTTCGAAACGCAACCCGGTGCGCAGGCGAATGAGTTCCAGCAGGTCGGCGGTGATGCCTCGGAAATGTCCCGAATCATCGAAGTAGGACAGTGGTGCAGCCGCGTCATCGGCTGCCACGCGCATCACGGGGTGCTTCTCCAGCCACTGCTGCTCGGCCGCGCTCAATTGCAGTTGGCGATCGCTCAGCAACAGGTCGCTGCCGGCGCTCCAGCGTTTGAAGATACTGGAGCGAATGGCCGGGCTTTGCCTGTCCAGGATGGTGTTCACCAGGTCCAGCAGCACGGTATCTTGCTGACGCAAGGCAAAACCGAAGCCGATGGCCTCGTGTTTGCCGAAGTTGGCCATGCGCAGGCGGGGCAGATGACCACGGTTGAGCTGGTAGTGTGTGGAGATGGTATCGCCGATGAACACGTCGGCCTGCCCGAACGCGACAGCATTCAGTGCCTGGCTGGAAGAACCGAAGGCCAGCAGCTCGGCCTTGGGGTAGGCGGTGAGTACTTCCTGTCTGGGCAAATAGTGGTAGAGCATGCCCAGGCGCATGCCGGCAAGGTCCGTGTCCAGTGCCCGGTTTTCGTCTTCACGCGTTACCAGTACAGGTTGGTCGACGGCATAGGGGCGCGACAGTGCCAGGCCGTCACTGGCCGCTTCGTAGCCATTGGCGCTGCCCAGCAGGTCGATATCACCGTGCCTGAGCGCCTCCACCGCCGCCTGCCGGCTGGAGAAACGCAGCACCCTCACTGGCAACTGCAAGGCCTTGCCGATCAGGTTTGCATACTCGGCGGTCAGGCCCTGGTAGTCGTTGCCGCCACCGGTGATGTCGAACGGTGGATAGTCGGGTGCCGACGTGCCCAGCACCAGTTCCTGCCGGCCTTCGCGCCATTGCCGTTGTTCGGGCGTGAGCACGGGCTGGACGGGGCGGGCCGATGAGCGCGCCAGTAGCGTAAAGGACGCGGCTTCGCGATGGCCAGCCTGTGTCGCGCCGCTGAGCAGCAGCAGGACGAGCAGCAGGCGATTGATAACTCGGGCCATGACCACGTTCAGACCAGCGCGTTGCGCTTGGCCATCTCGATCAGATCGACCAGCGTATTGACTTGCAGTTTGTGCATGAGGCGCTTCTTGTAGGTACTGACAGTCTTGCTGCTGAGAAACATGCCCTTGGCAATTTCCTTGTTGCTGCGGCCTTGGGCGAAAAGTTGAAGCACCATCAGTTCGCGGTCATTTACCTGGCGGAAAAGTTGCAGGTCACTGTCGGTGGTCTGGTTGTTTTTTATTGCCTGGCTGGGGAAGTAGTTATAACCGGCCAGTACAGCCTTGATTGCACTGAGCAGTTCGCTCAGGTCTTCCTGTTTGCAGACATAACCCGCCGCGCCCGAGTGCATGCAACGTACGGCAAACAATGCCGGGGACTGTGCAGTCAGCACCAGAACCTTCAAGGGCAGGGCCATGCTCTGAAAGCGGGCCAGCACCTCCAGGCCGTCTAGCTTGGGGATGCTGATGTCGAGAATGACCAGGTCGGGGTTGCTCTCGCGGATCATCTGCATGGCGTCTACGCCGTTGTCCGACTCGCCGACAATCTTGTAATTCTGGTTTTCCAGCAGCATACGCACGGCCAGGCGAATCACCGGATGGTCGTCAACGATAAATATGGAGTGCATGTTCAACTTCCCTGCGGTCGATTGAGGGTGACAGGGGCACCTTATCGCAGTTGGAAGTCCTCAGGCGTGCGAGGAATGGCTGTTAGGCCTATATGGGAAACGGCTTACAAGATAAAACAAAATGGGCTACGGAATAGGTGTGCTTAACTCGCTGTCAAAGCGATTTTGGTAACTTTTCATTAGTTTTTATTCGTGCCGTTTAGTGTGGCCCCGTTGGTGTAGGAAGTTTCCTGCAAGCGTGGTGCAGCGCCTGGCCGAGCCTGCGCTGCACCGACGCGTTTCAGGCCGGGCTGGAGCGCCCGGTCATCTCCCGGGCCATTTCGCTGGCATAGCTGTCGGTCATGCCGGCGATGAAGTCGATCATGCGCAGGAAGGCGCTGTGCAACGAGGCATGCGGGTCTGGCGCATTGTTGCCGATCAGGTCCAGCACCCTGCGACTCTTGAACGATGGCGTACGTCCACCGTGCTGCTCGAGGGCCGCACCGCAGAACGTGTTCAGCAGAATCTCCAGGGTGGTGTAGGCGCCGATTTCGTGTAGGGTCTTGCGTTTGTCCTGGAAGATCTTGTTGCGCGCCATGTCCTTGGCTTGCAGTACACAGCGTTTGGCTGGGCCATGCATGTGTTCCACCAGGTCGCCCGGCAGTTGCCCGGCCAGCAACGCCTGCTGCTGCTCGACGAATGCATGGGCGGCGGCGTTGGTCAGGTGTTCGATGGCCTTGCCGCGCAGGATGGCCAGTTTGCGCCGACGAGAATCGCGTGGGCCGAGCTGGCGGTAGGTTTCTGGCAGGTCTTCGCCGACCAGGTCGAGCAACAGCGCCTCGACTTCTGCGTATTGCAGCAGCTCCATTTCCAGGCCGTCTTCCAGGTCGATCAGCGCGTAGCAGATGTCATCGGCAGCCTCCATCAGATACACCAGCGGGTGGCGCGCCCAGCGCTGGTGTTCCAGCTGCGGCAGGCCGAGCTTGCGGGCGATCTGTTCGAGCAGGGGCAGCCCACTACGGGCAATTCAGCAACCAAACCGTAAGGTTGCTATCTAATTGATTTATATGAGTAAAAAGTAGTTTTAGGCTTTGTTCTGAAAGCCCAGAGATCGTGATGCCAACGGTAGTGATGGGGAACGTCCCTAAGAAATCGCAAAAGATTTTCGTTAGGCATCGAGCATTCTTGGTGGTGGATAGACAAGGTCAGGTACCTTATTCCCATCGGGGAATTGCTGACGAGACCAAGCATCTGCTGCTCAGGATCGTCAATATTTCTAAGGTCTGGAGCGTGTTCCCAATTTGGGAACAAATGCTTGACGGTCTATCGAATCAAGGGTAGCTTGTTCCCAAATTGGGAACAAAAATACGTGATCATGAGACTGCTAGGGCGTGACAAGCTCCTTCCCTTGAAAGGGGAAAGCGAGCAAATCGACAAATGGATTTCCAGCTGGGTTAGCGAGATCGCTAATGCCAACTGGAAAAGCCCCGATGAATTGATTGAACAATATCCCAGTGCTCAAAAGGTAAAGGAAGGACACTTTTCGTTCTGTGTTTGCTCTTCCCGCTACTTTATTGAACTGACGATTGCCTTCGCTCAAGGCATTGCCATCATCACTGCTCCGATTAAAAAGCTATGAATATTTTAGAAGCGAGAATCATCCGTACTGAACAACAGTACCAAGCGTACTTTGAAAAAGTACAACAACTAGTTCATTCTATGCCTAAGCCGGGCACTAAAGAAAGTGATGAGCTTGAACTGCTTTCCATACTTATCGAAGATTATGAAAAACAAAAATATCCAGTAGAAACCCCTGATCCAATAGATGCAATTCTGTTCAGGATGGAAGAGAAAGGGTTAAAACAAGCAGATTTAGTTCCATACTTTGGCACTAGGAGTCGTGTGTCTGAAATACTTTCACGCAAACGACCTCTCACAGTTCCAATGATACGAGCACTTGCGATAGGGCTAGGGATATCAACAGATACTCTAATTGGACTTTCCGAAGTACAAAGCTCTTCACATAAAGAGAGTATAGATTGGAAAAAATTTCCGCTTTCTGAAATGGTCACAAGAGGTTGGATTCTAAAAGCAACCGAAAAAGCAAAAACAACCGCCGAAGACATAGTTAAAAGCTTTATATCTGAAATGGGGTTGCAGGCAGGCGGTGCTTCATTTAGGAGAACGCTCAAAGGTGAGGCAGCAACACCGACAACCCATTACACGCTTTACGCATGGGTAGCTCGAATCATTCAAAAATCCCGTGCAACGCGTAAAAATACAAATTACAAAAAAGAATTAATAGATAACAGCTTCATTAAGGAGTTGTCGCATTTAAGTAGGTATGAGAACGGGCCGCTGCTGGCAGTCAATCTACTTGAAGAGATTGGTGTGTCTGTAATTATAGAGCCGCATCTTAAAGGGACTATGCTTGACGGTGCAGCATTACAAGATAATGATGGGACACCTATAATTGGCTTAACCTTACGATATGACAGAATAGATAATTTCTGGTTTACACTGATGCATGAAGTTGCTCACATATGGAAGCATGTGGAAGATAACTCTGAAGCAATACTAGATGACTTAGAAGCTCCATCTGATGATAGGAGAGAAGCCGAGGCAAATAGAATCGCCCGTGAGACTTTCATCCCAAGAGCCATATGGAAAAGATCTGAGGCGTATTTGAATCCTAGTAAAGAAACTATACTGCAACTTTCTCAGGAATTGAGAATACACCCAGCAATAATCGCTGGACGACTGAGGCAAGAAAGTGGCAACTACAATCTGTTTTCTGACCTTGTCGGACAAGGTGAGGTAAGAAAACTTTTCAGATCTGAATCTTGAGGTACTTTTGTGATGAATAACCAATACTTTCCAATTCTAAAAGCAAAAAAAGGTGAGCTAGAAGCTCTGAGCAAGCTTTCGCCCAGCGTTCTTGCTCGTACCACGCCAATTATCGAGCTAGCGAAATTGGGTGGTAAGCAGTTAGAGACGGCGATAAAGCGTACCAACACCCCTTTCAAAGAGTATGTTGAAAAATGCTCTCTTGCCGTGTCGAAAGCCACTCCAAAAAAGCAGGTTATTATTGATATTTTTCAATGGCCAGCGAATTTTACTGTGGAAACAGGCGAGCACATTTTAAACTACAGCATCGATCAACTCGCTGCACAAGGATTCTCCGATCAAGTCAGCACAGGCCATCTGACCTGTGCTGAAATAGCCCTCCGTCCAACTGCCTTCTACAAGTCCGCCATCCCATGAGCCAGATGAGCTTTTCCGATTTCGAGTACGCCGGTAAGCGCAAGCAAACCCGTCGCGAGCGTTTCCTGGCCGAGATGGAACAGGTGGTTCCGTGGAGTGGACTGGTGGCGTTGATCGAGCCTCACTACCCAAAGGCTGGCGGTGGCCGCAAGCCTTATCCTCTGGAAACCATGCTGCGCATTCACCTGCTGCAGAATTGGTTCTCTTTGAGCGATCCCGCCATGGAAGAGGCGCTGTACGAGATCACTTCGATGCGCCAGTTCGCTCGTCTGACGCTCAGCGCTCCGATCCCCGAAGACACGACGATCATGAACTTCCGGCACCTGCTGGAGAAGCATCAGTTGGCGGCCGGCATTCTGGAAACCATCAACAATTACCTGCAAGACAAGGGCCTGTCGTTGCGCCAGGGCACCATTGTCGACGCTACCATCATCCACGCGCCCAGTTCGACCAAGAACAAGGAAGGCAAGCGCGATCCTGAAATGCATCAAACGAAGAAGGGCAACCAGTACTATTTCGGCATGAAGGCCCACATCGGCGCGGATGCTGAATCGGGTCTGGTGCATCACGTTCATGGTACCGCCGCGAACGTAGCTGACGTGACGGAGGTCGCTCAGCTATTGCATGGCGAAGAGAATGTCGTGTGTGCGGATGCGGGTTACACAGGCTTGGAAAAGCGGCCAGAACACGAGGGACGGCAGGTGATATGGCAGGTCGCTGCCCGCCGCAGCACCTACAAGCACTTGAGCAAACGCAGCGTGCTCTACCAAGCCAAGCGCAAGATCGAAAAGGCCAAGGCGCAAGTGCGTGCGAAGGTGGAGCACCCGTTCCGGGTGGTCAAACGCCAGTTCGGCTATGTGAAGACTCGTTTTCGTGGCTTGGCCAAGAACACGGCGCAACTGACCACGCTGTTTGCCCTGTCGAATCTGTGGATGGTGCGCCGGCAATTATTGCCTGCTGCGGGAGAGGTGCGCCCGTGAGTCCAGATAACCAAGGCTTTGCCTTGGTTATCCAATAATCAGCGACTGAAAATCGGGCTTTTCGGCATCCCTAAGCTGCCCATTTTCGACTGATGAGCAACTTGTTCGGAGTTTCCCAAGGCGTTATCCCTTGCCCGATCATAGGATATGATCGTTGGGATATTGTAGAATACAAAGAGGCAATTAAGTCGATTAATCTCGGAGAGGGCCAATTCTTTAGTATCCGTTTAGATAGCGTAGCTCTCGAAGACATGCTCGACCCTGACTATTTCAATGAAATAATTGAAGATATTACTGTCGAAACCGGATTAGAACCAGCCTCTACTCCTGTCATAATCGATTTGGCAGATATTTCGAATAAATCTGTAAGTGACGCGATTGAAACAATACAGCAAGCTTACGAGCATATGCGTTCCGTGGGCTTTACTTACATAATAGCGATTGGTAGCTCTATTCCAGCATCGGTTAATTTAGCCGTGAAAACAAAAGATTCTTCTGGGACTATATTCAGAAAGGAAATTTTGGCTTGGAAAGGTTTTTTGCAGGCGTTCCCCAAAGCAAGCCTATATTTTGGTGACTATGGTGTTCGTAACCCTAGGGCTGCGGAGAACATTATTGCACCTGATATGAACGGTAAAATACGTTACACGATTGAAAACAGCTATTTTATAGCTAGAGGGCACTCGTTAAGACAGGATAATAAAACGGCTCAAAACAACGTGTTGGCAAAAGCGATTGTTGATTCACATCACTATATGGGAGCCAATTTTAGCTGGGGTGACTCACGTATAATGGATTGCAGTCAAGGGCTTTTTGTCGGCAGCCCAACCACATGGATTTCAATTGATACTAATCACCATATAAGCTCGTTAACAACTGAGATTTATGAATTTACTAGCCAGCTTGCCGCAACAGTTTCTCGAACTGAAAAGGCGTAACCCGAAATAGGCCCAGATATGCTTTTGTCGGGCCTATATCTTATCTAGTGGGTATCTTGCTCCTTATTTATAGATGTGTTCTAAAGGTTGGAAGTTACCTTGTAGAGAACAGTCAAACACTTATTAGTGAGTATTTTTAGCAAGCTGATATGCGAGAGTAAAGAACGCCTTGGCTAATTCCATTGATTTAGGTATTGGTGGCGAGGTAATCGTCACTATGGGGGTTATTTGTTTGAATTTAATATGTTTTCTACCTTTAAGGTAATGAGTAAGAGCGGGTGTTGTTGGAACGGTTTGCAGATTTTTTGGTGTAGTGTTAATTTGACATCATTTTGAAAAGAAGAGAAAATACGAGGATAGACTTATCATCCTGATAAGCATAAGGAGGTGCTGATAATGATCACTGTTGATGAAATATATTCATGCTTGCAGCAAGAAGAATCTCCAGTTATTGAGTTTAAGCGTGATTGGTATTGGAGTGACAGCACGCCTTCGCAAGAGCTTGCCCGTCAATGGGGCGAGCTTCAAAAGGACTTGATATCGCTATGCAATGCATATATTGGATACTGCGGAGTTAATAGATACCTGATTGTAGGGTTCAGCGAGACTGAGAGAAAAATACATTCGCTTGATTTGTCTGCAATCAAAAAGCTAAAGGATTTGAAAGCTTTTAAGAAAGAGTTAATTGTCAAACTCGAAAAGCTTGTTAAAAATCCTCCGTTGAACTTAGAAATAGAAACAGTTCTGATTGAGGGGCAAACGTTACTCGTATTTAAAATCCCGTCTCCTACCTCAATCACCGAATTGAAGAATGAGCTGCAGACTAAAACAATTACAATAATGTCCGGTATCATTATTGTGCGTAAAGGTCAAGATGCAGACTCTGTCAGGGCTGCATCACCAGAAGAAACTAGTGAGCTGATTGCCCAGTTTTCATCCTATAAAGACGCTCTCGCGAAACAGAAGCCTAAACAGGATGCGAAGCGTGATCGAAGTATTAAGAACACAGTTGATCTTTATATTGATAAGAATCGGAGTTTAAGTATTGATGAGGGTTATCCAGTAATTGTAAAAGACTGGGGTGAAAATATCCTTTTTGAAGTATTTAAACTCAAGCAGCAATTCTCTCCTCCGACCTACTTCCTCTATATCCACGAACACGCTGCCCAGAACAAAACTTACGAATATATTCAAAAGAATAAGCTTATTGAAACTAACGCTACTCAGATTATTCTAACTGAGAGGCCTTTGGATCTAAAGGATCTCGAACGTAGGAAAACCAATTTGAAGGCTCGCTTCAAAACGGATCACGTTTTTTTCATCGACGAATTCGGCTACAAAAATCTTTATTCTGAACACATGCTGGAGTATCGGCCTTATCGCGTAGAGAATTATGTTGAGGGGATCGCAGATATTGGCGGAGACGATAAAAAGAAAGCCCTTGATCAATTGACGGATTGGTATGAATCCGTCTCCAATCCATTGATGGTTATTAAAGGGTTTGGCGGAATAGGAAAAACAACGCTTGTAAAACAATTTCTAGATAGCGTGTATGATGCAAATGAAGATGCAGGGATTCTTTTTATTGACTCTAATGAAATTGTAGACGAGTTAATAAAAATCGCACGCTCAGATCATAGAATTGATGATATCTATGATTTTTATCTTGCCCAAATGAAGAAACGGGATTTTGATGGGAAGGGTTTTAGTAAAGAATTATTGAAGCTATCGGTGGATAATGGGAATCTACTTATAGTTTTGGATGGCATAGACGAGGTGATTGCAAAACTTGGAACTGGGTTTGATGTTTCGTCGTTTATATCGTCGATATCTACAAGTTATACAACTAATCTAGAAAGGACAAAGATTGTAATCACTTGTCGAGATTACTTTTGGGATACTCTTGAGTATAAAACGCAAATTGAAGAAATTACTCTCGAGCCTTTTAGCGAGGATCTAGCAAAAAACTTTTTTGAGAAATACTTCGATGGCGATCAAGCGAAAGTAACTAAGGCCTTAAAGATGGCCTCTGATTTCAGTCTCAATGGTGAGGGAAATAAGGGTGAGCTAGTATACATTCCTTATGTTCTCGATATGATCGCTTATCTAATCAAGCAGCATTCAGAATTTCGAGGTAACGAGAAGTCGTCAAGTCATGCAAGATTACTTGTCCACACAATTCCGAACGATTTCTTAATCTTAAGTGTGTGTGAGCGAGAGGTTGAAAAGCTTGGGAACTTCAGTATAGATAATCAGGTTGATTTCTTTGTTAACCTCTCTACTCAAGAAAACGGTTATGTAACTGACTATGACATAAAAAGTATCTCGCCATGTGAGATAGACGATCAGACAATCGCAAAACTTAAAGGGCATCCACTGCTTCATCATAATCAGGGAAAATTGAATTTCAGGTACGACTTTTTCAATGAGTACTTTAAAGGTCTGTCTATTTATAACTATTTCTTAACGCAGGATAGCCAACTGCTGAATGAAAAGCTCATAGAGCTAATAGGGTCTTATGTCAGGCATGGCAACCAGCTTTGCAGCACCCTATGTAAAAAGCTAGAGTATAGTGAAGAAATCGTCTTCTTCATAATGGAAACCATTGAGCGTCTTCATGCTCTAGTTGAAAGTGCAGAGCCGTCAGAGAAAACCACGTATCTTTCTGCGATCTCGTCGAGTTTTATATTGAATATTGCTCTTTTAATGGAGTCTGGCGATATTAAATATGATATATCATCTGCGACCGAACTGTTGATGACGATATTTGGAGAGTCGTCAGAAGAAGTTAACGGTCTTGTTTTGATGAACGTAATTGCTGGTGAGTCTAAGAAACTTACTTTTGACTTGAAGTCCAAAACCATTAGAAACTCTCACTTTGAGCGTTATGATTACTTCTGGGACTGCTCATTCGATGAAAGCACTCACTTTGTAAGCTCAAGCTTTTCCCAACTAGAGCCAAGGAAAGGCCTGCGTCCACCAGTAGTTCCAACATTTGAAGATTGCGATACTGTTGATATTCAACATATTATCAGTAAAAGAATGGAAGAGGATGATGCACAGCAAGATAAGCTAAAGGAAAAAATTAAGCGTATCTTCGAGCTTTTCAAGGAGCGTGGAAACTTCTACCCTCAGAAGCAGCAGTATATCAACTCTAAAATATTCACCGGCAAAACATTGCAAATTCTTGTGAAGAATGGTGCGATTGAAGAGTACATAGATAAAAAGAAGCCAACGTTGCGTCAGTACAAGGTGAGTGACGATTATCGTGGTATTCAAAAATTCGTAGATCAAGGGACGCCTTGTATTGAACTAGATCGGATTCTAGACTTTTTTAAATGATGTATTGAGTATTCGTGTTCTGCCATTTTAGCTCTGCTAACTTATTCATTTTAAAGGCCATCTTAATTGATGGCTTTTATTTTGATGTTCGGAATATTTCATGATGATTCGTTCTCTATTTGTGTTTGTCTAGATAATAGACTATTGTTGTTTGTTGTCGTGATTTTGTTGCGGAGTGACACATGGGTTTCATGAGTTGGGACAGCTTGTTGAACACCACTCGCTTAGGCGGGCGGCCCCCAAAGTCGGAGCTTGGTCGTTCCCCCTTCCACTCAGACCACGATAAAGTCATTTTCTCCGGTGCGTTTAGACGGCTTGCAAGAAAGACTCAGGTACATCCTCTAGCTACCAATGACCATGTGCATAATCGCCTGACCCATAGTTTGGAGGTGGCTTGTGTAGGTAGGACACTCGGAGTCCGAGTTGGGCAGGAGCTTTTGAAGGAAAGGCTAATTTCTGATTACTATTCAGCTTCGGACATTGGCGACATCGTACAGACTGCATGTCTCGCTCACGATATTGGCAACCCACCATTCGGACACACTGGTGAAGAGGCCATACGTCATTGGTTCACTAATGACGCAGGTGCGAAGATGATTGAGCACTTGCCTTTCAATGAAGCTACTGACTTCCGTAGATTTGAAGGGAACGCCCAAGGTTTCCGAGTATTAACAACCTCAGAGTATCATCCGTATGATGGGGGTATGCGTCTAACTTATGCATCATTGGGGGCTTTTATAAAGTATCCGTGGATGGCAGGTGATGCAGTCAATCAGTTGCGGCCTATTAAGAATAAATACGGTATTTACTGCTCGGAGCTTGGTTTTTTCGATGAGGTAGCGGATGCGACGGGGTTATTAAAGCTTGGTGATGGCTGGCGTTGCCGGCATCCGCTAGCTAACTTGATGGAAGTTTCAGATGACTTTTGCTACGCCATTCTTGATTTGGAGGATGGTGTGGAGATGGGTATTCTCGAATGGGACAAGGTTTTTGATATTTTGTGCCTTGTTCTTGATGAGCAACAACGGGACCAGTTAGCCAAAGAAACGCAGGGAATGAAAGTTGGGCGTAGGTTGTCGATGGCTCGCGGTAAGGTAATCTCGGCTTTTGTAGATGCCGGGGTAGCTGCATTTATGGGTAATTATGATCAGATTATGGCCGGGAACGCTCTTGGTATATTTGAGTTGTGCAGTAACAATGTACGTGATTGCGTAAGTGCGGCCAAGGTTCTTGCCCGAGAGGAAATTTTCCAGCATCCCCGTAAGGTAGAGCTTGAGATTGGGGCATACAGCACGATTTCTACCCTGCTGAATGTAAGCTGTGCTGCTGCCTTGAACTTCGTCAGAAGTGGTGGTGTTACTGATTCTAAGACAAAAAGGGTAGTGGACCTTTTGGGACTTGACCTTAATGCTTTGGACGATAGCACGGGCGTTTCAAGTGATTATGCGGCTATTATGCAGGTTTTGGATTATGTTAGTGGAATGACTGATAATTACGCGATACATCTGGCCCGCCAGTTTAATGGAATGGGTATGGAACGGTAGAAGTATAATTTATATCAAGGGAGCGACGGGGATGGGCTGGCTGGATTTGTTCAAAGGAAAAAAAGAAGAAGTGGTGGTTCAAAGTGCCGTTGAGTTCAAGGCGGGCGAGAAACCAAAGGCGAAAGAGGTGGTTCAACCAAAGCAACCGTTAAGGCTTTGTGGTGTTGAGTTGGAGAGAATGCCAGCGAACGCTGATGAGCTTAATAGAATGATGGCTAGGACGGCGGTTTCTATCATACCACACCTGCCGACTGAGCAAGATGTTTATTGGTTTGTTATTGAGCAGTACGACCGGATAATTTCGTGTGGGGAAACTGTCGCATCAATAGTGGCTACATATCCTTTTCATATGTATGAAATTGAATTCTTGAATAGGAAGTCGGAGGAGTCATACGTGGGGCATAAAAATCCCGGTGTTGTGTATGTTCTCAATGTTATCTTGCCTGACTTGGTTAGGCATTATGGGGTGGTCCCGGCTCAAACCATGTTGGCTTTTATTTTTGGTACATATTTACATGGGAATGCTCAACTGGTTCAAGAGTTGCGTTTGAAGTATGCAGTGCATTACCACAATAATTGTATTTCAGCCGGTAGCTTCCATGCTGCGGATAAATGGGGTGAAGTGATAACAGCTTTAGATAAATAGCTAAACGCTTTGCTTGAAATTATATTAGTAGTTATGGTGGATAATTATATTTCTCGATTATGAACTTATGTTATCAAGTCCGTTTTTACCACGGCTTGACTGTATGGAAGGGCGAAAATCTAGGTGGAGTTACTCTTGTGATTGGTGGTATAGTCGTGACCTAGCAAGATTCTTCTTATTCTTTTTTTGATGATCAAATGTGTTTTTAATGCCAAAATATTTTTGCTTATAACTTTTTGGCTGTTGATTTTCAAAAAATGTCATTTTTGGCTGTTTTCTATAGCCACAGTTCGCTCTGATAGCTGCCGAACTTGTGCTTCTTGTAGCCCAGGGCGTCGGCGTGGCGGGCGCTCCACGGGTACTTGAGGTAGGTGCCGAGGGTGGCATAGGTCAGCCGGGTCCCCCCATCGAACTGGTGGTATTCCAGTTGGGTGAGCACGCGAAAACCCTGGGCATTGCCTTCGAAGTTGAGAAAGTCGGCCCGTTCGTCATCGCTCATGTCGTCCAGCCAGCCACGCCCGGCCGCCTGCTGGAACCAGTGGCGAATGGCGTCTTCGCCGGAGTGGCCGAATGGCGGGTTGCCGATGTCGTGGGCCAGGCAGGCTGACTGCACGATCATCCCCAGGTCACTTGGGGCGCACCAGTCCGGCAGGTTGTCGCGCAGGGTCTCGCCGACGCGCATCCCCAGCGAGCGGCCGACGCAGCTGACTTCCAGCGAATGAGTCAGGCGCGTATGGATATGGTCGTTGCTCGACACCGGGTGCACCTGGGTCTTGCGGCCGAGGCGGCGGAAGGCACCGGAGAAAATGATGCGGTCGTGGTCTTTGTGGAAGGGGCTGCGCCCGAGTTCATCGGCGCTGTACAGGGCTTTGCCCAGCCGTTCGCGGGTAAGCAAGGTGTGCCAGTCCAAGGCGCGGTCTCCTGTCGTTCGAAGGCAGCAGCATACCCTGCAGGAAGCGCATTGTGCTGCGAAGAAGAGGCCAGCCCTTTGATGCATTCGTATCGATGGAACGGGCCTCTTCGCAGCACAAGGCTGCTTCTGCCGGGGCGAACCCTGGTCAGGGGCGGCGGTTGCCTTGCAGGTAGAGGCGTACCAGTGGCAACAGGGTGCTGCCCAACCGTATCAGGCGTGTCAGGTTGCCGCTGCGTACGCCCTTGCCGGTGAGAAAGCCCAGCGCCACCACGGCACCGATGCCCCACAGTGGCGCATGCTTGATACCCAGGCCTTCATGTAGCGAGCTGCCCATACCGCGCACGCGGCGCAGCGGTTCAAGCAACTGACCGGACTCATGACGGATTTCCTGGCGGTGCATTTCCATGCGCAGGCGCAGCAGCGCCTTGCGCAGTTCGCGCGGGTTACGCGTGTTTGGCAGTTCTGGCAGGCTCATGGCAACAGGCGCTCCCTGTCCTTGGCAAGTTCGTCGAGGGTGGCGCCGAAGGGCGATGATTCGTCGAACACCGCCGCCTTCAGGCGCACGCCGCAGTACAGTGCAGCAATGCCATAGAACACGCACAGACCAATGATACCGGCCAGTCGATAGCTGTCCCACAGCAGCACCAGCAGCAGCCCGGACAGCGCGGTCAGCAGCAGCAGGGCGAACACCAGCGCCAGGCCGGCGAACAGCAGCAGGCTCAAGGTACGGCCCTTCTGCTCCTGCAACTCGATACCGAACAGCTCGATGTGACTGTGCAGCAGCCCCAGCATGGCCGCGCCCAGGCGCTTGCCCGAAGCGCTGGCGCCGTTGGCGTCATTCTCCATGGGTTCCCCTTAGCGCCGGTTGGCCAGCAGACCGATCAACAGGCCGACGCCGGCGGCGATGCCGATTGCCCGCCACGGGTTTTCCTGCACGTACTGCTCGGCGCTGCCAAGCGCTGCCTGACCGCGTTCACGTACCGAGTCCTGGGTCAGTTGCAGGGTTTCGCGGGCCTGGGCCAGGCGCTCGTGAATCTGCTCGCGCAATTCGTCGGCCTGGTCGCCGGCCAGGTTGGCGGTGTCGGCCAGCAGCTTCTCGGTGTCGCGCACCAAGGCCTGGAAGTCAGCCATCAATATCTCTTGTGCATTCTTTGCCGATTTGCTGGCCATGGGTCTCTCCCTGTCGATGAGTGTTGGTACTTCGAGTGACAGCACGCATGGAAGGTTCAAGTGCGGCTGCTGGTATGGGCCTTGCTATGTTTTTGCCACGTTGCGGAGCGCCTGTGACCGGTTATGCGCCGATTCAGGGCGCCCGCGCAGCGGATACCGATAAACCTTAACCCAATCCACGACAAACCCAAGAAAAAACCACGCAGGCTTCACCCCGCTCACCTGAACAGGGTAGGGGCTGGCACCGATTCGGTGCAGGGATGCAGGTTCTTGAACTGTCCTGGTGCCTTTTTCAGCAGGTCTGCCTATTTCATGGAAAACATGCACAGCGCTATGGACTCTCTGGTCCACGGTTCCAACACCCTGTTCATTCTCATGGGCGCCATTCTGGTGCTGGCCATGCATGCCGGCTTCGCGTTCCTTGAAGTGGGCACGGTGCGCCACAAGAACCAGGTCAACGCCTTGTCGAAGATCCTCAGCGACTTCGCCATCTCGGCGCTGGTCTACTTCTTTATAGGCTACTGGATCGCCTATGGGGTCAACTTCTTCCAGCCGGCGACAACGCTGGCTGTCGACCATGGCTATGCGCTGGTCAAGTGTTTCTTCCTGCTGACCTTCGCGGCGGCGATTCCGGCGATCATCTCCGGGGGCATTGCCGAGCGGGCGCGGTTCGTGCCGCAGTTGTGCGCTACGGCGTTGATCGTGGCGTTCGTCTATCCGTTCTTCGAGGGTGTGGTGTGGAACGGTAATCTGGGCCTACAGGCTTGGCTGCAGGCACGCTTCGGCGCACCGTTCCACGACTTTGCCGGGTCTGTGGTGGTACACGCCATGGGGGGCTGGCTGGCGCTGGCGGCGGTGCTGTTGCTGGGCGCGCGCCGTGGGCGGTACCGCGATGGGCGTTTGGTGGCTTTTGCGCCATCGAGCATTCCCTTTCTGGCGCTGGGCTCGTGGATCCTCATCATCGGCTGGTTCGGCTTCAACGTCATGAGTGCCCAGACCTTGCAGGGCGTCAGCGGCCTGGTGGCGATCAACTCGTTGATGGCCATGGTGGGTGGCACCCTGTCAGCGTTGCTGGCCGGGCGCAACGACCCGGGCTTTCTGCATAACGGCCCGCTGGCCGGGCTGGTGGCGATTTGCGCAGGTTCCGATCTGATGCACCCGGTGGGTGCGCTCGCCACCGGCCTGGTGGCGGGGGCGCTGTTTGTCTGGACCTTCACCGCCGCGCAAAATCGCTGGAAAATCGACGACGTCCTGGGCGTATGGCCGTTGCATGGTCTGTGTGGCGTGTGGGGTGGCATCGCCTGTGGCGTGTTCGGCCAGGTGGCGTTGGGTGGCATGGGCGGTGTCAGCCTGGTCAGCCAGTTGCTGGGCAGCCTGATGGGCGTGCTGGTGGCCTTGGCCGGTGGATTTGCCGTGTACGGAGCCATTCGTGCGCTGCATGGCCTGCGCTTGAGCCATGAGCAGGAGTTCCAGGGCGCGGACCTGTCGCTGCACCGGATCGGTGCTACCAGCCAGGATTGAGCCAGGTCAGGTGCAGGGTGGGCGTGGCGCGCCTAGAATAGGCTTCTGTGTATGCCAACCCGGGACCTGCCACATGCTGCCTGAATGTCAACTGTTCGGCACCCTCGGCTGCCACCTCTGCGAAGTGGCCGAGGCTGTGTTGATGCCTCTGGTCGATCATGGCCTGCTGGTAGAGCTGGTCGACATCGCCGAGAGCGAGCCTTTGTTCGAGCGTTATGGCCTGATCATTCCGGTGCTGCGGCGCTGTGACAACGGCGCCGAGTTGCACTGGCCGTTCGATACCGAACAAGTGGTGGCCTTTCTTGGGCAATGATGGCTGCAGAGGAGTTGCAACCCTGCTCCATGATCTGTGAAGCGAGCTGATGATCCGGTGGAGGCGCACCATCGCCGGTAACCTTCTCCATCATCGGAACAGCTCGCCATGTTGATCACTCCACATTTCACCCTCGATGAAATGACCGTTTCCCAGCTCGCCGCCCGCGAGGGGTTCGATAATGCACCGCCCCTCGAAGCCAGGGCCAACCTGCAATTACTGTGTGGTGCGCTGGAACAGGTACGTGCGTTGTTTGACGCGCCCATCATCATCAGCAGCGGGTATCGCAGCGAAAGGGTCAATCGGTTGATCGGTGGCGCCTCCGATAGCCAGCACGTGCAAGGGCTGGCGGCGGACTTCACGGTGATCGAGGTCAGCCCGCGCGAGACCGTCCGGCGAATCAGCAAAAGTGCGGTGCCCTTCGATCAGCTGATCCTGGAATTCGACAGATGGGTGCATCTGTCGGTGACGCGCGGCACGCCGCGCAGGCAGGTGCTGACCATGCGCAAAGGCAGCGGCTACCTGGCGGGGCTGCAATGAAGCGCATTGACGGCAGCAAGGGGATGTTCGTATGCTGTATATAAATACAGTGTCGAGGTGAAGCCATGCTCAATGTCGAGCAACTCAAGTACAGCGTCAACCGCATGCCCGTGGATCGGGTGGCTGACGCCGTTCTGGAACTGCGCCTCGAAGGCCTGGTGACGGGCGACTGCACGCCGTTCGGCAAAGTCCACTTCAATACCTGCTTCGCCGAGATCGAGGCCTTGTTCCAGCGGGCCGGTTACCACCGGGGGCTGGATGTAGTGGGCTATCAGGGGTTGCTCTATGCACTCTACGACCCTGGCCGCTGGGAGCCGGTGCAAGTACTGCGCTGGCTGAAGGATCGCTGCGAGGCGATGGCCCAGGCTGGTTGAGGGGGCGGGGTTGGGCGATAATGCGCGGCCATGAACGTCTCGAGCCCAGCCATGACCACGCCTTTCGACCCCGCCCGCCAGCAAGCCAGTACGGTGTGCCTGCCTCCTGGTAACTGGGTGACGGTGCTCGATTGCTTGTGTGACCATTTCAAGGCCATCGACCGCGCCCAGTGGCTTGACCGCTTTGCCCGTGGCCGGGTGCTGGATGCCAAGGGGCAGGCAGTTGCCGCCGACCTGCCTTACAAGCGTGGCATGCGTTTGCATTACTTCCGCGAAGTGCCGAACGAACGGCCGATTCCGGTGCAGGAGGTGGTGCTGCATGTGGACGAGCACCTGGTGGTGGCCGATAAACCGCATTTCCTGCCGGTGACGCCGACCGGTGAATACGTCGAGCAGACCTTGTTGCGCCGCCTGATCCGTCGCCTGGACAATCCGCACCTGGTGCCGTTGCACCGCATCGACCGGCACACCGCCGGGCTGGTGTTGTTTTCCGCCAACCCGCACAGCCGCAGCGCCTACCAGCGGCTGTTCCCCGAGCGGCGTATCGACAAGCGTTACCAAGCCATTGCCGCTGCCATGCCACAGCATGCCTTTCCGCTGGTGCACAAAAGCCGCCTGGTGCATGGCGAGCCATTTTTCCGCATGCATGAGGTGGAGGGTGAGGCCAACAGTGAAACCCTGGCCGAGGTGTTGGAGAAGAACGGTGAGCGATGGCGCTATGGGCTGTCGCCAGTGACCGGCAAGACCCATCAGTTGCGTGTGCACATGGCGGCTTTGGGGGCAGGGATCAGCAATGACCCGTTCTATCCGCAATTGCTCAACGAAGAGGATGACTACCAGCGGCCGCTGAAACTGCTGGCGCAGAGCCTGCGTTTCGAGGACCCGCTGAGTGGCAAAGAGCGCTACTTCGAGAGCCGCTTGCGGTTGGACTGGTAACACAGCAAGCGGGCTTGCCTGCTAAAGGGGCGGGCCTGCTCGCCAATTTCCACCCGCCGTTCACCGTTGCTGCCGCTACCGTATTCGCGGGTAAACCCGCTCCTACATGGACCGGGCTGGACGCGCATCAGTGGTTCGACACAGGCATCGACGGCCCGGCACAGCATCGGTGGTTCGGCACAGCCGTTGTAGGAGCGGGTTCACCCGCGAACACCGGCAGAGCCGGTGCCATCCCCAGCGGAAGTCTCGAGCTTCAGCGGTTGAAGCGCTCCACCAGCGAATACTGGCTACCCGCCGTGCTGGTCAGTTCTTCGCTCAGCAGTGCCGAGTGCTGCGCCTGTTCGGCGGTCTGGTCGGCCAGTTCGGCAATGGTGCTGATGTTGCGGCTGATCTCGTCAGCCACTGCGGTCTGCTCCTCGGTTGCAGCAGCAATCTGGGTGGCCATGTCGGTGATATTGGCCACCGCTTCGCTGATGCCTACCAGCGCCTCGTCGGCCTGCATTACCCGATCGACGCCTTCCTGTGCCTGGCGGTGGCCGGTTTCCATGGTCAGCACTGCGTTGCTGGCGGTCTGTTGCAGCTTGGCGATCAGGCCGTGGATCTGCCCGGTGGATTCGGCGGTGCGCTGGGCCAACTGTCGCACTTCATCAGCCACCACGGCAAAGCCACGGCCCATTTCACCGGCGCGCGCCGCTTCAATGGCTGCGTTCAGCGCCAGCAGATTGGTCTGGTCGGCGATGCCCTTGATCACGTCGACCACGCCCCCAATCTCGTCGCTGTCTTTGGCCAGTTGCGTAACCGTCTGGCCGGTCTCGCCCACTGCCGCCGACAGGCGCTCGATGGCCTCGCGGGTTTCTCCGGCAATCTGCCGGCCCTGGCTGGTCAGGCGGTTGGCTTCCTGGGTGGCATCGGCGGTGCGCTGTACATGGTTGGCCACTTCCTGAGTGGTGGCGGCCATCTGGTTTACCGCGGCGGCGACTTGCTCGGTCTCCACCCGCTGGCGCTCCAGCCCCGTAGAGCTCTTGTGCGCCAGGGCATCGGACTGGCGTGCCTGGTCGCTCAGGTGTTCGGCACTGTCTTGAAGACGCGTCAGGCAGGTTTTCATGCGTGCGTCCTGGCTGAGCATGGCCATTTCCAGGCGCGCCTGCACGCCACGGCTGTCGGTGAACATCTGCGCGATCAGTGGGTCGGAAGTGGTTTGCTCGGCCAGGCGCAGCAGGCGCTTGAGGCCGCGCTGCTGCCAGCTCAGGCCAAGCAGACCCAGTGGTACCGAAAGCCCTGCGGCCAAGGCAAAGCCCCAGGAATGACCCAGCCAGTTGCCGATCAGGAAGCCCACCTGGCTGATCAGGATGAACGGGAGCCAGTCCTGCAGCACTGGCAGCCACTTGTCGCGACGCGGTACCGGCGGCTTACCCTGGTTGATGCGCTGGTACAGGGCCTCGGCGCGGCGGATCTGTTCGGCGGTGGGTTTGACCCGCACCGACTCGAAGCCGACAACCTGGTTGTTATCGAAAATGGGGGTGACATAGGCGTTGACCCAGTAATGGTCGCCGGACTTGCAGCGGTTCTTGACGATACCCATCCACGGCTGGCCCTGCTTGAGGGTTTGCCACATATGGGCAAACACGGCAGGCGGTACGTCGGGGTGGCGCACCAGGTTGTGCGGTGCGCCCGTCAGCTCCTCGCGGGTGAAACCACTGATTTCGATAAAGGCATCGTTGCAGTAGGTGATCACACCCTTGGCGTTGGTAGTGGAGATCAACCGCTGCTGGGCTGGGAAAGTCCGTTCTCTCTGGGTAATCGGCTGGTTGTTACGCATGGGTGATAGTCCGCAGGGCTTTCGACAGGTATCGGCAAGCGGCTGGTTTTATTGAATGGATATTTGATTCATTGATTGCAGAGATCGAGCGCCGCCCCCGCGGCGCTCGGTTTCAAGAACGGAACGAATCTTCGGCCAGACTCAACTGGCGATCATCTGGCGCAACACATAATGCAGAATCCCCCCCGCCTTGAAGTATTCCACCTCGTTCAGGGTATCAATCCGGCATAGCACCTCGATCTGTTCCTGTTGGCCATCTTCGCGGGTAATGCGCAAGGGCAGGCTCATGCCAGGGTGGATATGCGCGCCGTCCAGCCCCAGTACATCGATCTGCTCCTTGCCGGTCAGCCCCAGCTGTTTGCGGTTGTGCCCAGCCTTGAATTGCAGCGGTAATACGCCCATGCCCACCAGGTTGGAGCGGTGAATACGCTCGAAGCTTTCTGCCAGCACGGCCTTGACCCCCAGCAGGTTGGTACCCTTGGCAGCCCAGTCGCGGCTCGAACCGGTGCCGTACTCCTGGCCGGCAATCACCAGCAGCGGGGTGCCTTCCTGCTGGTAACGCATGGCCGCGTCGTAGATCGACAGCTTCTCGCCAGTGGGCACATGCAAGGTGTTGCCGCCTTCTTCACCTGCCAGCATCTCGTTGCGAATACGGATGTTGGCGAAGGTGCCGCGCATCATCACTTCGTGGTTGCCACGCCGCGAACCGTAGGAGTTGAAGTCGCGTGGCTCCACACCTTGTTCCCGCAGGTAGCGCCCGGCCGGGCTGTCGGTCTTGATGTTGCCGGCGGGGGAAATGTGGTCGGTGGTCACTGAATCGCCCAGCAGCGCCAGCACCCGTGCGCCGTGAATATTGGCAATTTGTGGCGGCGGCCCGCCGATGCCGTCGAAGAACGGTGGGTGCTGGATGTAGGTGGAGTCAGCCTGCCACACGTAAGTGGCGGCCTGTGGCACCTCGATGGCCTGCCATTGCGCATCACCGGCAAACACTTCGGCGTACTCCTTGTGGAACATCGCCGTATCGACCTTGGCCACGGCCTCGGCAATTTCCTGCTGGCTCGGCCAGATATCCCGCAGGTAGACCGGTTGGCCGTCCTTGCCTGACCCCAGCGGGTCGCGCGTCAAGTCCAGGCGCACGCTGCCGGCCAGGGCGTAGGCCACCACCAGCGGGGGCGAGGCCAGCCAGTTGGTCTTGACCAGTGGGTGCACGCGGCCCTCGAAGTTGCGGTTGCCCGATAGCACCGAGGCCACGGTGAGGTCGGCGCTGCCAATGGCTTTTTCGATCGCCTCGTCCAGCGGGCCGGAGTTGCCGATGCAGGTGGTGCAGCCATAGCCGACCAGATCAAAACCCAGTTGGTCGAGGTAAGGCGTGAGCCCGGCTGCCTTGAAGTAGTCAGTGACGACTTTGGAGCCCGGCGCCAGCGAACTCTTGACCCAAGGTTTGCGTTGCAGGCCCTTTTCCAGTGCTTTTTTCGCCACCAGCCCGGCAGCCATCATCACACTGGGGTTGGACGTGTTGGTGCATGAGGTGATCGCGGCAATCACCACGGCCCCATCGCGCAGGGTGTGGGTCTGGCCCTGATGGCTGTAGTCGACTGCGCCGGTCTGGTCGGCGTTGCCCACTGCCACACCGCCGCCACCTTCGCTTTCCAGGCGGCCAACTTCTTTGGCCAGCGGTTTGGGCTGCAGTTCGATGAAGTGGTCGAAGGCTTGGCTGACCTGGCCCAGCGCTACGCGGTCCTGCGGCCGTTTGGGCCCGGCCAGGCTGGCTTCGACGTCGTCCATGTCCAGGGCCAGCGTGTCGCTGAATGACGGCTCCTGGCCGGGCAGGCGCCACATGCCCTGTGCCTTGCAGTACTGCTCGACCAGTTGCACGGTCGCTTCGGGGCGGCCCGAGAGGCGCAGATAGTCCAGAGTGACTTGGTCGACCGGGAAGAAACCACAGGTGGCGCCGTATTCCGGTGCCATGTTGGCGATGGTTGCGCGGTCGGCCAGGGGCAACTCGGCCAGGCCGTCCCCGTAGAACTCGACGAACTTGCCCACCACGCCTTTCTTGCGCAGCATCTGTGTCACGGTCAGCACCAGGTCAGTGGCAGTGATGCCCTCCCGCAGCTTGCCGGTCAGCTTGAAGCCGATCACTTCGGGGATCAGCATCGATACCGGCTGGCCGAGCATGGCCGCTTCCGCTTCGATGCCGCCGACACCCCAGCCGAGTACGCCCAGGCCGTTGATCATGGTGGTGTGCGAGTCTGTGCCCACCAAGGTATCGGGGAAGGCATAGGTGCGGCCGTCGGCCTCACGGGTCCACACCGTGCGGCCCAGGTATTCCAGGTTGACCTGGTGGCAAATGCCGGTGCCCGGGGGGACCACGCGGAAGTTGTCGAAGGCGCTCTGGCCCCAACGCAGAAAGGCATAGCGCTCGCCATTGCGCTGCATTTCGATGTCGACGTTTTCGGCAAAGGCTTGCGGCGTGCCGTAGCGGTCGACCATTACCGAGTGATCGATCACCAGGTCGACCGGTGACAGCGGGTTGATCCGTTGCGGGTCGCCGCCAGCCTTGGCCATGGCGGCGCGCATGGCCGCCAGGTCGACCACGGCGGGCACGCCGGTGAAGTCCTGCATCAACACCCGCGCCGGGCGGTACTGGATCTCGCGGTCGGAGCGCCGTTCGCCAAGCCATTGGGCAATGGCGCGCAAGTCGTCGCCGGTGACGGTCGCGCCATCCTCCCAGCGCAGCAGATTTTCCAGCAGCACTTTCAGCGACATGGGCAGGCGCTGCAGGTCACCCAGCTGGCGGGCGGCCTCGGTGAGGCTGAAGTAGTGGTAGGTCTTGTCGCCGACCTTGAGGGGCTTGAGGGTGTTCAGGCTATCGAGCGAGGGCATTGCCAACTCCTTCTGCACCGGTGCCCGGCAAATATTCACGGTTTGCCGGCAGCACCGCTCTGTATCGGTCCGCACGGCACGGACCTGGCTGAATGGTCAGGTTAGACCGGTTTACGCTACCTGACCTTTTTCTGGACCGGCGGGGCGTGTCGCAGGTTCCGAACTTCCTTTATCATCGCCGCCCTGCCGGCGCCTGTGGTGCGCCAGCCGTAGTGGAGTGAGAGATGAATACCCTGTTCATGCATTGCCGGCCCGGTTTCGAGGGCGAGGTTTGCGCCGAAATCAGCGAACATGCCGCCCGCCTGGGTGTTGCCGGCTATGCCAAAGGCAAGCCGCAAAGTGCCAGTGCCGAGTTTGTCTGTAGCGAGGAGGGCGGTGCCGAGCGCTTGATGGGGGAGCTGCGTTTCAACCAGCTGATTTTCCCGCGGCAGTGGGCACGTGGCGGTTACGTCGAACTGCCGGAAAGAGACCGCATCAGCGTACTGCTGGCGCAGTTGGCTGACTTCCCGGTGTTCGGTAGCCTTTGGCTGGAGGTGCTGGACAGCAACGAAGGCAAGGAATTGTCCACCTTCTGCCGAAAGTTCGAAGTGCCGTTGCGCAAGGCCCTGGAGAAGGCCGGCCGCCTGGTCGACGACCCCGGTCGCCCACGCTTGCTGCTGACCTTCATCAGCGGCCGGCGGGTATTTGTCGGCGTTGCATCGGCCAGCAACAGCGCCTTGTGGCCCATGGGCATCCCACGCCTGAAGTTCCCTCGCGAGGCACCTAGCCGTTCGACGCTCAAACTGGAAGAAGCCTGGCACCAGTTCATCCCGCGTGAGCAGTGGGAGCAGCGCCTGGGTGATGACATGACCGGCGTCGACCTGGGAGCCTCGCCGGGTGGCTGGACCTACCAGCTGGTGCGCCGTGGCATGCTGGTGACAGCCATCGACAACGGGCCTATGGCCGAAAGCCTGATGGACACCGGCCTGGTCCAGCACTTGATGGCCGATGGGTTTACCTGGCAGCCGAAGCAGCCGGTAGACTGGATGGTGTGCGATATCGTCGAGAAGCCGGCGCGTACCACCTCGCTGATTGAAACCTGGCTGGGTGAGGGGCTGTGCCGCGAGGCGGTGGTCAACCTGAAGTTGCCGATGAAGCAGCGTTATGCCGAAGTACGGCGCCTGCTCGACCGTATGGAGGCAACATTCAAGGCACGCAAGATCAGGGTGTCGATTGCCTGCAAGCAGCTGTACCACGACCGCGAGGAAGTGACGTGCCACCTGCGGCGGCTCGATTTGAAGCCACGCTGAGGCCAGCACGTCGTTCTGCTTCTGCGTCTGCGTCTGCTTCTGCTTTTGCTGTTGCTTCTAAGCGCGCGATAGTTCAGGCGACGCAGATTGCGACTTCAGGAGGCCGAGCGTAGGGCTTGCGAAGGGAGGTGACGGGCATGGATGCCCGTCAAGCGCTGAGGCCCCATGGATGGGGCCTGCAGCGCGTACTCCCGGGAGCAAGCCCGGAGCGAGGGAACCCCGGAGCGTAGCGCAGGGGCCGGATGATAGGAGCGCAGCGTTTTTTGGTTACTTTTTGTCGCGTTTGACAAAAAGTGACCCGCCGTAAGGGCCATCCCTTTCAAGGTCTTCGGTAGAATTCGCTGAAATCCAGTCAGGAAGACCCGAGCGATGTGGGCTGATGTACTAGCGCGATTCGAGAAAAAAGCACCCGCCAGCGTAATGGCCAAACTTGCCTTGGAGCAGGCCATTGCGCCGGAGTGGGTCGATCAGGTTTTCGAGGAGCACCGCCAACGGCAGTATTCTCGCGAGCTGCTGTTCTCGACCATTATCAAGTTGATGTCGCTTGTTTCATTGGGCTTGAAGCCATCGCTGCATGCTGCGGCAAGACAACTGGACGACCTTCCCGTCAGCCTGGCAGCTCTGTACGACAAGATCAGTCGAACCGAACCTGCCCTGTTGCGTGCTCTGGTGACAGGCTGCGCGCAGCGCTTGGCGCCGACAATCCATGAGTTGGGCTGCTCAGCCATGCTTCCTGATTGGCAAGTTCGGGTGGTCGATGGCAGCCACTTGGCCTCTACCGAAAAGCGTCTTGGCGCGTTGCGCCAAGAGCGCGGAGCGGCTCGCCCCGGGTTTTCGGTGGTGGTTTACGACCCCGACCTGGATCAGGTAATTGACCTCCAGCCGTGCGAGGACGCCTACGCAAGCGAACGAGTTTGTGTTTTGCCGTTGCTGGCTGAAGCAAAGACCAATCAGGTTTGGATCGCTGACCGTCTCTACTGCACGCTGCCTGTAATGGAGGCGTGCGAACAGGTGAAGACATCATTTGTCATTCGCCAGCAGGCCAAGCATCCACGCTTGATCCAGGAAGGTGAGTGGCAAGCACCGATGCCCGTCGCCACAGGCACTGTGCGCGAGCAATCCATCGAAGTAAAAGGCGGGCACCGCTGGCGACGTGTCGAGTTAACGCTTCATTCACCAAACGACTCAGGTGATAACAGCTTGATGTTCTGGAGCAACCTGCCCGAGAGCATCAGTGCGCAACAGATCGCAGACTTCTATCGGCGCCGCTGGAGCATTGAAGGGATGTTCCAGCGGTTGGAAGCAATTCTGGAAAGTGAAATTGAAACCCTCGGCAGTCCGCGAGCCGCCTTGCTTGGATTCACCACTGCCGTGCTGGCATACAACGTTCTGGCCTTGCTCAAGCGAAGTGTTGAACAGGCTCACCGCGATGCCTTGCCCGAGAATTGGGAAGCCTCGATCTATCACTTGGCGGTGCAGATCAGAGGGGGTTACGAAGGCATGCAGATTGCCCTGCCATCCGAGTACATGCCCGTTGTTCCGATGGAAAACCTGGCTCAGCGCCTGCTGGAGCTGGCCAGAAACATCCAGCCCAGACAGGTTGCGAAAAGCCCACGAGGCCCCAAGGTGCTCAAAGCGAAGGCCTGGGTGCAAGGGACGGCTGTACATGCTCATGTTTCGACGGATCGGGTCATCAAAGCCGCCAAAACCAAAAGACCTTGAAAGGGATGGCCGTAAGGGCGGAAAGGTGACTGTGCGCCACCTGCGTGAATGAATACCTACTCGATGTGAATGCCCACATCCAAGAAGCAAGAAGCAAGAAGCAAGAAGCAAATTCGTCTGTTTTGACTCAGCGAACAGTCCATTCGCGATGGCGACACTGACTCACCTTTTCGCCCTTACGGCGAGTCACTTTTTGTCAAACGCGACAAAAAGTAACCAAAAAACGCTGCGCTCCCATCATCCGGCCCCTGCGCTGCGCTCCGGGGTCCCCTCACTCCGGCCTTGCTCCCGGCAGGACCGCGCCGAAGGCCCCATCCTGGGGCCTCAGCGCTTGACGGGCATCCATGCCCGTCACCTGCCTTCGCAAGGCCTGCGTTCGGCCTCCTGAAGTCGCGAAGATCAAGATCAAGATCAAGATCAAGATCAAGATCAAGATCAAGATCAAGATCAAGATCAAGATCAAGATCAAGATCAAGATCGAGATCAAGATCAAGATCGAGATCAAGAGCGCTGGGTTTGAAAGCCGTGCTTGGACCGCGTCGCGCTATGCGCGACAATAGCGATCATTTTCGGAGCCCCCCATGACCGATTTCACCCCCGACGCCATCCTCGATGCCACCGGCCTGAACTGCCCGGAACCGGTGATGATGCTGCACCAGCACGTACGCAACCTGGCCGCCGGCGGCCTGCTCAAGGTCATCGCCACCGACCCGTCGACCCGCCGCGACATCCCCAAGTTCTGCAACTTCCTGGGCCACGAGCTGCTGCAGCAGCAAGAGGACGCCGGCACTTTCCTGTACTGGATCCGCAAGAAAGCCGACTGAATCGCTCTGGAACACGCCCGGCGTTGCGCCTACACTGCGCTCCCCAGACAGGAGAGCGCCATGCTGATAGTTGCCGACGAGAACATCCCGCTGCTCGATGCCTTCTTCCAGGGTTTCGGTGAAATTCGCCGCTACCCCGGCCGAAGCCTCGATGCTGCCAGCGTCAAGGACGCCGATATCCTGCTGGTGCGCTCGGTGACCAAGGTCGACCGTCAGTTGCTCGAAGGCAGCCGTGTACGCTTTGTCGGCACCTGCACCATCGGCACTGATCACCTGGACCTGGACTACTTTGCAGAAGCTGGCATCCACTGGAGCAGCGCACCTGGCTGCAATGCCCGCGGCGTGGTCGATTACGTGCTGGGCAGCCTGCTGACCCTGGCCGAACTGGATGGCGTGGCATTGCCCGAGCGCGTGTATGGCGTAGTGGGCGCGGGTGAAGTGGGTGGCCGCCTCGTGCGGGTGCTGCATGGCCTGGGCTGGAAGGTGCTGGTGTGCGACCCGTTGCGTCAGGCCGCCGAGGGCGGCGACTACGTCAGCCTCGAAACCATCCTGCAGCAGTGCGATGTGATCAGCTTGCATACCCCGTTGCAACGCGGCGGCCAGCACCCGACCTGGCACCTGCTGGGGCAGGCGCAGCTGGCACAGTTGCGCCCGGGTGCCTGGCTGGTAAACGCCAGCCGTGGCCCGGTGGTGGACAACGTGGCCCTGCGCGAGCTGCTGCTGGACCGCGAAGACGTGCACGCGGTGCTGGATGTGTGGGAAGGGGAGCCGCAGGTCGACCTGCAGTTGGCCGACCTGTGCACCCTGGCTACGCCGCACATTGCCGGCTATAGCCTCGATGGCCGCCAGCGTGGCACGGCGCGGATCTACCAGGCGCTGTGCCGCTTCCTCGGTGTGAACGAGCAGGTGCGGCTGGCCGAGCTGCTGCCCAAACCACCGCTGGCACAGATTGAGCTGGATGCCAGCACCGACCTGTCCTGGGCCTTGGCCACCCTGTGTCGCGCCGTGTATGACCCGCGCCGTGATGATGCCGATTTCCGCCGTAGCCTCAGCGATGATCCGCAGCAACAGCGAGCGGCGTTCGACCAGTTGCGCAAGCAATACCCGCCAAGGCGCGAGATCGAGGGGCTGGCCGTGCGCTTGCACGGGGAGGCGCCGCAGTTGGCGCAGTTGGTCAGTGCCCTGGGTGGGGTGTTGGTCTAAGCACGCCTTGTCTTGACCTTGCAGGTAGGTGTGGTTACCTGTTGGGGCGGCCAAGCCCACTGGCTGGGCCAATAAAAACCCGGCGCAAGCGCCGGGTTGCAGAGAATTCGCCGATCAACCTTTGCGTACGCGCTCGACACGGCTTTCTTCCAGGGCCTTGCAGGCCTGCTGGATCATCTGCTCGGTGATCGGCACTTCGCGCCCCTTGGCGTCGATGATCGAACCGCATACTTGCGGTTGTGGGGAAGTCTGGGGCTTCTGGTTATCACTGCCATGCTGCAAGCTCATGCACTGTCTCCTCTTCAGGTTCAAGCTCAGGGTAGCCCTGCGCCGTGACTGGCCTGTGACAGCTTCCGGGTCACGGCAGCAACAGTCCAGCAGAAACCCTGTGAAAGCTCCATAAGCTGGTTAGATCGATGCGTTATAGCAACCTTCATGCAGTCTCCCGACCGGGATGAGTGGTAGGCTGCCGCTTCCCCACCCTTTGTGGTCGTCGCCATGCCCGAATCGGTTTCCCTGCGCCAACGCCGTGCCTTGCGCCTGGCCTGGCAGTTCGTTCGCCCTTATCGCCGCCAGGTGCTGCTGGCATTGCTGGCGCTGGTGGTCACCGCTGCCATCACCCTGTCGATGGGCCAAGGTATCCGCCTGCTGGTGGATCAAGGCTTCATGACCCGCTCCGCGCACCAGCTCAATCAGACCATCGGGCTGTTCCTGCTGCTGGTGCTGGCGCTGGCGGTGGGTACCTTCAGCCGTTTCTATCTGGTGTCGTGGATTGGCGAGCGTTGTGTGGCCGATATCCGTCGTGCGGTCTTCGATCACCTGATCGGCCTGCACCCAGGTTTTTTCGAGGACAACCGCAGCTCCGAGATCCAGTCTCGGCTGACTGCGGACACCACCTTGCTGCAATCAGTGATCGGTTCATCGCTGTCGATGTTCCTGCGCAACGCGCTGATGGTCATTGGCGGTGTGGTATTGCTGTTCATCACCAACCCCAAGCTCACCAGCATCGTGGTGGTAACGCTGCCGCTGGTGTTGGCACCGATCCTGTTGTTCGGCCGTCGGGTGCGCAGCCTGTCGCGGCAGAGCCAGGACAGAGTCGCCGATGTGGGCAGCTACGTGGCTGAGACGCTGGGGCAGATCAAGACCGTGCAGGCCTACAACCACCAGGCGCACGACCGCGAACTGTTCGCCGATACGGTCGAAGCAGCGTTTACTGTTGCCCGCAAGCGGATTACACAGCGTGCCTGGCTGATTACCCTGGTGATCGTGCTGGTGTTGGGGGCGGTGGGGGTGATGCTGTGGGTCGGCGGCATGGATGTGATCGCCGGGCGTATATCCGCAGGCGAGCTGGCAGCATTCGTGTTCTACAGCCTGATCGTCGGCAGCGCCTTCGGTACCCTCAGTGAGGTGATCGGCGAGCTGCAACGGGCCGCGGGTGCAGCCGAGCGCATTGCCGAACTGTTGGCCGCGCGCAGTGCCATCCTGCCCCCCGACGTGGCGCAGGTGCTGCCGCAGCCGCGGGCCAGCGGTCATATCGAGCTGCAACAGGTCGTGTTCGCTTACCCTTCACGGCCCACGGTGGCAGCTGTCGACGGCCTGAGCCTGACCATCGAACCCGGGCAGACCGTCGCCCTGGTAGGCCCTTCCGGGGCAGGCAAGTCGACCCTGTTCGATCTGTTGCTGCGCTTTTACGACCCACAGCAAGGGCGCATCCTGCTCGATGGTCAGCCGGTTACCGACTTTGATCCCGACCAGCTACGCCGGCAGTTCGCTTTGGTGGCACAAAACCCCTCGCTGTTCCGTGGCACGGTGGAGGCCAACATTCGTTATGGCCGGCCCGAGGCGACCTTGGCTGAAGTCGAAGCAGCAGCCCGCGGCGCCCATGCCGACGAATTCATCCGGCAATTGCCCCAAGGCTACCAGACCCCGCTGGGGGAGGGCGGCATCGGCCTTTCCGGCGGGCAACGCCAGCGCCTGGCGATTGCCCGGGCCTTGCTGGTCGATGCGCCGATCCTGTTGCTGGACGAAGCCACCAGTGCCCTTGATGCACAAAGTGAATACTTGATCCAGCAAGCGCTGCCCAGCCTGATGGCCGGCCGTACCACGCTGGTGATCGCCCATCGCCTGGCCACGGTACAGCATGCCGAGCGCATCGCGGTCATCGACCAGGGCCGGCTGGTGGCGGTGGGCACCCACCGTCAGTTGATTGAGGACAGCCCGTTGTATGCGCGGCTGGCAGCGCTGCAATTCACCACGGGCTAGCGTGTCGTGGCCTTGTAACATTTCTGTAGTAATTGCCTGAGAAGATTTGCCTCAACTGTTGCGTAAGTGCTCGACCTGGCTGCCATTGCGTGATGGCAGCTTTTTTTTGGCCTGCCAGTAATGAGGCTGTACAGCGGCCTCAGCCTACTCCCTCTGGTTCCGAGACCCTCGATGTTGCGTAAATCCCTCAGAGTGCAAATTCTCTCGCTGCTCGGCGGCAGTGTGCTGGCGATGCTGCTGATCGCCCTGGTGTGTTTCCAGTTCCTGTCGTCCAGCGTGCGTGGCTACGCCGAGCTGGTCGACGGGCCGCTGCGGGCCTCGCAATTGATTGACGAAGCCAACCTGCAGTTCAAGATCCAGGTGCAGGAATGGAAGAACGTGCTGTTGCGAGGGCGCCAGCCTGCGGAAATGGACAAGTACTGGCAGCAGTTCCAGGCCCGAGAACAGCAAGTTCAACAACTGCTCGGGCAATTGATCGACAACAGCGATGCCAGGCTCAAGGCGTCGCTGCAGCAATTGCGCGACAGCCACCGCCAGTTGGGCCAGGCCTATGCACAAGGCCGCCAGGCGTTCCTGGCGGCAGGCGGCGACCCGGTAGCGGGCGACCGGGCGGTCAAAGGCGTGGACCGTGCCGCCAGTGAGCAAATGAGCGAACTGGTCGAGCAACTGCGCGCCGATGCTCGCCAGCGTGCAGCCAGCATCAATGCCAGTGCCGAGCGCACGGTATGGTTGGGCCTGCTGGTGATGCTGGCTTCAGCGGTGCTGGTGGGGCTGCTCAGCCTGTGGCTGGTCAACCGTAGCCTGATCGAGCCGATCCGCCAGTTGATCGAGTACGTCGCGCAGCTCAGCCAAGGCAGCTTTGCTGCCCGGGTCGACAGCCGTCGGGAGGATGAGCTGGGGCGCCTGGCGCGGGCGGCCAACACCCTGCGTGACTTCCTTGCCGATACCGTCGGCCGGCTGCAGGACAACGCTCAGGAGCTGGAAGGTGCCAGCGGCCAGTTGCGCAGTATTGCCGGTGACATGGCCCGCGGTACTCATGACCAGTTCCAGCGTACCGACCAGGTAGCCACGGCCATGCACGAAATGTCCGCCACTGCCCAAGAGGTCGCTCGCCACGCTGCCGAGGCGGCCCGCGCGGCCGATGACGCCGACCACAGCGCCCAGGCCGGCGAGCAGGTGATGCAGCAGACCATCGACATCATCGGGCTGGTCAACCGCGAAATCGCCGGCACGGCAACGGTAATTCGCGATCTGGAGCATGACAGCACACGGATAGGCAAAGTGCTGGAAGTGATCCGCGGCATTGCTGAACAGACCAACCTGCTGGCGCTTAACGCGGCCATCGAAGCGGCCCGTGCTGGCGAAGCCGGGCGTGGTTTTGCGGTGGTCGCCGATGAAGTGCGTAGCCTGGCCCAGCGCACGGCAGCGTCGATTGCAGAAATTCACCAGATCATCGAAGCGGTACAGTCAGGGGCTGTGGAGGCGGTCAAGGCCATCGAAAGTGGCCAGCAACGTAGCCAGGAAGGGGCTGAGCAAGTCGAGCAGGCCGGGCAGATGCTGCAACGTATCACGCAGGCGGTGGAAGCGATCCGCGACATGAACCGGCAGATCGCCACAGCGGCCGAGGAGCAGACCAGCGTGGCCGAAGATATCTCGCGCAACCTGATCGAAATTACCCGAATTGCCACGGCCAACCAGGAAGCGGTGCAGCATACCGAGCAGGCGGGGCAGCGCCTGCATGGTTTGTCAGGGCAGTTGGGCGAAGTCACCTCCCGCCTGAGTGCCTGACTCGGTCTGCAGGAGTTGCAGGTGCCATAGAGGCTGAAGCCGCGCACTGACGTATTTTTCGCACACAACACAAAGCCCGCACATGGCGGGCTTTGTGACAAGGATTTGGTCGGAGAGACAGGATTCGAACCTGCGGCCTTCTCGTCCCGAACGAGACGCGCTACCTGGCTGCGCTACACTCCGATGAACAAAATCCTACTGCATCCCGTTTTTGCTCGCAAGCCCTTGTTGTTTAAAGGGCCATAGCCTGAACGGGGCCTTGATCAGAGCTCTTTGACGGTGCGGATCTGGTCCTTGTTCAGGCGTGTGCGCTTGCCGTCGAGTTGCTCGAATTCATAGAAGCCAGAGTCTTCATCGTAGGACGGTTTGTCGGTTGCCTGGATCTCCCGGCCATCGTTCAGGGTAATGACGGTTGGGGTCGAGCAGCCAGCAAGGGCGCCCAAACCCAAGGCAAGCAGGAAGGCGGGTAGGGTCCGTTTGATCATCGTGTTTCTCCAAGTGCGATGGTGCTAGATGACATTTATGACGCAGGACGTTAGTGCAAGTTCACTCCAAGTGCAGCATAGCGATTAATTCGTTCTCTTGACCCAAGGCAAGGCTGAGGGGGGCAACGCTGGAAAAGGTGCGCTGTGATATAACTGCGTCCATCTCATCCTGTTGTGACGGACACCCATGAAAGCCAAGGCAGATACCCCCTTCGTGGCGCTGAACATCGCCGTGCTCACGGTCAGCGACACCCGTACCTTCGACACCGACACCTCTGGCCAGATGTTCGTCGACCGCCTGAGCGCCGCCGGTCACCGCCTTGCCGAGCGTGTGCTGCTCAAGGATGACCTGTACAAGATCCGGGCCCAGGTCGCCACATGGATCGCCGATGACAACGTGCAAGTGGTGCTGATTACCGGCGGTACCGGGTTTACTGGTCGCGACAGCACCCCCGAGGCGGTGGCCTGCCTGCTGGACAAGCAAGTAGACGGCTTTGGTGAGCTGTTCCGGCAGATTTCCGTGGCCGACATTGGCACCTCCACCGTGCAGTCGCGTGCCTTGGCCGGGCTGGCCAACGGCACGCTGGTGTGCTGCCTGCCAGGCTCCACCAACGCTGTGCGTACCGGTTGGGATGGCATCCTGGCCGAGCAGCTCGATGCCCGTCATCGCCCTTGCAACTTCGTGGCGCACCTGAAGCAGGCAGCGGCCTGTGACAGCCGTGGCTGAGGTCAGCCAGGCCCGGCCGCTGATGCCGGTGGAACAGGCGCTGGAGCAACTGCTGGCGCTGGCCGAAGCTGCACCGATCCGCGAGACCGAAAACCTGCCGCTGGCCGAAGCCGAGGGCCGCGTGCTGGCCACCGACCTGGTGGCCTCGCTCGACCTGCCGCCCTGGCCGAACAGCGCCATGGACGGTTATGCCTTGCGCCTGGCTGACTGGCAGGGCCAGCCGCTGCCGGTCAGCCAGCGTATTTTCGCCGGCCATGCGCCCCAGCCGCTGCAACCGGGTACCTGCGCGCGGATCTTCACCGGCGCGCCTGTGCCGGAGGGGGCCGACTGCGTCGAGATGCAGGAAAACACCGAAGTACTCGAAGATGGCCGGGTGCGCTTTCTCGAAGCGTTGCGCACCGAGCAGAACATACGCCCTCAAGGTCAGGAGACCCGCAAGGGCGAGCAGGTGATGAGCGCCGGCACCCGCCTTGGGCCGATCGAACTGGGCCTGGCGGCGACCTTGGGGCATGGCCGTCTGGACGTGGTGCGCAAGGTAAAAGTGGCGGTGCTGTCCACCGGCGACGAACTGGTCGAGCCAGGCCTGCCGCTCGGGCCTGGGCAGATCTACAACAGCAATCGCAGGCTGCTGGTCAGCTGGTTGCAGCGGCTGGGTTGCGAAGTGGTCGATGCCGGCATCCTGCCGGATGACCTGGCCCGCACTCGCGCCTGCCTGGCTGAACTGGGTGGCGTAGACCTGATTCTGTCCACCGGAGGCGTCTCGGTGGGCGAGGCCGACTACCTCGGTGCCGCCCTGCGCGAGGCCGGCGAACTGGCGTTGTGGAAGCTGGCGATCAAACCGGGCAAGCCGCTGACCTTCGGCCACTTCCAGGGCGTGCCGGTGATTGGCTTGCCGGGTAACCCGGCCTCGACCTTGGTCACCTTCGGTCTGCTGACCAGGCCCTACCTGCTGCGTCGTCAGGGTGTGATTGACGTCACGCCGTTGCGGTTCGACATGCCGGCCGGGTTTGACTGGCCCAAGCCGGGTACGCGCCGCGAATACCTGCGCGCGCGCATCGAACAGGGCCGCGTGCGCATCTACAAGAACCAGAGCTCGGGTGTGCTGCGCAGCGCAGCCTGGGCGGAGGGCCTGGTGGAAGTGCGTGAAGGCAGCACGCCGAAGCAGGGCGACATCGTGCCATTCATCCCCTTCAGCGAGCTACTTGGCTGAGCGGCCCAGCCAGGCACTGGCCAGCGGCGCGGCCTCGTCCGGTGCCGCCTGGGTCAGGCGTATGTGCACATTCTCCAGTTGTTGGGCAGCCACGCTCCAGTCGTGGCGCTGGCGGGCAAACTGGCGCCCGGCATCGCTCAACTGGCTCATGCGCCAGGGCTGATTGAGCAGCTGGGTGATCAGCAATGCCAGTTGATCACCGTCGTCACTGCCCAAGTAGTGTTCGCCGTTGTTCACGGTCAGGCCTGAAACGCCCTTGTCGGTGGTGATCACGGGTAAGCCGGCGGCCATCGCTTCGAGGATTTTCACCTTCGAGCCACCGGCATAGCGCAAGGGGGCAAAGAACAGCGCGGAACGTCGTTGCAGTTCACGCAGGTCGGGGCGGTAGCCGAACCATTCAATGCGTGGGTCGTTCCAGTGAAGCTTCCAGTTGGCCGGCATGGCGTGCCCGGCAATCGCCAGGCGCACCGCCGGGTTGCTCATCCACACCTTCGGCATGATGTCGTCCAGTGCCCACTCGATGGCCTCCAGATTGGCGCCGTATTCGAAATTGCCGACGAACAACAGACGCTGGCTGTGCAGCGCAGGTTGCACCTGCTGGTAGAAATCACAGTCCACGCCGTTGACCACCACATTCACCGGGCGCCCACTGATCTGCGCGATCAGCTCGGCATCGTGGGCGCTGACAGCCACCAGTTCGGTGGGCTGGCGCAGCACACGGTGCTCCCAGCGCCGGTAGCGCCAGCGGTCGAAGGCGTTGAGCGGGCGCAGCCACAGCGGCAGGCGATCGTGGCAGGCACCGCCCATTACCGACTCCAGGGTGTGCTCGCTAAGCATGAAGGGCAGCCTGCGAGCCTGCAGGGCTTTTTCGAACGGCTGGAAGCTGTAGCTGTGCTCGATCTGGATCACGTCCCAGGGTTCGTCCAGCAGTTGCTCGAACCGGTGCCGCAGGCAAGGTGCCAGGCCATTGATGATTGCCCGCATGGGGTAGTCGATGATGGGGGAAGCCAGCAGGTTGAGTGGGCTGTGCAGCGGCCTGCGGGGTAGCACGATCAGGCGTTCGAGGAGTGGCTCGAGGGCCTCACGAGCTGCGTCGCAGAGAGGGATCTTCGACTGCACCAGCAGGGTAATCCGGTGGCCGCGCTGGGCCAGTGCGCGCAGCAGATGGTATTGCCGGGTCTTGTGGCCGCTGGTGGTCGGCCAAGGCAGGTAGGGCAGTGTCCAGAGAATGCGCATGACCCAAAGTCCTCGCAAAAGGCTGCAGATAGCAAAACGCGCCCGTTGACAGCAGTGGGGGAGCCACTGCCGGGCGCGTCCATGGCAATAGGGGTATTTGCTGAGCATAGCCGGGATTGCCAAGTGTGGAAAAAATGACCGGCGATGCGATCAGTTGCAGGCCTGGCGCCGGCCCAATGTTTTTTCCAGGCCATGCAACGATCCGGGCAGGCCAGTGGTCGAGATAGGGGGTGGTCCATTTTACGGAGACGCGCACATGCAAGGGCGCAAGGCAATGCTGGTGCTGCACGGCAAGCAGGCGATGAACGAAGACGTGCGCAGCGCCGTGGGCGACCTGCGCGATAGCGGCTGGGTGCTGGATGTACGGGTTACCTGGGAGGCGGGCGACGCCCAACGGCTGGTCGCCGAGGCACTGGCAGCGGGCTACAGCCATATCGTCGCCGGTGGCGGGGACGGCACGTTGCGTGATGTGGCCGAGGCCATGGGCCTGGCCGCTACCCAGGCCAGCCTGGCCTTGTTGCCCTTGGGTACGGCCAACGATTTTGCCAAAGCCGCTGGCATCCCCTTGGAGCCGGCATCGGCGCTGGCCTTGCTGAATGTCGCGCCACAACCGATAGACCTGGGGCAGGCTGGCGATCAGTTGTTCCTCAACATGGCCACGGGTGGCTTTGGCAGCCAGGTCACCGCCAATACCTCCGAAGACCTCAAGAAAGTGCTGGGCGCTGCCGCCTACCTGTTCACCGGGTTATCCCGCTTCAGTGAGCTACAGGCGGCTTCGGTAGAGCTACAGGGGCCAGGCTTCCATTGGCAAGGAGATTTGCTGGCGCTGGGTATCGGCAATGGCCGACAGGCTGGGGGCGGGCAGGTGCTGTGCCCCGAAGCCATGGTCAACGACGGTTTGCTTGACGTCGCTATTCTGCCTGCACCACAGGAAGTGGTGGGGGCTCTGCGGGACCTGTTGGGCGGTGACGGCCTGTTCGTTCGGGCCAGGTTGCCATGGGTCGAGATCAAGAGTTCGCAAGGGTTGGACATCAACCTCGATGGCGAGCCGTTGCAGGCTGCCAACCTGCGCTTTCAGGCAAGGCCGGCGGCGTTGCACCTGCACCTGCCGGCCGGGTCACCGTTGCTCAGTCATCCAGGCTGATGATTTTTTCGCGTACGGCGAACAGCACCAGGCCGGCTACGTCGTGAATCTGCAGGCGCTTCATGATTTGCGAGCGGTGAGTTTCCACGGTCTTGATGGACAGGCCCAGGCCCGCAGCGATCTCCCGGGTGGACTTGCCGCGCACGATCAGGCGCAGGATCTCAAGTTGCCGTGACGTCAGATTATGCCGTTCGCCAGCGCTCGGCTTGCCTTGTTTGGTGTGCCGCAGCGCCTGGTTGATGACGGTGTGGGCGATGGCCGGGCTGAGGTAGCGCTCACCGTGGCGTACGGCACCCAGCGCCTGTTCCAGCTCGGTGGCGCTGGTGTCCTTGAGCAGGTAGCCGTGGGCGCCGCTTTCCAGGGCCCGCATGATCAGGTCCGGGTCAGTGTGCATGGACAGGATCAGCACTTTGCAGGTACTGCCGCTGGCCCGCAGTTGGGTAAGGGCGTCCAGGCCGCTGGTCGAACGCATGGAGATGTCCAGCAAGATGATGTCGGGCGCCAGTGTGCGTACCTGGTCGAGTAGCTGGTTGCCGTCGTCGGCTTCGCCGACCACGTCATAGCCGGGGATATCGCAGACCAGTGCCCGCACCCCGGCGCGGATCAGCGAGTGGTCATCTACCAGCAGTAGTCTACAGGTCATGGTTGGTAATACTCCTGGCGCGTTGCTGGGTGCGCGGGGACCACGGGAACATCGCTTCGATCTGCGTGCCTCGGCCAGGCTGACTGGTGATGTCGAGGCTGCCCTGCAGCGCGATTACCCGCTCCTGCATGCCGGCCAGGCCGCGCTGACCGGCCTCGGCCGGGTGCCGGGCAGGGGCGAAACCACGACCATCGTCCTGGATCGACAACGACAGCCCTTCAGGGGTGCGTTGCAGGCGGATGACCAGGTTGTGTGCCTGGGCGTGGCGCAGCATGTTGGTCACTGCCTCCTGGGTAATACGGAACACCGCCATGGCCACGGCTTCGTCGATGCCGCCCAGGCGCTGGTTGCACGCCAGGCTCCAGTGCACGCCGCTGGTGGCCAGGGTGCGTACCAGGTGTGCGCGCAGGCTGGCTTCCAGGCCAAGGCTGGCCAACTGCCGTGGGTTGAGCAGCGCGGAAACATCGCGCACGTTACCGAGGGTGTCATCCAGCGTGCTGCGCAGGGCGTCGCAGTGCCCCTGCAACTCGTCGGGCATGCGCCGTTGCAGCCACTGCAGTTGCAGCTTGGCAGCGGTGAGCAGTTGACCGATGTCGTCGTGCAGTTCCCGGCCCAGATGCTGGCGCTCGTCTTCTTGCACCTTGAGCATGCGCTCGGCCAGCTCGGCCGGGCGCAGGTGGATCGACCTGGCGCCCAGGCCCAGTTGTACAACAGCACCCAGCGTGGCGACCAACTGCAGCACCAGCAGGCTGGCCGGGATTGCCTGGTTGGCCAGGTACAGCGCCATGTTGGCAATCAGTGAGGCCACGCACAGCCCGACCGTTGCCCAGCGCAGCACGGCGGCGCGGGAGCAGCAATGCAAAGAAGTCTTCAAGCGTGGAAACATAGGTAGGGAGGCCACTGAAGTATTGCTGATGGAGGCCTTGCACAATGCTGCTCAGAGGCTTTGGCGCAGTACTTTCGTTGTTTTTTTGAACACGTATTCTTGCCCCCGTTGTTCCGGTTGCAAGCGTTTGTGGGGGCGCATATTACCACTTTGCATTGCATCGGTCGCGGCCGGGTAACGCGTTGAAACGCCTACTGGTCGGGCGCTTTCGGGTAGCAAAGTGCCACCCTTTAATCGCGCTGTACCCACTTGTGCTGTAACTAGCGCGGCAATGATTCAACGGCATGCACCGAAAGCCTGGTGAACTTTCAAAGTTCGACCATGGTCGGGTTTCAATAAAGTTGCTTAGTTGCACTTTGCGCCAGGTTAATGCATGCGGTTAGAGCGGTTGGGGAGGGCGCTGGTTGCCGCGTCATTGTGCGGGTGAATGCACGCATTGCCTTCTTCATCGCAGGACGCACAGGCTGGCGCAAAGGGGGGTTGTACGACCTTGGCCAGTTCACCCAGCAGCACCAGTTGCTCACCGATGTCCAGGTTCAGTCGCCCTGTACGGCTATCGACCAGCTCCAACTGCCAGGCCAGCAAGGTCAGGCACGCCCCTATCGCGGGTAAGGCTTCACGCTGCAGGCAACCACCGTGACAGGCCGGGGCGAGCAACTGTTGCAGGGAGGTGGTGTAGTGGGCAACTTCACGCAGGCCCAGGCGCGTAGCTTGACGGGCGATAGTGTCGAGGGTGTTGTTCAGGCAACTGCAGGCATCCGGGTCATTGTCTATAAGCTCCAGATGCTGCAGGCATTCCTGGGCCTGGGTCAGCAGTACCTGGGCATCCAGCAGAAAGCCCTGCAGGGCGTCATCGAACGATAAGGCAGTGTCCATCATCAAGTCCCCGCGCGTGGGGTAGGCGCAGGGGGCGGGCACGCCGAAACGATAGCTAGCAAAAGCCTGACTCCATTCATGCAATGAGAATGGCGTCACATTAATGGCTAAAGGATATCGCGAACATCAGGTTGCACCCGATTGCTGCTAAGGGTTTCCCTGATCAAGGGCTAGGGTAGGGAACTTTTGTCGTGCCCCTGATTTGCCCCGGCGTGTCGGCAGTAAAGCATGATGGTAAAGTGATATCAATCATCCGCGCGGCATTTTCCCGCAAGGGTCAAGGTGTGCGTGAAGCCGCCGATACAGGGTAGATGATTTCACCTTTTACGACTCAAGCCTGGGGGCTTTCCAATGGCTGGCATTCTCGACACGGTAGACCAACGCACGCAACTGGTGGGTGAGAACCGCCTGGAAATTCTGATGTTTCGCCTGGCCGGTCGCCAGCTGTTCGCGATCAACGTGTTCAAGGTGCAGGAAGTACTGCAACTGCCCAAGCTGACCCTGATGCCCCAGCGCCACGCCTATGTCTGCGGTGTGGTCAACCTGCGCGGGCAGACCCTGCCGGTGATCGACCTGTCCCAGGCGATCGGTATGCGCCCGCTACAGCCGGGGCCGGACAGCACCATCATCGTCACCGAATACAACCGCTCGGTGCAGGCCTTCCTGGTAGGCGGTGTCGACCGCATCGTCAACATGAACTGGGAGTCGATCATGCCGCCGCCTTCCAGTGCCGGTCGCCAGCACTACCTGACTGCCATCACCAAGGTCGATGAGAAGCTGGTGGAGGTGATCGACGTGGAAAAGGTGCTGGCCGAAATCGTGCCCTACAACGCCCGGGTTTCTGGCGACAAGCTCGCCGACCCAGTGCTGGCCCGGGCCCGCGGCCGCGAAGTGCTGCTGGTGGACGACTCCAGTGTGGCCTTGGCGCAATTGCGCGATACCTTGTCCCAGCTGGGCATGAAGCTGCATGTGGCCAGTGATGGCCTGAAGGCGCTGCGCATGCTCAAGGGCTGGGCCGACGCCGGTGAAGACGTGTGCGAAAAGCTGCTGATGGTGTTCACCGATGCAGAAATGCCGGAAATGGACGGCTATCGGCTGACCACCGAGATCCGCAGCGATGCTCGTCTGCGCCAGCTCTATGTGGTGCTGCACACCTCGCTGTCGGGCAGTTTCAACGAATCCATGGTCAAGAAGGTGGGCTGTGACAACTTCCTTTCCAAGTTCCAGCCTGATCGCCTGGTCGATGTGGTCAAGCAGCGCCTGCTGCTGGATACCACCGCTGCGTGAACGTTGTACCGGCCAGGTATAAGCTTGGCTTTTGGCATGAAGCGAGGCAGCAGGGATGTTTCTCAGTGAGTTGTATCGATACCCGGTGAAGTCGGGGCAGGCGCAAAGCCTGAAGGCCTCACCGGTGGGGTTGCTGGGGTTGCAAGGCGACCGGCGCTGGATGGTGGTCGAGGAAGAAAACGGACGCTTCCTGACCCAGCGTGCCTGGCCACAACTTGGCCAGATCGACGCGAGCGATGACGACAGCGGCCAGTTGCTGCTGCAAGCCCCTGGACAGGCGCCGTTGCGGGTGCCTGTACCGCCTGCCGATGACGCCCTGCGCGGTGTGACGATCTGGCGCGATACCCTGCGTGTGCCGGACGCTGGCGATGCCGCGGCGGCCTGGTTGAGTGAGTTGCTGGGCAAAGCCGTACGCCTGGTACATTGCCCGGAGCAGCGTGCGCGTTACCTGCCCAATGGTTACGGCTTGAACAGTGACCGTGCGGCGTTTCCGGATGGTTTCCCCTTGCTGCTGATTGGGCAGGGCTCGCTGGACGAGCTTAACCGGCGTATTGGCCGGCCCATGTCGATGCGGCGCTTTCGGCCCAACCTGGTGGTGCAGGGTGCGGAGCCGTTTGCCGAGGATGGCTGGAAGCGGATTCGCATCGGCAGCTTGGTGTTTCGCGTGCTCAAGCCCAGTGTGCGGTGCATCTTCACGACCATCGATCCAGTCACCGGGGAGCGTAGCGCTGACCGTGAGCCGATGGCTACGCTGAAGACTTTCCGCGAAAAAGAAGGCGACGTGCTGTTCGGCCAGAACCTGGCTGTGGATGGCAGTGGGTGGCTGGAGGTGGGGATGGAAGTAGAAATCCTGGAATAGGTGTGTTGCCTGTGCCGGCCTCTTCGCGGGTGAACCCGCTCCTACAACGACCGCTCAAACTCTTGTAGGAGCGGGTTCACCCGCGAAGAGGCCGGTACAGGCTCAACAGCAATCACATGTCATCGAAATACCGTTCATGCCAATCCACCAATGGCTGCGGTGAATTCAGCTTCTGCCCGTAGATCACCGAATACGACAGCACGTTCTGTACATACTGGCGCGTTTCGTCGAACGGGATCGACTCCACCCACACATCGAAGCTCAGGTGCTTGGCCCCTTTGAGCCACTGTCGCACGCGCCCGGGCCCGGCGTTGTAGGCTGCCGAAGCCAGCACCCGGTTGCCGTTGAACTGGCTGTGTACCTGGCTCAGGTAGGCCGCACCCAGCTGGATGTTCTTGTCCGGGTTCAGCACTTGCGCCGGTGAGGCCAGCGGGATGCTGAACTTGCGTGCGGTTTCCTTGGCGGTGGCCGGCATCAGCTGCATCAGGCCGCTGGCGCCCACGGGTGAGCGTGCGTCCTCCATGAAGGCGCTTTCCTGGCGAGTGATGGCGAATACCCAGCTCGAATGCAGGCCGCGAACCTTGGCTTCACGCACCAGCGTGTCGCGGTGGGCCATGGGGAAGCGGATGTCCAGGTCGTCCCAGTACCGGGCCTGGCTGATGGTGCGGATAGCCGGGAAGTACCAACGCAGCTCATAGCCCAGGCGTGCCTGCGCAACCATCTCGTCACGGGTGAAGTGGCGGCTGACGTGGTACCACTCACGGCGGCCGTCGACGATCTGGCCGCGGGCGTGGAATTCCAGTGCGCGCTGGATGCCGGGCGTGTTGCGAACCTTCTTGACCAGTTGTGGGCTCAGCAGCAGCGGCTTGTTGTTCAGCTGGTACGGTGTCTGTGCCCGGTCGGCGGCGAGGAAGCCATAGAAGTCACGCTCACGCGCTGCGGCCTTGTAAAGAAGCGGGACCTGCGGGTTGTTTGGCTGTGCCAGCTCCAGGCTGCGAGCCTGCCAGTACTTCCAGCGGCTGGTGCTGGCCAGGTCCTGGGGAAGGCGCTTGGTCAACTCGTAGGCGTCCTCCCAGCGGCCCAGGCGCAGCAGCAGGCGAAGGCGCCATTCGCTGACGGTGTTGTCGCGCAGCTGGGGGTCATAGCGGGTCATCAGGTCGAGCGCGCGTGGGTCGTAGCGGCGTGCGAGGGTCAGGCCGATTTCGCGGGCGATGGCCACTTTTTCGTCACCCGAGAAGTGCATGCGCTGGGCGTAATCGTCGAGCAGTGCCATGGCCCGCTCCGGGTTCTGCCGGGCCAGGCGACGAAGGCCGAGGCTGACCACGTCGGACATGGCCTCGTTGACCGGGGTAAAGCGCGACGGCTGGTTGAGCAGCTCGGGCTTCTGCGCGACGTCGATCAGCAGGCGCCCCTGCGGGCCGAGGGTGGTCAGGGTCTTGACCAGGGTGTTGGCCAGGCCGTAGTTGCGCGCCTGGGCGGCCAGCTTGGTGCGTTCCCAGCGCTTGGCCTCGGTCAGCTGGCCTTCGGCTGCCCACATGCCGAACAGTGTGTCGCAGGCGGCAGGTTGCGATTTGCCGACGTTCCACAGCTTGTCGGCGGTGGCGTAACCTTCGGCGCGCAGGCCGTGGCTGAGCTGGTATTGGCCGTTGAGGCAGTCCAGTTCGGTGAAGTTGAGCTTGGGGTCGTAGTACTTGACGAACGTATCCCACTCGCCGCGTTCTGCCAGCCAGCGCAACCAGCGCAGTTTCATCCAGTTGGCCTGGGGCAGGTCGCCATGCTTGGCCAGGAAACCTTCGATTTCCTGGTTGCTGGCACTCTTCAGGCGGGCGGTGAGTTCGTCGTAGGCCAGGTAGGGCGTCAGCGGGTAGTCGCTCAAGGCCTGGGCATAGCGCAGGTACGGGCCTTTGTCGCCTTTGGCCAGCGCTCGCTTGGCCTCGTCATAGTACTGGCGTTGCAGGGTCAGGTCGGTGGCCTGCGCTGCGCAGGTGGCAGCGGTAAGCAGCAGGCAGGATGCGATATGTAACAGGCGGCTGCGCATGATACGTCCGGGCAGTTGAACCATGGGAAGTGTCGGCGGAGCCAGCACTATTGAAAGCTATTGCCTTAGCTTAGCTGTTTGCCGGCAGTGGGTGAAAGCACTGTGCTTGTATCGGGATATTAAGTTCGACCAGATGTCGCCAGGTGCCTACCGGTTGGCCTGGCGGATGCCGTCGAAGGCCAAGTCAGGTAGAATGCGCGCCCGATTTATGGAGACGAACATGACCCTGCTCAAATTCAGCGATGTGTCCCTCGCATTCGGCGCCATGCCGCTGCTGGACAAAGTGTCCTGGCAGATCGCTCGTGGCGAGCGGGTGTGCATCATCGGCCGCAACGGCACCGGCAAGTCGAGCATGCTGCGCCTGGTCAAGGGCGAGCAGAAGGGCGACGACGGTGAAATCTGGCGTGCTCCTGGCCTGAAGATCGGTGAGTTGCCACAGGAATTGCCGGTGGCCGACGAGCGCACCGTGTTCGACGTGGTAGCCGCTGGTCTGGACGGCGTGGGCGAATTGCTGGCGCAGTTCCACCACCTGAGCATGAACATCCAGGGCGATGAAGACCTGGAAAAACTCATGCACGTCCAGCACGAGCTGGAAGCCCGCGACGGCTGGCGCCTGCAGCAGGTGGTGGAAAGCACACTCAGCCGCCTGCAGCTGCCGGCCGACAAGACCCTGGCCGAGCTGTCCGGTGGCTGGCGCCGCCGCGTACTGCTGGCCCAGGCGCTGGTGTCCGAGCCTGACCTGCTGCTGCTCGACGAACCGACCAACCACCTGGACATCGGTGCCATCGCCTGGCTCGAAGAGGCCTTGCGTGGCTTCAACGGCGCGGTATTGTTCATCACCCACGACCGTTCGTTCCTGCAGAACCTGGCCACCCGTATCCTCGAACTGGACCGCGGCGGCCTGATCGACTGGAACGGTGACTACGCCAGCTTCCTGGTGCACAAGGAGGCCGCACTGGCCGCTGAAGAAACCGCCAACGCGCTGTTCGACAAGCGCCTGGCCCAGGAAGAAGTGTGGATCCGCCAGGGTATCAAGGCCCGCCGTACCCGCAACGAAGGCCGCGTGCGTGCACTGAAGGCCCTGCGTGTGGAGCGTGGCGAGCGCCGTGAACGACAGGGCAAGGCCAACATCCAGATCGAAGCCGCGGACAAATCCGGCAAGCAGGTGATGGTGCTGGAGAATGTCAGCTTCCATCACGCGGACGGCCCCCTGCTGGTCAAGGACTTTTCCATGGTCCTGCAGCGGCAGGATCGCATCGGTCTGCTGGGCGCAAACGGCACTGGCAAGACCACGTTGCTCAAGATGATGCTGGGCGACCTTGAGCCCACTGCGGGCAAAGTGGAGCGCGGCACCAAGCTTGAGGTGGCCTATTTCGACCAGATGCGCCACCAGCTCGACCTGGAAAAGACCGTAATCGACAACCTGGCTGAAGGCCGTGATTTCATCGAGATCGATGGCCAGAACCGCCACGTGCTGAGCTACCTGGGCGACTTCCTGTTCAGCCCCCAGCGCGCGCGCACGCCGGTCAAGGCGCTGTCAGGTGGTGAGCGTGCGCGGCTGCTGCTGGCCAAGCTGTTCAGCAAGCCGGCCAACCTGCTGGTGCTCGACGAACCGACCAACGACCTGGACGTGGAAACCCTCGAGCTGCTGGAAGAGGTGCTGTCCAACTACAAGGGCACCGTGCTGATGGTCAGCCACGACCGGGCCTTCCTCGATAACGTCGTGACCAGCACGCTGGTGTTCGAAGGCGAGGGCAAGGTGCGTGAGTATGTGGGCGGTTACGAGGACTGGATTCGCCAGGGCGGCTCGCCGAAGCTGCTGGGTGTGACCGAGAGCAAGGGCGGTAAGTCTGCGCTCAACAGTGCGGTGGTGGAGAAGGTCGAGGCCAAGCCTGAGCCTGTTGCGGCGCCGGTGGTGGAAGACGCTTCGAAGAAGAAGCTGAGCTACAAGCTGCAGCGTGAGCTGGAGATGCTGCCGGGGCAGATCGATGAGCTGGAGCAGCGTATGGCTGAAGCCCAGGAAGAAGTGAATGCGGCGGGCTTCTATCAGCGGCCGATTGCAGAAACTTCGGCGGTGCTGGCGCGGATCGAGAAGCTGCAGGGCGAGCTGGATGTATTGGTGGAGCGCTGGGCTGAGCTGGAAGGCTGATTGGCGTTAGCCTGTTCCGGCCTCTTCGCGGGTAAAGCCGCACCTGCAGGGATTGCCATACCCTTGCAGGCGCGGGCTGGCCCGCGAAGAGGCGGGTTCAGGTCCAGTCAATCCTTCTTCAGCAAGCGTACCGCCAGCACGTCACACGGCGCACCGTGCAGCACATCGTTGGCCGTGGAGCCCAGCAGCAATGCCAGGCCGTGACGGCCATGGCTGCCGACAACGATCAGGTCGCACTTCTGGTCCTTGGCCAACTGGTGGATTTCCTGGCGAGGCTGGCCGTAGGTCAGGTGCGAGTCGCCGCGGTTGATTGCCGGGTATTTATTGAACAGGCGGTCCATGCGCTCCTTGGCCTGGTCGAACTGCTGCTGTTGCAGCTGCGACAGGTCCATCGGTACGTCACCGCCGAAGGCCATGGCCATCGGCTCGACGATGTGCACCAGGGATACCTTGGCTTTCGAAGGCTCTGCCAGCGCCATGGCGCGCTTGATCACCGGGTCGCATTCTTCGGTCAGGTCGACGGCGACCAACAAATGTTCGTATTGCATGAGCGGTACTCCTGACAATCGCGATAGAAGAAGTATGGTCGCTTTAGGGCGGGTCTACCGTGAAAAATGGCTAACCAGCTCATTTGCAACGCTTTATGGGAACTACTGATATGACGGTATTGCTGGTGGTGTCAATCCTTGCGCTGATTCTCAGCCCGCTTTCCTGGCTGCGCAGCTCGCGCAAGCAGAGCGAGCAGATGAAGTTGCGCCTGGAGGCGCGGCGCATGGGTTTGGCCATGCAACTGGCGCCGCAGCAGTGGCCGCACTGGCTGGAAAAGGAGCCGCCAAGCCCCTGCCCGCAGTATCACAGAGCCCGGCGCCGTGGGCATGAGGACAGCTTCAGCTTCTGGCAGGTCAGCCCCGGAGTGTGGTGGAACCAGTGGCGCGAGCCCTGCGAAGACCCACGTTTCATGGGCGCGTTGTCGCGCTTGCCGGCGAGTGTGTACAAGGTCGAGGCCGATGCGCGGATGATTGCCCTGTACTGGACCGAACGTGGCGATACTGCTGTGTTGCAGGATGTTGCCTACGCCCTCGAAACCTTGGCTTGAGCGCCGCCCATACGCGACCCCTGTAGGCGCGGATTCATCTGCGAACACTGGCAGAGCCGGTGCCAAACTCCGCGGTGCCTGCTTCGCGGGTAAACCCGCTCCTACGGGGGCATCCAGGCTGGTCAATCTGTTCTGTAACGACAAAGCGGCGGCTCGGCATAACCCTGAAGGGGTGGGGTGCCAAGTCGCCGCTTTGCGTTCTGCTGCGCAGAAAAGGCCAGGCAGGCCGGGTTATTCATTCAAGCAAGTGCCAGTGTAGTCGCCTTGGCTCTTCGCGCAAGCGCAAAGCAATAAGCCGATGCTTGTGGTCAATCGCTGACATGAATGACCGGCGATCACTGTCATCATGTTTTGTACCCGGACGATAGAAAATGACTGGAAAGTCGCGTTTTCGCCGTGCTCGTGAGCATTTGACAACGCCCATCTTTTCGGAGAATGTGTGCACACCCAAATCAAACGGGCGTATGAATTGAGCGTTTGTATGTCATGACGCCAAGCCATACTTCCGACTAGCGCGCTGACGGGTGTGCCTGGGGCAAGGCAGCTTAGGCCTGCTTCTGCTGCAGCGATCGGCGTGTACAGTTCAGCTTCCATATCGTGGAGATCAGTTGATGATTTACGAAGGTAAAGCCATCACGGTTAAGGCTCTTGAAAGTGGCATCGTCGAGCTCAAGTTCGACCTCAAGGGTGAGTCCGTCAACAAGTTCAACCGCCTTACCCTGAACGAGCTGCGCCAGGCCGTCGATGCCATCCGGGCCGATGCTTCGGTCAAGGGCGTGATCGTCAGGAGTGGCAAGGACGTGTTCATCGTCGGCGCCGACATCACCGAGTTCGTCGACAACTTCAAGCTGCCTGAGGCCGAACTGGTCGCTGGCAACCTGGAAGCCAATCGCATCTTCAACGCGTTCGAAGACCTCGAAGTGCCGACCGTTGCCGCCATCAACGGCATCGCGCTGGGCGGCGGCCTGGAAATGTGCCTGGCGGCCGACTACCGGGTCATGTCCACCAGCGCCAGGATCGGCCTGCCGGAAGTCAAGCTGGGTATCTACCCGGGCTTTGGCGGTACCGTGCGCCTGCCGCGCCTGATCGGCTCGGACAACGCCATCGAGTGGATCGCCGCCGGCAAGGAAAACCGTGCCGAAGATGCCCTGAAAGTGGGGGCCGTCGACGCCGTGGTCGCCCCTGAGCTGCTGCTGGCCGGTGCCCTCGACCTGATCAAGCGTGCCATCAGTGGCGAGCTGGACTACAAGGCCAAGCGCCAGCCGAAGCTGGAAAAGCTCAAGCTCAATGCCATCGAGCAGATGATGGCCTTCGAGACTGCCAAGGGCTTCGTCGCTGGCCAGGCCGGCCCGAACTACCCGGCCCCGGTCGAAGCGATCAAGAGCATCCAGAAAGCCGCCAACTTCGGTCGCGACAAGGCCCTGGAAGTCGAAGCCGCAGGCTTTGCCAAGCTGGCCAAGACCTCTGTCGCCGAGAGCCTGATCGGCTTGTTCCTCAACGATCAGGAACTCAAGCGCAAGGCCAAGGCGCATGACGAGATCGCCCACGACGTGAAGCAGGCCGCCGTGCTCGGCGCCGGCATCATGGGCGGCGGTATCGCCTACCAGTCGGCGGTCAAAGGTACGCCGATCCTGATGAAGGACATCCGCGAGGAAGCCATTCAGCTGGGTCTGAACGAGGCCTCCAAGTTGCTTGGCAACCGCGTCGAGAAGGGCCGCCTGACCCCGGCCAAGATGGCCGAGGCCCTCAACGCCATTCGCCCGACCCTGTCCTATGGCGATTTCGCCAATGTCGACATCGTCGTCGAGGCTGTGGTCGAGAACCCGAAGGTCAAGCAAGCGGTACTGGCGGAAGTGGAAGGCCAGGTGAAGGACGATGCGATCCTCGCTTCCAACACCTCTACCATCTCCATCAACCTGCTGGCCAAGGCGCTCAAGCGCCCGGAAAACTTCGTCGGCATGCACTTCTTCAACCCGGTGCACATGATGCCGCTGGTTGAAGTGATCCGTGGCGAGAAGTCCAGTGACGTGGCGGTCGCCACCACCGTGGCCTACGCCAAGAAAATGGGCAAGAACCCGATCGTGGTCAACGACTGCCCGGGCTTTTTGGTCAACCGCGTGCTGTTCCCGTACTTTGGCGGTTTTGCCAAGCTGGTCAGCGCCGGTGTCGACTTCGTGCGCATCGACAAGGTCATGGAGAAGTTCGGCTGGCCGATGGGCCCAGCCTACTTGATGGACGTGGTCGGCATCGACACCGGCCACCACGGCCGTGACGTCATGGCCGAAGGCTTCCCGGATCGCATGAAGGACGAGCGCCGCTCGGCAGTCGACGCGTTGTACGAGGCCAACCGCCTGGGCCAGAAGAACGGTAAGGGCTTCTACGCCTACGAAACCGACAAGCGCGGCAAGCCGAAGAAGGTCTTCGATGCCACCGTGCTCGACGTGCTCAAACCGATCGTGTTCGAGCAGCGTGAAGTCACTGACGAAGACATCATCAACTGGATGATGGTCCCGCTGTGCCTTGAGACCGTGCGTTGCCTGGAAGACGGCATCGTCGAAACCGCTGCCGAAGCCGACATGGGCCTGGTCTACGGCATTGGTTTCCCTCCCTTCCGCGGTGGTGCGCTGCGTTACATCGACTCGATCGGTGTGGCCGAATTCGTCGCCCTGGCCGATCAGTATGCCGACCTGGGGCCGCTGTACCACCCGACCGCCAAGCTGCGTGAAATGGCCAAGAACGGCCAGCGCTTCTTCAACTGAGCGGTCAACGAGCTAGAGCGAGAGATTTGATATGAGCCTGAATCCAAGAGACGTGGTGATTGTCGACTTCGGTCGCACGCCAATGGGCCGCTCCAAGGGTGGCATGCACCGCAACACCCGCGCCGAAGACATGTCGGCGCACCTGATCAGCAAGCTGCTGGAACGCAACGGCAAGGTCGACCCGAAAGAAGTCGAGGACGTGATCTGGGGCTGCGTCAACCAGACCCTGGAGCAGGGCTGGAACATCGCCCGCATGGCTTCGCTGATGACCCCGATCCCGCACACCTCTGCGGCGCAGACCGTCAGCCGCCTGTGCGGCTCGTCCATGAGCGCGCTGCACACGGCCGCCCAGGCGATCATGACCGGTAACGGTGATGTGTTCGTGGTCGGTGGCGTGGAGCACATGGGCCACGTCAGCATGATGCATGGCGTAGACCCCAACCCGCACCTGTCCTTGCATGCCGCCAAGGCTTCCGGGATGATGGGCCTGACTGCAGAAATGCTCGGCAAGATGCACGGCATCACCCGTGAGCAGCAGGACCTGTTCGGCTTGCGTTCGCACCAGCTGGCCCACAAGGCCACGGTCGAAGGCAAGTTCAAGGACGAGATCATCCCGATGCAGGGCTACGACGAGAACGGCTTCCTGAAGGTGTTCGATTTCGACGAAACCATTCGCCCGGAAACCACCCTCGAAGGCCTGGCATCGCTCAAGCCTGCGTTCAACCCGAAAGGCGGTACGGTCACGGCCGGTACCTCGTCGCAGATCACCGACGGCGCCTCGTGCATGATCGTCATGTCCGGTCAGCGTGCCATGGACCTCGGTATCCAGCCATTGGCGGTGATCCGTTCGATGGCAGTGGCCGGTGTCGACCCGGCAATCATGGGCTACGGCCCGGTGCCATCGACCCAGAAAGCCCTCAAGCGTGCGGGCTTGACCATGGCCGATATCGACTTCATCGAGCTCAACGAAGCCTTCGCTGCGCAGGCCCTGCCCGTGCTGAAAGACTTGAAAGTGCTCGACAAGATGGATGAGAAGGTTAACCTGCACGGCGGCGCCATTGCTTTGGGCCACCCGTTCGGTTGCTCCGGGGCGCGGATTTCCGGCACCCTGCTCAACGTCATGAAGCAAAATGGCGGTACGCTGGGTGTTGCGACCATGTGCGTCGGCCTGGGCCAAGGTATCACCACTGTCTTCGAACGCGTCTGATCGCGTAGCGGGACAGCAGCCGGGGCCTAGTGCCCCGGTTTTGTTTTTTCAGGTTTTTTTCAGGAGGTGTGCAACATGCAGATACAACCAGGCGTATACCGGCATTACAAAGGGCCTGAGTACCGTGTCTTCAGTGTTGCGCGGCACTCCGAAACCGAAGAGTGGATGGTGTTCTACCAATGCCTGTATGGTGATTACAGCTTCTGGGTGCGTCCCCTTTCGATGTTCCAGGAGTCCGTCGAATTTGACGGCGAGCAGGTGCCACGCTTTGCTTTGGTCAAGGCCGAAGAGGGGCTGCCCGGGTTGCTGGGCAAGTCGCACGCGTGATCGTCCGAGCTTGACCTCACACTTTTGCCACTATATATAGCGGTGCCGCGTCTGGCACTTGGCGCGTTTTTTATCTTCAGATTCAGGAATACTCCGATCCATGGGCAAATCGCTGGTCATTGTGGAATCCCCGGCCAAGGCCAAGACCATCAACAAGTACCTGGGCAACCAGTACGTGGTGAAGTCGAGTATCGGCCATATCCGAGACCTCCCCACCAGCGGTTCGGCCAGCGCGAGCAAAGAGCCGGCCGCCAAGCGTGGCAAGGCTGCGGGTGAGGCGCCGGCGCTTTCGCCGAAAGAGAAGGCCCGCCGCCAGCTGGTGGCACGCATGGGCGTCGACCCCGACCATGGCTGGAAGGCCAAGTACGAGATCCTGCCTGGCAAGGAAAAGGTGATCGAAGAGCTGCGCCGCCTGGCCAAGGATGCCGACACCATCTACCTCGCAACCGACTTGGACCGCGAAGGGGAAGCCATTGCCTGGCACCTGCGCGAGGCCATCGGGGGTGACGACACCCGCTACAAGCGCGTGGTGTTCAACGAAATTACCAAGAAGGCCATTCAGGAAGCCTTCTCGCAGCCAGGCGAGCTGGACATCGACCGGGTCAATGCCCAGCAGGCGCGGCGTTTCCTCGACCGCGTGGTCGGTTACATGGTTTCGCCACTGCTGTGGGCCAAGATTGCCCGTGGTCTGTCCGCTGGCCGTGTACAGTCGGTGGCGGTGAAGCTGGTGGTTGAGCGTGAGCGTGAGATCCGCGCCTTCATCCCGGAAGAGTACTGGGAGATCCACGCCGACCTCGGCACCGCCAAGAACGCCAAGGTGCGTTTCGAGGTGGCGCGCGAGAAGGGCGAGGCCTTCAAGCCGCTGAACGAAGCTCAGGCCATGGCTGCACTGGAAAAGCTCAAGGCTTCCAGTTACAGCGTGGTCAAGCGCGAAGACCGTCCGACCAGCAGCAAGCCATCGGCACCGTTCATTACGTCCACCTTGCAGCAAGCGGCCAGTAACCGCCTGGGCTTCGGTGTGAAGAAAACCATGATGATGGCCCAGCGCTTGTACGAAGCCGGTTACATCACCTACATGCGTACCGACTCGACCAACCTGTCGGCTGACGCCCTGGATATGGCACGCAGCTACATCGAACGGGAGTTCGGCAAGCAGTACCTGCCGGAGGCGCCACTGGTTTACGGCAGCAAGGAGGGCGCCCAGGAGGCGCACGAAGCGATTCGGCCTTCTGACGTGAATACCCACCCGACCAAGCTCAGCGGCATGGAGCGTGACGCCGAGCGCCTGTACGAGCTGATCTGGCGCCAGTTCCTGGCGTGCCAGATGCCGCCAGCGCAGTACCTGTCCACCAGCGTTACCGTCGCTGCCGGCGATTTCGAGCTGCGCGCCAAGGGCCGCATCCTCAAGTTCGACGGTTACACCCGTGTGCTGCCGCAGCAGAGCAAGCCGGGCGAAGACGACGTGCTGCCAGAGATGGTGCAGGGTGAAGCACTCAAGCTGATCCAGATCGACCCGAGCCAGCACTTTACCAAGCCACCTGCACGCTTTACCGAAGCCAGCCTGGTCAAGGAAATGGAAAAGCGCGGTATTGGCCGCCCATCGACCTACGCGGCGATCATTTCCACCATCCAGGACCGTGGCTATGTGACGCTGCACAACCGTCGCTTCTACTCCGAGAAGATGGGCGACATCGTCACCGAGCGTTTGTCGGAGAGCTTCTCCAACCTGATGGACTACGGCTTTACCGCCGACATGGAAGAGAACCTCGACGACGTCGCCCAGGGCGAGCGTGACTGGAAGAACGTGCTCGACGAGTTCTACGGCGATTTCAGCAAAAAGCTGCAGACTGCCGAGTCCAGCGAAGACGGCATGCGTGCCAACCAGCCGACCATGACCAACATTCCGTGCAAGGAATGTGGTCGGCCGATGATGATTCGCACCGCTTCTACGGGTGTGTTCCTGGGTTGCTCTGGCTACAGCCTGCCGCCGAAAGAGCGCTGCAAGGCTACCGTCAACCTGGTGCCGGGCGACGAGATTGCCGCTGACGACGAGGGCGAGTCGGAATCGCGCGTGTTGCTGGGCAAGCACCGTTGCCCGATCTGCGCCACGGCGATGGACGCCTACCTGCTGGACGAGAAACACAAGCTGCACATCTGCGGTAACAACCCGGATTGTGTCGGTTACGAGATCGAAGAAGGCAACTACCGCATCAAGGGTTACGAAGGGCCGAGCCTGGAGTGCGACAAGTGCGGTAGCGAGATGCAATTGAAGACCGGCCGTTTCGGCAAGTTCTTCGGCTGCACCAACCCGGCGTGCAAGAACACCCGCAAGCTGCTCAAGAGCGGCGAGGCGGCGCCACCGAAGATGGACAAGGTGGACATGCCGGAGCTCAAGTGCGAGAAGGTCGACGATACCTACGTGCTGCGCGACGGTGCTTCCGGGTTGTTCCTGGCTGCCAGCCAGTTCCCCAAGAACCGCGAAACCCGTGCGCCGCTGGTGCTGGAGATTGTGCCGCACAAGCATGAGATCGACCCGAAGTACCACTTCCTGTGCGATGCGCCGCAGAAAGACCCGGATGGCCGCCCGGCGGTGATCCGCTACAGCCGCAAGACCAAGGAGCAGTATGTGCAGTCCGAGGTCGATGGCAAGCCGACCGGCTGGAAGGCGTTCTACGACGGCAATGCCTGGAAGGTTGAAGATAAGCGCTGATCCATTGGTGCTGTGATTTGGGGCCGCTTTGCGGCCCCAATCATTTATGATGCAGATATCCGCCTTGTAGCCTTATGGGAGGGCACTGAAATGGCCCAGGAACTCTACACCCGTACCAACCAGAAACTGTTCTTCGCCGGCCTCGCCCTCGAGTCCATGGCCAAGGCTGAACAAAGTCAGGCCATGAATGCCCAAGGTTTGGTCCAGGCTGAGCGCGAGTCGGCGCTGTTCCACCTGTATGGCGCTCTGTTGGGCCTGTGCCATGAAATCGGGGGCTTCTACCGCCTGCCGGTCGTCGCAACGGTGGAGCAAGCACTGGCCGACGATGCCCTGAACGGTATCGCCATCCCGGAAGTGGCCGAGTTGCTGGAGCTGGCCCGCCAGCGGGAAACCTGGCTGGCGCAAATGCTCGGTGCTTATGCCGATTTGTTCCGACCACCGGTCGCCAGAAAAGCGCCGAAAACCGACGTTACCCAGCCCCTGATTCAAGCTGTCAATCTTGATGAGCCTGAGCATCCAGCGCTGTCGCGTGCCGAGCTGGAAAGCTGGCGCAATGACCTTAAAAGTTTGGTGAGACGTTTCCGTGACGCGTTGAGTGAGTGCTGATAGCCGCAACGGCTGGTACAATAATCGCCTTTCGCGGAGAACTGCCATTTATGTCTACGTCTTTTCTGGAAATTGTCGAGTTGCCTGACGGCCGCATCGAACTTCGTCGCGCCGAGGATGAGGGCTCTCTGGTAACCCTGGATTTCTCGGAAGACGCCAAGGTGTTCCTGCAGGGTCAGCATGTGGAAGTGGCCAAGGCCATGCTCAGTGTGGGCGTGCAGATGGCCGGTCGCCTGATGGATGGCGAGCTCGAGCGTGATGAAGGGCCGCGTGTGCTGCACTGAGTGTGCAGCAGCGTATCAGGCTATTTGAAGTGACAGGCAAAGCCTGAACATCAGCCGAGGCGGATGTTCAGGCTTTGTGCATTTCCGGCACTGGCTGCACGTAGCAGTTGTTGGCGTGCAGCGGCATTGACGTTGCCCAGCCAGCTCACCACGGTGTGGCTGAGGCCCAGGTGCAAAGCCTCACAGGCCAGTTGCAGCGCGCTTTGATTGCTGCGGGGTTGCAGCAGCAGAATACGTTCACGGTTGAGCCCGGCATCGCGCAGCCAGGCCTGGGTCAGGCTTGGCGGTGGGGCGATCAGGGTCAGCCAGCGGGCCTCGTCCTCTTCGCTCAGTTCGCGCAGCACGGGGGCCAGCAGGCTTTGGCAGTGGCCAGGGGCGCCGCGCAGCGACAGTTCGCTGAACAGCTCGGGCTGGCTGCTCTTGCGCGCCGGTTCCCTGGCTTTCAGGCCTGGCAGCACGGGCTGGGCGAGGAATGCTTCGAACAGGGGCAACTGGGCTTGCTCGGGTGCGTGAATGAACTGCTGCATGACGCCTCCTGGATCAGCGGCGAATGACGCCGACGCTCAAGCCCTCGATCACCAGCTCCTGTTCTTTCAGGTCGACTTCGATGGGGGCGAATTCGGGGTTTTCGGCAAGCAGCCAGACTTTGCTGCCTTCGCGCTTGAAGCGCTTGACGGTGACTTCGTCACCGATGCGCGCCACAACGATCTGGCCGTTGCGGGCTTCACGGCAGGTGTGCACCGCCAGCAGGTCGCCGTCGAAGATGCCGACGTCCTTCATGCTCATGCCGTGTACGCGCAGCAAATAGTCGGCTTGGGGGTGGAAGAAGGCAGGGTTGATGTTGCAGGATTGCTCGATGTGCTGTTCGGCAAGAATCGGCGCACCGGCAGCGACCCGGCCGATGATGGGCAGGCCGGCTTCTTCAGCCTTGGCTTCCAGGCCAGGGATGCGGATGCCGCGGGAAGCGCCCGGCGTCATTTCGATCGCGCCCTTGCGGGCAAGGGCCTTGAGGTGCTCCTCGGCGGCATTGGGCGACTTGAAGCCCAGCTCCTGAGCAATCTCGGCGCGGGTAGGCGGGAAGCCGTTGTCTTCCAGGCAGCGCTTGATGAACGCGAGAATTTCGGCTTGGCGTGGCGTCAGTTTCAACATGGTAAGCGCTCTGTCTTTTTGTACAGTGACTGGAATTATATACAGTACTGGGTGCGCTGCAAGCCAAAAGGCGCAATAAACAGAAGAGGTGGCGCTTGCAGTGGGCCGGCTGGCGCTTTTAAATGGCGACCGCCCAGTCACCGAGCCTTGACAGAAGCAGGGCTGAAACGTATGTTTCAAACACCTGTTTGTCTGACGGAGTAGTCGGAGTAGTCATGGCCCAATCGGAAACCGTTGAACGCATTCTCGACGCTGCCGAGCAGCTGTTCGCGGAAAGGGGGTTCGCCGAAACCTCGTTGCGGCTGATTACCAGCAAGGCCGGGGTCAACCTGGCGGCAGTCAACTATCATTTCGGCTCCAAGAAGGCGCTGATCCAGGCCGTTTTCTCGCGTTTCCTTGGCCCATTCTGCGCCAGTCTGGAGCGTGAGCTGGAGCGCCGCCAGGCCAAGCCGGAGCACAAGCCCAGCCTCGAAGAACTGCTGGAAATGCTCGTAGAGCAGGCGCTGGCCGTGCAGCCGCGCAGCAACAACGACCTGTCGATCTTCATGCGCCTGCTGGGCCTGGCGTTCAGCCAGAGCCAGGGTCACCTGCGGCGCTATCTGGAAGACATGTACGGCAAGGTGTTCCGCCGCTACATGCTGCTGGTGAACGAGGCTGCGCCACGCATTCCGCCACTGGAACTGTTCTGGCGTGTGCACTTCATGCTGGGTGCCGCGGCCTTCAGCATGTCCGGTATCAAGGCCCTGCGGGCGATTGCCGAGACCGACTTCGGCATCAACACCTCGATCGAGCAGGTGATGCGCCTGATGGTGCCGTTCCTGGCGGCAGGCATGCGCGCTGACAGCGGTGTGACCGACGAGGCGATGGCCACTGCGCAGCTGCGCCCGCGCACAAAGACCGGTTCGGCTACCGCCAAGGCCTGAAGGCTGGGCGTGGCGGGGCGCTTCCGCTAAGCTAGCGCCCATGCCCGATTTCGATCTACTTCGCATCTCCCTTGCTGACCAGTGCCTGTATGGCTTTGCCTGTGGCCAACGGCGCGTGTCTGCCGGTGTCTGCTGCCCCTCGGTGGGCCTCTCTCTGTCTTCAATGAAGGATTACCCATGACTGTCAGCCTGCAAGGCTCCCTGATGGTGGATATCGCCGGTAAATGGCTGACCGCCGAAGACCGTCAACTGCTTCGCCAGCCGGAAGTGGCTGGCCTGATCATCTTCGCCCGCAATATCGACAACCCGCGCCAGGTTCGCGAACTGTGCGCGTCCATCCGCGCCATTCGCCCCGATCTGATCCTGGCAGTGGACCAGGAAGGCGGGCGCGTACAGCGTCTGCGCCAGGGCTTTGTGCGCCTGCCGGCCATGCGTGCGCTGGCCGATAACGACAATGCCGAGTATCTGGCTGAGCAGTGCGGCTGGCTGATGGCGACCGAGGTGCTGGCGGTTGGCCTGGACCTCAGCTTCGCTCCGGTGCTCGACCTGGACCACCAGCGTAGCGCCGTGGTGGGCAGCCGCGCGTTCGAGGGTGACCCGCTGCTTGCAACGCGCCTGGCCGGCGCGTTCATCCGTGGCATGAATGCGGCGGGTATGGCCGCCTGTGGCAAGCATTTCCCGGGGCATGGCTGGGCCGAAGCCGATTCGCACGTGGCCATCCCCACTGATGAACGCAGCCTGGAACAACTGCGCCAGTCCGACCTGGTGCCGTTTACCCGCCTGAGTGGGCAACTGGCGGCAGTGATGCCGGCGCATGTCATCTACCCGCAGGTTGACAACCAGCCCGCTGGCTTCTCGCGGCGTTGGTTGCAGGACATCCTGCGTGGCGAGCTGGGCTTTGATGGGGTGATTTTCAGTGATGACCTGTCGATGGCCGGTGCGCATGTGGTGGGCGACGCGGCCAGCCGTATCGAGGCGGCGCTGAGCGCCGGTTGTGATATGGGCCTGGTGTGCAATGACCGGGCGGCGGCGGAGCTGGCGCTGAGTGCGGCGCAGCGCATGAAGGTCAAGCCATCGCCGCGGATTGCGCGGATGCGTGGGCAAGGGTTTGCGCGAACCGATTATCGCCAGCAGCCGCGCTGGCTGGAGGCGTTGGGGGCGTTGAAGGAAGCTCAGCTGGTCGATTGACTGCGCTGGCCTGTTCGTTCCCACAAGTCGGGTTTACCTGCGAATACGGTAGCGGCGGAACGGTGAACGGCGGGTGGAGATTGGTCGGCAGGGCCGGCCCTTTCGCGGGTAAACCCGCTCCTACGCTCTATCCCCCTTTGGCCTACCGCCCGCGCTTCCCGGGCAATGGCGCGAACAGGGCCTCGATTTCTTCATCGCCAAGCCGCCATTGCCCAGCCTGCCCGCCGTCCAGCAGGCTGGCGGCCAATGCTGCCTTTTCCTGCTGCAACAACTGGATCTTCTCTTCCACCGTACCCCGGGTAATCAGCTTGAACACGAACACCGGTTTGTCCTGGCCGATGCGGTAGGCACGGTCGGTAGCCTGGTTTTCGCTCGCCGGGTTCCACCAGGGGTCGAAGTGGATCACGGTGTCCGCCGCCGTCAGGTTCAAGCCTACGCCCCCAGCCTTGAGGCTGATCAGGAACACTTCGCTTTCACCTTGCTGGAACTGCTGCACTGGCGTGCGACGGTCGCGAGTGTCGCCGGTCAGCAGGCTGTAGCGGATCTTGCGCTTCTCGAGCTCCTGCTCGATCAGCGCCAGCATCGAGGTGAACTGTGAGAACAACAACACCCGACGCCCTTCGCTGAGCAGTTCTTCGAGCATTTCCAGCAGCGCGCCCAGCTTGCCCTTGTCGGCCTGGTTGCCTTTGCTTTCTACCCCCTTGACCAGGCGAAGGTCACAGCACACCTGGCGCAGCTTGAGCAACGCATCGAGGATCACGATCTGGCTGCGTGCGGCGCCATTGCGGGCGATTTCGTCGCGGACTTTCTGGTCCATGGCCACTCGCACGGCTTCATACGTATCGCGCTGGGCATCACTGAGCTCGACCCAGTGCACCATTTCGGTCTTGGCCGGCAGCTCTGTGGCCACCTGCTCCTTGGTGCGTCGCAGCAGGAACGGCCGGATGCGGCTGGCCAGGTGGGCCATGCGCTCGCTGTCACCGTGGCGTTCGATCGGGTTGCGGTAATCCTGGTTGAAGCGCTTCAGGTCGCCCAGCCAGCCGGGCATCAGGAAGTGAAAGATCGACCACAGTTCGCCCAGGTTGTTTTCCATCGGCGTGCCGGTCAGGCACAAACGCTGCCCGGCCTGTAGCTCGCAGACGGCGAGGGCAGCCTTGCTGCTGCTGCTCTTGATGTTTTGCGCCTCGTCCAGTATCAGCACGTGCCAGGCCTGGGGGCGCAACTGTTCGAGGTCGCGTGGCATCAGGGCGTAAGTGGTCAGGACCAGATCGTACTCATGGAGTTTGGTGAAGTGCTTGCTGCGCCCCGGCCCATGCAGTGCCAGGACGCGCAGGTCGGGGGCGAAGCGCTGGGCTTCGTCCAGCCAGTTGGGAATGAGGCTGGTCGGCATGACTGCCAGGGCCGGTGCACTCAGGCGCCCGGACTGTTTCTCCAGCAGCAGATGGGCCAAGGCCTGCAGGGTCTTGCCCAGGCCCATGTCGTCGCCGAGGATACCGCCGGTACCCATCTCGCGCAGGGCCTGCAGCCAGTTCAAGCCTTGCTGCTGATAAGGGCGCAAGCTGGCCTGCAGCCCGGTGGGCGGTTCTACCTGCAGGTCCCGGGCATCGCGCAGGCGGCGGCCCAGATCGCGTACGTGCTCGCCACCTTCCCAGTGCAGTGGCAGGCCTTCTATTTCGTTCAGGCGCGCGGCGTCGGCACGCTCCATGCGCAGGGACGGGCCTGCAGTGTCTTCGTGCAAGTAGAGCTCGCCCAGGGTGCCCATGACTGCCTTGATGCGGCCGTAGGGCAGGGCGACGCGCAAAGCCGGGGCATCGAGACGGCCGCGGTTGAGGTCGATCAACAGGGGTTCATCGTCACTGCGCCGGGCCAGTTCGCTGGGGCGTAGCAGCTCCGGGCTGCTGCGCAGCAGGTGCAACACGATCGGCAGCAGGCTGTGGCGCTGGCCATCGACCACGATGCCTAATTCCAGGTCGAACCATTCATGGCCGGGCGCTTCGTCGATGGTTGCATACCAGTCGTCCACCTCCTGCAGGTTGAAGGCGAAATCGCGGTGAATGTCGATGTCCCAACCGGCTTCGCGCAGGCGCGGCAGGCCCTCGCGGGCAAAGCGCAGCCAGGCTTCGTCGTCAGGCAACTGGTACATTTCGCCGGCGCTGTCGGGTAGGGCCTTGCTCTGCCGTGTAGCGGGTTTGAAGCCGAAATCGCGCAGCATCTGGCGCAGCGTCTGCTCGGCTTGAGGCTGGCGGCGAATGCGCTGGCTGGTGCTGCCTGCCAGGCGGGTCAGCGGCTTTTCGTCGGTGCCGCTGGCCTGCAAGCCGTCATAATCGAACGCCAATGCGGCGCGGTGTTGCATCTGCCGTTGCATGCGACCGGTTTTCGGCATGTAGGCGGTGTATTCAAGGCTGCCGAGAGCAAGAAGGGGCTTTGGCTGGATGTTATCGAGCAACTGCTCCTGCACTTGCGTCGGGGTCGGCACCTTATGGCTGAGGGCATTGAGCTTGTGGCTCAGGGGTACGACCAGGTGTTCCGGCACGTCGGGTGCAATAGTCAGCTGTACGGCGACGTGGGGATCCAGGCTGTGCTCGACCTTGCCCACTTCACGGGTCGGCAGGTCCAGGTAGTAAAGCGGCAGCAGCGGGATGACGCAGCGCAGCATCGCTTCGCCGCTGTACCACCGCCCCCGGTAATTTCCGTTGTCCAGGCGTACCCAGCGAAACTCGGCGTGGCGCACCGGGCCTTCATGAAGCAGGGGGAGGTCGGTGTCGAAGAACATCCGCCCGGTTTCGAGGGCGCGCTGGAACAGCTCGCCACCTTCATGGCCCTTCAGTCGGTAGCCGCGATCCTGGCCGCCGCCCTGATTCAAGGCCGAGAGCAGGCGCAGAATGCGGATGTCTTCGTCTGTTACGAAGCGCGGTGGCTCGTAGAGGAAATCGTAAAGGGACTGGACGCGGCTGAAGCGGATACCGTCCTCCGTCCGCGTGCCCTTGCGCACAAGCAGGGCGCAGCCAGCATCGTCGGTAAGCTGCAGCTGATAGCACACCATGCGCCCGCGTTTGTCTTCGGTGGCGTCGGCTTTGGGCGGGGCTTGCTCCAGGCCGCTCAACCAGTGCTGCAATTCGGCAGACAAGGCGCCTGGGTTGGCTTGCGTTGCCTCCCTACGGGAAAAGCGGTCGCTCACGCAGAAAAGGACAGCGGCGCAATGCTTGCAATTGTGCCGAACCGGGCAATCGCAGTCACCGCGCACATGGCAGTGGCCGCCCGCTACGTGCAACTCGATGCGTTGCCGGTAGTGGTTGTTGCCGCTCCCTTGGCAACTGGCCGTTATGGTTGGCCCATGAATGCCTTCCAGTTCGGCCCTGCCTTCCTCGGCATAGCGCTCACCGCGCTGCAGGGCAGCTTTGCTGAACGATTGAATCCAGTTCGGATAGGCGTTCACCATTTCGGCGGCATCGTCCTTCATGGGCTTACTGCTCCATCATCTCCGGGTCCATCACCGGCATTTTCGGCGTGCCTGGTGGGGTCACCTTCAGCAGCACCGCCAGGTGCCCGCCGTCGAGAAAGGTCAGCTGGCCGCCCTTGACGTTGCTGTTGCTCTGCCTGAACTGCTCGCTTTGCAGCACGCTGCCGTTGCCATCCAGCTGGTTGACCCAGAAGTTGGCCTCGACGGTGATGAAGCGGCCTTCAGCGATGCTCAGGTTGCCTTCGATCGGGAAGTGCCCGAACTGTTCGGTGCCTTCGCCCAGGGCGATGCGGCTGGGTTCGCTGCCCACCTGCTGTTGCCAGGCCTTGTGCATCAGCACCGTGTAGTCGGCGGTTGCTTCCAGGCGGGTGGCTTCATCTTCCAGTGCTGGGGGGCGCTCGGCATCTTTCGCCAGGCGTGGGGCGCCAGCGCTCCAGTCTTCGGGGGCGAACGGGCTGGTGAAGGCGGGCACGCTGTTCTGCCGCACCAGAATCATTTCTACCTGATACAGGCCTTCGGCGAAGGCAGCTGGGGCGAACAGCGCCAGCAGCAGGGTCAGGCAACGGATGGCACGCATGAGTCTTCCTTAGGCAGGCTGTGGGGTCAGGCGCTCGAACAGCGCCTCCAGGGTATTGAAACGTTCGTCGGGGCGTTCCATCGGTACCAGGAAGCGGAACTGGGTGGCCCCTTCGAACTTGTAACGTTTGGGCTGACCCTGGATCAGCTTGATCAGGGTCAGTGGGTCGACCGGTGTTTCGGCTTCGAACTCGAGCTTGCCACCGTTGGGCCCCGCATCGACTTTCTTGATGCCGAGCTTTTCCGCGTGCAGCTTGAGTGACGTCAGGCGCATCAGGTTCTTGGTCGGCTCTGGCAACAAGCCGAAGCGGTCGATCATCTCGACCTGCAAGTCCTTGAGACCCTCTTCGTCGGCAGCCGAGGCAATGCGTTTGTACAGGATCAGGCGCGCATGCACGTCAGGCAGGTAGTCCTCTGGGATCAGTGCCGGCAGGCGCAGGTTGATCTCCGGGCCGCCACCCAGGGGTTGCTCAAGGTTCGGCTGGGTACCTTTTCGGATTGCCTTGACCGCACGTTCGAGCATTTCCATGTACAGGGTGAAGCCCACTGCCTGGATCTGCCCGCTCTGGCCTTCGCCCAGCAGCTCGCCGGCACCGCGGATTTCCAGGTCGTTGGTGGCCAGCACAAAGCCTGCGCCAAGGTCTTGCGTGTTGGCGATCGCCTCCAGGCGCTTTTCGGCGTCGGCGCTCACCTTCTGACGGGTAGGTGTGAGCAGGTAGGCGTAGGCCTGGTGGTGACTACGGCCAACCCGGCCACGCAGCTGGTGCAGCTGGGCCAGGCCGAACTTGTCGGCGCGCTCGATGACGATGGTGTTGGCGCTGGGCACGTCGATACCGGTTTCGATAATGGTCGAGGCCACCAGCACGTTGAAACGCTTGTGGTAGAAATCGCTCATCACCTGTTCCAGCTCGCGTTCGCGCATTTGCCCGTGGCCGATGCCGATGCGTGCCTCGGGCACCAGCTCGGCAAGGTCGGCGGCGCATTTTTCGATGGTTTTCACATCGTTGTGCAGGTAGTACACCTGGCCACCGCGCAACAGTTCGCGCAGCAGCGCCTCCTTGACCGTGCTCTTGTTCTGTTCCATGACGAAGGTGCGCACAGACAGGCGGCGTGCTGGCGGCGTGGCGATGATCGACAGGTCGCGCATGCCCGCCACCGCCATGTTCAGCGTGCGCGGAATCGGCGTGGCGGTCAGGGTGAGGATATCGACCTCGCTGCGCAGCGCCTTCAGCTGTTCTTTCTGGCGCACGCCAAAGCGGTGCTCTTCATCGATGATGGCCAGGCCCAGGTCCTTGAAGCGTACGTCGTCCTGCAGCAGCTTGTGGGTGCCGATGAGGATGTCGATCTTGCCTTCGGCAAGGTCCGCGGCGGCGGCGGCCACTTCTTTGGCCGACTTGAAGCGGCTCATCACTTCCACGGTCACGGGCCAGTCGGCAAAGCGGTCGCGGAAGCTGTTGTAATGCTGCTGGGCAAGCAGGGTGGTGGGCACCAGCACGGCCACCTGGCGGCCACTGTGCACGGCGATGAACGCCGCGCGCATGGCCACTTCGGTCTTGCCGAAGCCCACGTCGCCACAGACCAGGCGGTCCATTGGCTTGGGTGCCAGCATGTCGGCGCGCACGGCCTCGATGGCGGCCTGCTGGTCCGGGGTCTCCTCGAACGGGAAGCCGGCGCTGAAGGTGGCGTAGTCAGCCGACGGGTCGGCAAACGCGTAGCCCTTGCGCGCGGCGCGGCGAGCATAGATGTCGAGCAGTTCGGCGGCCACGTCGCGGACCTGTTCGGCGGCCTTGCGCTTGGCTTTCTGCCAGGCCTCCGAACCCAGCCGGTGCAGCGGTGCCAGGGCGTCGTCGCTGCCGGTGTAGCGGGCGATCAGGTGCAGGTTGGCCACCGGCACATACAGCTTGGCGTTCTCGGCGTATTCCAGCGTCAGGAATTCGGCGGCCTGGCCGTCGATTTCCAGCGTGGCCAGGCCCAGGTAGCGGCCGACGCCATGGTCGATGTGCACCACCGGCGCACCTTCGCGCAGCTCGGTGAGGTTCTTGATGACCGCGTCGTTGGCGGTTTCGCCGCGCTTGTCACGGCGCCGGCGCTGCATCACCCGCTGGCCGAACAGTGGGCTTTCGGCAATCAGCGCCAGCCCTGGATCGTCCAGCAGCAGGCCGTCGTCCAGTGGGGCGATGGTGATCGCCAGGCGCTCGGCACCGGTAATGAAGTCGTCCCAGCCTTCGACGGTATGCGGGCGCAGCTTCAGCCGTTCGAGCAGCTCCAGCAGCACTTCCCGGCGGCCCGCTGATTCGGCAGTGAAGAGCACGCGGCCGGGGAACTGGTCGAGGAAGTTGGCCAGCTCGGCCAGCGGCTGGTTGGCCTTGGCCTCGATGGCCAGGTTGGGCAGGGCGCGCGCCGGGAAGCGCTCGCGGCCCACGCCAGGCTCCAGCTCTTCGCTGCTGACCACCACCCGGGGCCACTGCTTGAGCCGGGCGAAGCAATCTTCCACCGGCAGGAACAGCTCGGCCGGCGGCAACAGCGGCCGGCTGAGGTCGCCGCGGCGGTCTTCATAACGCCCGCGCACGTCGTTCCAGAAGTGCTCGGCGGCCTGTTCCACACCGGGTAGCGAGAACACCTGGGTGTCGGTCGGCAGGTAGTCGAACAGGGTCGAGGTTTCTTCGAAGAACAGTGGCAGGTAGTACTCGATACCGGCGGGGATGATGCCGCTGGCCAGGTCCTGGAAGATTGCACTGCGGCGGAAGTCGACGTCGAAGCGCTCGCGAAAGCGTGCCTTGAAGCGGGTCACTTCTTCCTTCTGCATCGGGAATTCGCGTGCTGGCAGCAGGCGCACCGAATCCACCTTGTCGATCGAGCGCTGGGTCTCGGGGTCGAAGGTGCGCAGCGTCTCGATCTCGTTATCGAACAGGTCGATGCGGTAGGGCAGTTTGCTGCCCATCGGGAACAGGTCGATCAGCGCGCCGCGCACGGCGAACTCGCCATGCTCGTAGACGGTGTCGACACAACGATAACCGCTGGCCTCCAGGCGCAGGCGCATCTGTTCCACGTCGATGGTCTGGCCCACATCCAGCACCAGGCTGCTGCCCAGCAGAAAACGCGTGGGTGCCAGGCGGTGCAGGGCGGTGGTGATCGGCACCACGAGGATGCCGTGGCTCAGCTCCGGCAGACGGTACAGGCTGGCGATGCGCTGGGAGATGATGTCCTGGTGCGGCGAGAACAGGTCGTAGGGCAGGGTTTCCCAATCGGGGAACGGCAGCACGGGCAGGTCTGGGGCAAAGAAGCGCAGCTCCTGCTCCAGACGGTCGGCGGCCTGGCTGTCGGCCGTCAGCAGCAGGGTGAAGCGGCCAGCGCTGCTGGCGGCTTCGGCGATGGCAAGGCTGAGGGCGGCACCGGGCAGGTTGCCCCAGGTTTGTTTGCCGGCCGTGGCCGACATTTGCGGTAGGCGCAGAACTGACACGGGAGATTGCACTCCAAGCGTTGCGGCAAAGAGACCGATTGTACCGGTGACAGTGCCGGCTGTCAGGCTCGAAAGGGCATGAACACTGGCTTGCGTCACTGCGACAGGCACTCATTGCCGGTTCCGCGTTGGGGCGTCATAATGTAGCCCCTTTTTTCTGTCCCTACATGTGGAAGGTTCCCGTGACTCAGAAGCCCGACCAGTGTCTTGGTGAGTGGATTGATCGTGAAGCCCTGGCTGAAGCGATGATCCCGCTTATCGGTCAGCTCTACCGCAATAACAATGTGGTGAGCTCGATTTATGGCCGCAGCCTGATCAACCGTTCGGTTATCTCGATTCTCAAGGCGCACCGCTTTGCGCGCCACCGCCAAACCGACGAAACCGAACTGTCCGTCCACGAGACATTCCCCCTGCTCAAGGCCATGAGCGAGCTGAAACTGGGCGCCGCATCGGTCGACCTGGGCAAGCTGGCCAACAAGTTCAAGCAGGAAGGCAATGGCCGCACTGCCGAGCAGTTCGTCCGTGAAGAGCTGGCCGACGTGGTCGGTCAGCAGAACGCTTCGGCGCGCAAAGGCACCGACGTTGTCCTGTACGGCTTCGGTCGCATCGGCCGCCTGCTGGCGCGCATCCTGATCGAGAAGACCGGTGGTGGTGACGGCCTGCGTCTGCGTGCCATCGTCGTGCGCAAAGGCGCCGAAAACGACCTGGTCAAGCGTGCCAGCCTGCTGCGCCGTGACTCGGTGCATGGTCCGTTCGATGGCACCATCACCATCGACGAAGCCAACAACACCATCACTGCCAACGGCAACCTGATCCAGGTTATCTACGCCAAGAGCCCTAGCGAAGTCGACTACACCCAGTACGGCATCGACAATGCGCTCATCGTCGACAACACCGGCGTATGGCGTGACGCCGACGGCCTGGGCCAGCACCTGGCCTGCCCGGGTGCTGCCCGCGTGATCCTCACCGCACCTGGCAAGGGCGCGCTGAAGAACATCGTGCACGGTATCAACCACGGTGATATCACTGCCGATGACAAGATCATCTCGGCGGCCTCCTGCACCACCAACGCCATCGTGCCGGTGCTCAAGGCCATCAACGACCAGTACGGCATCGTCAACGGCCACGTCGAAACCGTTCACTCGTTCACCAACGACCAGAACCTGATCGACAACTTCCACAAGGGCAGCCGCCGTGGCCGTGCCGCGCCACTGAACATGGTAATCACCGAAACCGGCGCCGCCACCGCTGCTGCCAAGGCACTGCCAGTGCTGAAGGGCAAGCTGACCGGCAACGCCATTCGTGTCCCGACGCCGAACGTTTCGATGGCCATCCTGAACCTGAACCTGGAAAAGGCCACCACCCGCGACGAGATCAACGAGTACCTGCGCCAGACCGCCATGCACTCGGAGCTGCACAAGCAGATCGACTACGTGGCTTCCCAGGAAGTGGTTTCGACCGACTTCGTCGGCTCGCGCCACGCCGGTGTGGTTGACGCAGAGGCGACCATCGCCAACGACAACCGCGTTGTTCTGTACGTCTGGTACGACAACGAATTCGGTTATAGCTGCCAGGTGGTTCGTGTGATGGAAGACATGGCTGGTGTGAACCCGCCAGCGTTTCCACGCTGATTCGCTTGTAAGGCAATGAAAAAACGGGAACCTTCGGGTTCCCGTTTTTTTTTATTCTGAATGTGTGTTGTCAGTGCCGGCCCTTTCGCGGGTAAACCCGCTCCTACAGGATTATCGCTGCCCCTGTAGGAGCGGGTTTACCCGCGAAGAGGCCAGCACCGGCAACCGAGAAACCCTACTGTGCGCACAGCCCTACTGTTCATTCTGCTGCTACTCACCGCCTGCAACCAAGGCCCCACCCTGGAGCGCCTGGGTGGTCCGACCATGGGCAGCAGCTACAGCATCCAGTACGTCCGCGAGCCTGGTGGCCCGCTGCCGGCCCAGGTGCAGATGGCGGTGGAAACCATCCTGCACGACATCGACCACCACTACTCGACCTACCGCGGCGATTCCATCGTAAGCCAGTTCAACCGCTTGCCTGCGGGCCAGTGCCTGGCTCTGCCGCCTGACATGCTCGCGTTGGTCAGCCTGGGTCAGCACCTTGCCGAGCAGAGCGATGGCGCTTTCGATCTCACCGTAGAGCCATTGCTCGACTTGTGGGGCTTCGGCCCTCAGGCCCGTCACGAGCAAGTGCCCGAACCACAGGCACTGGCCCAGGTGCGCCAGCGTGTGGGTTACCAGCACTTGCGCGTCAAAGGTCGAGCCCTGTGCAAGGATGCCCCGGTGCAGCTCGACTTCAACAGCATCGTCGCCGGTCATGCTGTCGACTTGATCGCTGCGCGCCTGCAGGCCATGGGTGTCAGCAGTTTTGTCGCCGAGGCCACTGGCGAGCTGAAGGCGGTTGGTCGCAAGCCTGACGGCAGCCCTTGGCGTATTGCCCTGGAACTGCCCCGCGAAGACCGTCAGATCGCCCGCCAGATCATCCCGGTCAATAGCCTTTCAGTATCAACCTCGGGTGACTATCGGCACTATTTCGAGCAGAATGGCCGGCGCTATTCGCACACCTTCGATGCCCGCCTCGGGCGCCCGGTCGAACATGACCTGGCTGCCGTTACGGTGCTGGACGCCTCAGCACTGCTGGCCGATGGCTATTCGACGCTGCTGCTCATCCTGGGCCCACAGCGAGGCTGGGATTTTGCCGTGGCGCATGATCTGGCTGCGGTTTTGGTGACTCGAGCAGAGGGAGGCTTCGTCTCCCGAGCTACGCCCGCGTTCGAACGGGCAGTGAAAGGCCAGTGAAAGCACAAGCAGGGATGATTGCCGCCAGGGAATGGGTGAAGCATATGTAGTGCGGGCAAAATTGGCCTACGACGCGACCAAGGGTTAATGTGCGCGGCGTTCAGGGTTGATTAGACTGCACCCGAATTTTCTCATGGCGCCCCGGCGGCATGATCGTGCCCCGCGAGCGACCGTGGCTTGCGGGCCAGTTCTGAAGGAGTACGCATGGCTGTCTACAACTACGACGTAGTGGTGCTGGGTTCCGGCCCGGCCGGTGAAGGCGCGGCAATGAACGCCGCCAAAGCAGGGCGCAAGGTAGCGATGGTCGATGACCGTCGCCAGGTCGGTGGCAACTGCACCCACTTGGGTACCATTCCGTCCAAGGCACTGCGTCACTCGGTGCGGCAGATCATGCAGTTCAATACCAACCCGATGTTTCGTGCCATCGGCGAGCCGCGCTGGTTCTCGTTCCCGGACGTGCTGAAAAGCGCCGAGAAGGTCATCGCCAAGCAGGTCGCATCGCGCACCGGCTACTATGCCCGTAACCGCGTCGACGTGTTCGTCGGCACCGGCAGCTTTGCCGACGAGCAAACCGTGGAAGTGGTGTGCCCGAATGGCGTGGTCGAGAAGCTCAACGCCAAGCACATCATCATCGCGACCGGCTCGCGCCCCTACCGCCCGGCCGACATCGACTTCCACCACCCGCGCGTATACGACAGCGACACCATCCTCAGCCTCAGCCATACCCCGCGCAAGCTGATCGTGTACGGTGCCGGCGTGATCGGTTGCGAATACGCTTCGATCTTCAGTGGCCTGGGCGTATTGGTCGAGCTGGTCGACAACCGTGGCCAGCTGCTGAGCTTCCTCGATTCGGAAATTTCCCAGGCGCTGAGCTACCACTTCAGCAACAACAACATCACCGTGCGCCACAACGAAGAGTACGAGCGCGTCGAAGGCCTGGACAACGGGGTGATCCTGCACCTCAAGTCGGGCAAGAAGATCAAGGCCGACGCCTTGCTGTGGTGCAACGGCCGTACCGGCAACACTGACAAGCTGGGCCTGGAAAACATCGGCATCAAGGTGAACAGCCGTGGCCAGATCGAGGTCGACGAGGCCTACCGTACCACCGTGCCGAACATCTACGGTGCCGGCGACGTGATCGGCTGGCCAAGCCTGGCCAGTGCTGCCCATGACCAGGGCCGGTCGGCCGCTGGCAGCATTGTCGATAACGGCAGCTGGCGCTTCGTCAACGACGTGCCGACGGGTATCTACACCATTCCCGAGATCAGCTCGATCGGCAAGAACGAGCAGGAGCTGACCCAGGCCAAGGTGCCGTACGAAGTGGGCAAGGCCTTCTTCAAGAGCATGGCGCGTGCGCAGATCGCCGGCGAGCCGCAGGGCATGCTGAAGATCCTGTTCCACCGCGAAACCCTGGAAATCCTCGGCGTGCATTGCTTCGGCTACCAGGCTTCGGAAATCGTCCACATTGGCCAGGCGATCATGAACCAGCCAGGTGAGCAGAACAACCTGAAGTACTTCGTCAACACCACGTTCAACTACCCGACCATGGCCGAAGCCTATCGGGTAGCTGCCTATGACGGCCTGAACCGGCTTTTTTGAGCGGCTCCGACCGGTGGCCTGAGCCGGTCGGAGAGACCGATTTCAACCCTACCCGAGGGTGGTCTTGGCCAAACCGGGAAAGTCTGTAATCAGGCTGTCCACACCAAAGTCAGCCAGCCGGCGCATCAGTGCCGGCTCGTTGACCGTCCACACCGACACATGCAAACCCTGGCCCTGTGCTTTGAGCAGGCGCTCGGGGGTGCACAGCGTCCAGTTCAATGCCAGCAGTTCGCAGCCATAGTTTTGTGCCACCTTCAGCGGGTCGAGCCAGGCGTATTCGGCCACCAGCCCGCGCTTCACGTCTGGCACCAGTTCCAGGGCGGCGCCCAGTACTTCGCGTGAACTGGAGGTGATGGTCACCTTGTCCAGCAGGCCATATTGCTGAGCCAGTTCACGGATCGCCAGGACGGTGGTGGCCGCGCGGGTGCGAGAGGCGCTTTTCACCTCCAGTTGCCAGTGTTCGAACGGGCATTTTTCGAACAGCTCTTCCAGTTTCGGGATCGGGCAGGGCTGCACGTGGCCCGGGCCGCCTTTGCGGGCATCGATCTTGACCAGTTCGGCGGCCGGGTGCTCGACCACTTTGCCGCGCCGGCCCGTGGTGCGCTTGAGGGTGGGGTCGTGGATGACCATCAGTTCGTTGTCGGATGACAAGTGCAGGTCCAGCTCGCAGCGGGTCACGCCATGGGACAGGCATTGCTGAAAGCTCTTCAGGGTGTTCTCGGGTGCTTCGCCCTTGGCGCCGCGATGGCCGTAGATCAGGGTCACGTTCGTTCCTTCAAATCAGGGAAAAATTGGCTCAGGAGGCGGGGTCGTTCAGTTCCAGCTGCTGGCGCCGTTGTTGTTGCTGGCGCTGCAGGATGTATCGGGCCAGCAGTTGTCGTTGGGCGTCGGTCATGTCGATGAACTCGGTACCGACCTCGAAGCCGCCCTCCGGGCGAGGGTCGCAATGGGTGACCTTGCCGCGCAGCAGCAGGCCGTGGGCGCGCGGCATCAGCACCATTTTCACTTTCACCCGGGTACCGGGGGCAATCTGTGTGGCGTGGACGGATTCGATGCCGCCTTCGGAAATGACCACCGGCAGCGGCTCGCCGACTTCGCCAAGCAGGGTTTGCCCAACCACCGCGCTGAGCAAGTCGAGGCGCTTGTTCTGTGCCCGCAGGAAGGCGGCGAGGGTGCGGTCCTTGTCGCTTAACTGGCGCAACAGGTGTTGCGACTCGAAGTCGGCCAGGTGCAGCTCGCTGAGCAGGTTGAACAGCGGCGAATCATCTTGCAACACATCTGGTTCAAGGGCTTCGGCCGCGCTAAGGGGGCTTATTTGAAGTGCGATCCGATCTTCGATGCGGTAGTATTCGCGGCGATCTTCTTCGTCTAATGTCGTCATGGCGAACCCAAGGTAGCGGCGGTGGTCCGAGTGTAAAGCCGCCGTAGGCGCCTCGCCACAAGGACGTTCCCTTTCATCCGAACAAGCCCCGACATGTTCAGACCTCTTTTCGCATTCATCGGCACGCGTTATACCCGTGCCAAACGTCGCAATCACTTCGTCTCGTTCATTTCCCTGACCTCGATGATCGGCCTCGCCCTGGGCGTGGTGGTAATGATCGTGGTGCTGTCGGTGATGAACGGTTTCGACCATGAGATGCGCACCCGCGTGTTGGGGATGATTCCCCATGCCACGCTGGAGAGCGGCCAGCCCATTGCCGACTGGCAGGCCCTTGCCCAACAAGTAAAGCAGAATCCGCAGGTGGTAGCGGTTGCGCCGTTCACCCAGATGCAGGGCCTGCTGACCCATGATGGCAAGGTGCAGAAGGTGCTGCTCAATGGCATCGACCCCGCTCGCGAGCGCGAGGTGTCGATCATCGACAACTTCGTCCTGCAAGGCCGCCTGGACCAGTTGGCGCCGGGCGAGTGGGGCATCATGATCGGCGACAAGGCGGCGGCCAAGCTCGGCGTTGCCATCGGCGACAAGCTCACCTTCGTCGCCCCCGAGGTCAGCGTGACCCCCGCCGGCATGTTCCCGCGCATGAAGCGCTTCACCGTGGTTGGCACCTTCCACGTTGGCGCGGGGGAGATCGACGGCTACCTGGGCCTGACCAACATCAGCGACCTGTCCCGCCTGCACCGCTGGAAGCCCGACCAGGTCCAGGGCCTGCGCCTGAAGTTCGACGACCTGTTCCAGGCGCCGCGCGTAGCCTGGAGCATCGCCCAGCAGCTGGGCGACCAGGAATTCTATAGCCGTGACTGGACCCGTACCCACGGCAACCTGTACCAGGCGATCCGTATGGAAAAGGCCATGATCGGCCTGCTGTTGCTGCTGATCGTGGCGGTGGCGGCGTTCAACATCATTTCCACCCTGGTGATGGTGGTCAACGACAAGCGCGGCGACATCGCCATCCTGCGCACCCTGGGCGCCACGCCCGGGCAGATCATGCTCATCTTCATGGTCCAGGGCACGGTGATCGGGGTGATCGGTACGCTGATCGGCGCCGTGGTCGGGATCTTCGCGGCACTGAACGTGAGCGCGGCGATCGCCGGCATCGAGACACTGATCGGCCACAAGTTCCTCAACGCCGACGTGTACTTCATCGATTACCTGCCGTCGCAGATCCTGGCCCAGGACGTGTACATGGTCTGTGGAGCGGCACTGGTCCTGAGTTTCTTCGCCACCCTGTATCCGGCCTGGCGTGCGGCCCGCACCCAGCCTGCAGAGGCGCTACGTTATGAGTGAGTCGCGCATGAGTGATAAAGCCGTTCTGAGTTGCCGCAACCTGGGCAAGTCCTACGACGAGGGCCCGGAGTCGGTGCAGGTGCTGTCCGGGCTCAACCTGGAACTGCGGGCCGGTGAGCGGGTGGCCATCGTTGGCAGTTCCGGCTCGGGCAAGAGTACCTTGCTCAACCTGCTGGGCGGCCTCGACCGGCCGACCCAGGGCAGCGTGTGGCTGGCTGGCGAAGAGCTGTCGGCACTGGGCGAGCGTGCCCGTGGCCTGCTACGCAACCGTGAGTTGGGCTTTGTCTACCAGTTCCACCACCTGCTGCCGGAATTCACCGCCATCGAGAACGTGTGCATGCCGCTGCTGATCGGCCGAACGCCCATCCCCGAGGCCCGGGAGCGTGCCGAGGCGCTGCTCAAGCGGGTAGGCCTGGGCCACCGCTTGAACCACAAGCCGGCCGAGCTTTCCGGCGGCGAACGCCAGCGCGTGGCGATTGCCCGGGCGCTGGTCAACCGCCCCGGCCTGGTGATGCTCGACGAGCCAACCGGTAACCTCGACCACCATACCGCCCAAGGCATCCAGGAGCTGATGCAGGAGCTGTCCAGCGCTTCGCGCACGGCATTCCTGGTGGTCACCCACGACCTCAACCTGGCGCGGCAGATGGACCGTGTGCTGAAGCTCGACGATGGCCACCTGGTGGCCATCTGATCGACTGCCGGGGTGGCAGGTGCTGCCCCGTTTTCCTGTTTCCATTGGGTGATTTCGTACATGTTCAGACCCTTGCCCATCTTTATCGGCGCGCGCTACACCCGAGCCAAGCGTCGCAACCACTTCATCTCGTTCATTTCGATGACTTCGATGATCGGCCTGTCGCTGGGCGTGCTGGCAATGATCGTGGTGCTGTCGGTAATGAACGGCTTCCAGCGCGAAATGAGCTCGCGCATTCTCGGCCTGGTGCCGCATGCCGCCATCCTGGGCGTGCAGCCGGTGGACGACTGGCACAAGGTGGCCGACGCAGCCATGAAGAATCCGGCGGTGATGGCGGTGGCGCCGATTACCGAGATGGAAGGCATGCTGTCGTACAAGGGCGCCATGCAGCCGATCCAGGTGGGTGGTATCGACCCGGCCGAGGAGGGCAAGGTTTCCATCGTTGGCCAGCACATCGTCCAGGGCCGCCTGCAGGGCTTGCAGCCCGGTGAATTCGGCGTGGTCATCGGCGAGCTGACCGCACGCCGCTTCCGCCTGAATACCGGCGACAAGCTGACCTTGATCGTGCCGGAAATCAGCAAGGAACCGGGTGGTATCACCCCGCGCATGCAGCGCCTCACCGTGGTCGGCATCTTCAAGGTTGGCGCCGAGCTGGATGGGTCGCAGGCTTATATCCATGTTGCTGATGCAGCCGAGATGCAGCGCTGGGCGCCAGGCCAGGTGCAAGGTGTGCGCCTGAAGCTGCACGACCTGTATGCCGCTCCGCAGGTGTCCAAGGCGATTGCTGCCGGGCTTGGGGACGCCTACCGGGCCGATGACTGGTCGCATACCCAGGGCAGCCTGTTCAGCGCCATGAAGATGGAAAAGACCATGATCGGCCTGTTGCTGATGATGATCATCGCGGTAGCGGCGTTCAATATCATCGCCACCCTGGTGATGGTGGTGAACGACAAGGGGCCGGACATTGCCATCCTGCGTACCTTGGGCGCCACGCCGGCGCAGATCATGGGTACGTTCATGGTCCAGGGCAGCCTGATCGGCATTGTCGGCACGCTGATTGGTGGTGTACTGGGCGTGATTGCGGCGTTCAATGTCAGCCAGATCGTCGGCTGGCTGGAGCGGGTGAGCGGGCAACACATCTTTACGTCGGATGTGTACTTCGTCAGCAGCTTGCCGTCGCAGTTGCAGTGGGGGGATGTGGCGATCATCTGCACCGCCGGCCTGGTGATGAGTTTCCTGGCGACCATTTACCCGGCCTACCGGGCGTCGCAGGTGCAGCCGGCGATTGGCCTGGCGGTTTGATGTCTGCCTGAGATCCTGGGGGCGTAAAGCGCCCCAGGATTACCGGTCTTGAGTGAACTCGATCACGAATCGGGTCCACCCACCCTCGCACTCCGCCCGTATGCATCCGCCATGGGCCTGCACGATCGACCGGGTAATCGCCAGGCCCAGCCCCGCATGCTCGCTGCTGCCTTCCCGTCGAGCCGGGTCCACCCGGTAGAAGCGGTCGAAAAGCCGCGGTAGTGCGGCCGGGTCGATAGCCAGCCCGGTATTGGCCACGTTGATCGTCGGCCCCGGCCCCAGGGTTACCTTGATCTGTCCTCCTGCCGGGGTAAAACGCATGGCGTTGTCCAGCAGGTTGGACAGCGCCCGGCGCAGCATATGCTGGTCGCCGTGCAGCACCGCTTCACCCTCGCGCAGCATCTGCACGTCGCTGTCTTCTGCCAGAGGCGCGTAGTACTCCAGCAGCGCATCCACCTCGTCATGCAGCGCCAAAGGCGCGTCCCCCGGTACCAGCAGGCCGTGGTCGGCCTTGGCCAGAAACAGCATGTCGTTGATCATCTGCGCCATCCATTGCAGTTCTTCCAGGTTGCCATGCAGTGCCTCTCGGTATTCTTCGAGGCTGCGTGGGCGGGTGAGGGTGACCTGGGTGTGCGTCAGCAGGTTGGACAGCGGCGTACGTAACTCGTGGGCGATATCGGCCGAAAACGCTGACAGGCGCTGGAAGGCATCGTCCAGGCGCTGCAGCATCGCGTTCATGCTGCTGGCCAGCTCGGCCAACTCTTCGGGCATCTGCGCCACCGGCAGACGGGTGGTGAGGGAGCGCGCTGACACGCTGGCGGCCACCTGGCCCATCTGCCGCAATGGGCGCAGGCCGCTGCGGGCGGCCCAGGCACCCAATAGTGCGGTGATTAGCGCCGACAGGCCGACCGTCAGCCAGATCAGTCGTTGCATGCCCTGCAGGAAGTGCTGGTGGTGGGTGATGTCGAGGTACAGGGTCAGTCGCGGCGACTGCATGGCGCCCTGTGTCAGGGGCACGGACAGGCTGCGGTAGTCGATGCCTGGCGCATGCAGGGTGGCCAGCCCGGTGGCCTGCGCTGCATGAGGCAGCCCGCTGCGGCTTTCGAACCAGGTGGCGCCATTGCTGGCGCTGATGCGCAGGGCCAGGTCGGCCTGGTGACTCAGTTCATCGCGCAGGGCCGGCAGGCGGGCCTGGAGCTCATCAGCCGTGCTGACGCCAGCCAGTTGCGTCCGAAACAATGACAGGCGCGAGTCCAGCAGTTGTTGGTCGAGTTCGACGAAGTGCTGCTCGCTGGCCCGGCTGAACAGCAGACCGGCGCCCAGCGAGACGGTGGCGGTGCAGGCGGCGAACAGCAGGGCCAGGCGGCTGCCGAGGGAAACCCGGCGCATCACTCGGTGCGCTCTTCGAGTACGTAACCCATGCCGCGGACGGTGTGGATCAGCTTGTTGGGGTGCGGGTCGTCGATTTTCAGGCGCAGGCGGCGGATGGCCACTTCGATCACATTGGTGTCGCTGTCGAAGTTCATGTCCCACACCTGCGAGGCGATCAGCGATTTTGGCAGCACCTCACCCTGGCGGCGCAGCAGCAGCTCAAGGAGTGAGAACTCCTTGGCGGTCAGGTCGATGCGCAGCCCGGCACGCTCGGCGCGGCGGCGGATCAGGTCCAGGCGCAGGTCAGCCAGGCTCAGGATCGTGTCCTGGCTCGGGCTGGTGCCACGGCGCAGCAGGCTGCGTACCCGGGCCAGCAGCTCGGAAAAGGCGAACGGCTTGACCAGGTAGTCGTCGGCGCCCAGTTCCAGGCCATGCACGCGATCCTCGACGGCGTCGCGGGCGGTCAGGAACAGCACTGGCGTATCCAGGCCAGCCTGGCGCACGGCCTGAAGGATCTGCCAGCCGTCGCGGCCGGGCAGCATCACGTCGAGGATCAGCAGGTCGTGGTCGCCGGTCAGGGCGAGGAACTGGCCGGTCTCGCCATCGGTGGCCAATTCGGTGGCAAACCCGGCCTCGCTCAGGCCTTGGCTCAGGTACTGGCCGGTGCGGGCCTGGTCTTCGACGATCAGCAGTTTCATGCGCTGTCCATATTCTGAAAGATTGTGCGTAGCCTATGGCGCCGCCTTACCGCTAGCACAGGGGCAATGGGATGGCTGAAATGATACGTGACGATGTGCCCGCTCGCCCAAGCTGACAAAGTTGTAATGTGCCTGTCAGGTAGCTGCCAGTCGCCCCCGGCTAATGTGGCCTCATCCTGCTGTGTATTCCCGGAGTCATCATGAAACACCTGTTCATTACCGCCACCCTTGCCCTGGGCAGCCTGCCGGCTTTCGCTGGCCAGGCGCAGAGCTTCGCCTTTGGCGAGCCTGCCCCGGCGGCCAAGGCCACCCGTACGGTCAACGTGGTGCTCAAGGACATCGCCTTCGAGCCAAAAAGCCTGCAGGTAAAAGCCGGCGAGACGGTGCGCTTCTTGCTGGTCAACGAGGACAAGCTGCCGCACGAATTCAACCTGGGCGACAAGGCCATGCATGCCGAACACCAGAAGGAAATGGTCGCCATGCAAGGCAAGATGTTCACCGAGGCGATGAACCACGAAGGTATGGATCACGGCAAGATGATGAACCACGGCCAAATGATGGACCATGGTGACGGCCATGGTCACGGGGGTGGCAACACTGTGATGGTCATGCCCGGCCAGCGCGCCGAACTGACCTGGACCTTCCGCCAATCGGCGCCCATCGAGTTTGCATGCAACGTGCCGGGGCATTACCAGGCGGGTATGGTCGGGGCATTGACCATTGAGTGACTGGCTCTGCAAGGCGGGGTGCAAAACCGGTAGACTAGGGGCATTTTCGAACCTCTAGGTCAGTTTCCATGCATCCCGCTGCCGAACATTCCCCGCTGGGCAAGTCCAGCGAATACATCGCCACCTACTCCCCGGAGCAGCTGTTTCCGATCCCGCGCACTGCCAAGTGGGCCGAGCTGGGCGTCACTGCACAGACCTTGCCCTGGCAGGGGGTGGATTACTGGAACTGCTTCGAGCTGAGCTGGCTGCTGCCTTCGGGCAAGCCGGTGGTAGCGATCGGCGAGTTCGCCATCCCGGCTGATTCGCCAAACATCATCGAGTCCAAGTCATTCAAGCTGTACCTCAACTCGCTGAACCAGACGGTGTTCACCTCGCTGGGCGCGTTGCAGGTATGCCTGGAAAAAGACCTGTCCGCCGCTGCCGGCAAGCCGGTGGGGGTGAAGGTGCGCACTTTGGCCGAGGTTGAAGCCCAGGGTGTGGTGGCTTTACCGGGGCAGTGCATCGATGCACTGGACGTGGCCATCAGCAACTACGAGCAGCCGCAACCAGAGCTGTTGCGCTGCAACCCGGAGCGGGTGGTGGAAGAAACCCTGCACAGCCATCTGCTGAAGTCCAACTGCCCGGTCACCGGCCAGCCGGATTGGGGCAGCGTGGTGGTCCAGTACAAGGGCAGGGCGCTGGACCATGCCAGCCTGCTGACCTATCTGATCAGCTTCCGCCAGCATGCCGACTTCCATGAGCAGTGTGTGGAGCGGATTTACCTGGACTTGAAGAATCTGCTGCAGCCGGAGCACCTGACGGTCTATGCGCGCTATGTGCGCCGCGGTGGGCTGGACATCAACCCGTATCGCAGCACCGGGCCGATCAGCCCGGATAACAAACGGCTGGTCCGGCAGTAATACAGGGGGCCGCTTTGCGGCCCCCGCTATTTCAGATCCCCATGCTGTGCAGCGAGTTGGCAATGCTGCGCAGGGTGGCAGTGAGGTCGGGGTGGTCGGCCTCGAAGCGCTCGATTGCCAGGTTCACGCCGTCCACCAGGTTGTTGTCTGGCGTGGCTTCCTCAAGTTTCAGTTGCGCCTCGATCTGGCGCGCCTCTTCGTGCAGGGCGGCCAGCTCTTCTTCCGAAAGCGGTACGTTGCGGTCCAGTTGCTCGCGCAAGCTGTTCAGGCGCTCTTGCAATTCGCGGGCAGGCATTGGCTATTCTCCATCAATGGCTTGGCAAGCCATGGACCTCTGCGACGTGGCAAAGGTTCTGGCCTGTCTTCAGGGTAATCTACCTGCTGGCGATTTGCATGATCCGCGTCAAGACGGCTGTATCAGGGTTTTTCACCCTTGCGCCGGCGCTGGGCGATGTCCACCAGGCAGGTGTCCAGCGCTTCCAGATGGTCGATCACCGAGTGCACGCCCAGGCTGAACAGCGCCAGCGTCGCCTTGCTGCGCGCCAGATCCTGCTCTTGCGGGCTCATGGCTTGCCATTGCGCAGAAGTGCGGTCGCATAACGGGCTGCAGGCGGCCAGGCCTACCGTCCACAAGCCGGCGTTAAGGCCAGACTGCAGCAGGCGCGGGTCGCCGCTGACCAATACGCAGCCATCCAGGCGCTCGCTGTCCAGCGCCATCAGTGCCTGCCAGCAAGCGTTCGGCGCCGGCCAGCGCACGCCATTGACCGCATGCCCTGGCAGCCAGTCGGGCAGCACATGGGCCAGGCGTTCGCTTTGCGCGGTATTGAGGTCATCCAACCAAATGCACGGCACTTGGCGCTGACGCAGGCTGGCAAGGGTGCCCAGGGCGCCGGGGGCGGGTGATGGTGCGCCATGGGTAGCCTGCACCAGGCAGCCGCGCAAACCGAACAGTACAGCAGTGAAGGCGGGCGCAGTGTCCATGGCAACTTCCCCCAAATGGTTCGAAGGCTATGCGTTGATTGTTACCGTCCTGTGACATCGCCCGCTGCGCAACAGTTGTTCACAAAATATTGAGCAAAAATGTGTAAGGCTGTTTATCAGCCCGCAAGTCTCTATACTGCCGCCTTGATAGCAGCGCGATGTGTTGCGCTTGCGGCCAAGAAATTCGATGGAGAAACATCTATGCGTAGGATCGGTGCCAGTGTGATCGAACGAGTCACCCAGGCCTGTGTCTGCGCCAGCTTGCTGCTGGCGCCCGCGGCAGCCACCCAGGCCGCCACCGAGGAAGATCCCTGGGAAGCGGTCAACCGCCCGATCTTCCGCTTCAACGACACCCTCGACACCTATGCCCTCAAACCATTGGCCAAGGGCTACCAGGCGGTCACTCCACAGTTCCTCGAAGATGGCATCCACAACATCTTTCGCAACCTGGGGGACGTGACCAACCTGGCCAACAACGTGTTGCAGCTCAAGCCGCATGCGGCGGGCGTGGATACGGCGCGGTTGATCGTCAACACCACCTTCGGCCTGGGTGGCTTCTTCGATGTGGGTACCAAGATGGGCCTGCAGCGCAACGACGAGGACTTTGGCCAGACCTTGGGCTACTGGGGTGTGCCGAGCGGGCCGTATGTGGTCATCCCGCTGCTGGGCCCAAGCACTGTGCGTGATGGTGTGGCCAAGTACCCGGACACCTACACCAAACCCTATCGCTACATCGACCACGTGCCTACGCGCAATTCGATCTTCGCGCTGGACCTGATCGACACCCGCGCCAGCCTGCTCTCGGCCGAAAAGCTGATTCAGGGTGACAAGTACATCTTCATTCGCAATGCCTACCTGCAAAACCGCGAGTTCAAGGTGAAGGATGGCGAGGTCGAAGACGACTTCTGATCTGTGAACCTGGGGCCGCAAAGCGGCCTCGGGTTCAATGCATGGCCAGAATCCGCAGCCCGAACTTCTGCTGCCCGCCCGGCTGGTCGGCAATCCATACCACTTCGGTGCTGGCATGCAGCCCCTTCAGCGCCGGATGGACGGAGTCGATCCGTACCTCGATCTGATCACCCACCAGAAAGCGCTGTGGCGCCTGCACTTGCATGCCACCGCTGGACAGGTCCAGGCACACCGCCGCAATCACCTGGCCTTCGTGCAAAAGGCTGACCTCGGTGTCGATGCGCATGCGAATGAAGTCGCGTTTCTCGCTATGGCTGGAGGGCGTGTGGGGCATGCTGCATCCTTCCCGTCGGGTTGCGCTGGTCGACTTTCTTATAACTCCCGGTGATTTGCCCTGTAAAGAGCGGCGAGGTCGACCCCAGCATGCTTGAAACCCCTGCCGGATGGGAGTACCGTCTGCGCCTTACAAGGTACCTCTGACAGTTGCCGGGCAGGTGTTCTTGTCCTACAACTCAAGTAGAGTGTGACCATAAAGAATTCCCGTAGCTGGCCGTCTGCCTTGCCGACACCGCTGCACCAACCTAAATCGGCGCCGTTCGCCCACATGCAGAAAACCAGTGCAACGCTGCTGATCATCGATGACGACGACGTGGTCCGTGCCAGCCTCGCCGCCTATCTTGAAGACAGTGGTTTCAGCGTCCTCCAGGCCGGTAATGGCCAGCAGGGGCTTCAGGTCTTCGAAGAACACCAGCCCGACCTCGTGATCTGCGATCTGCGCATGCCGCAGATGGGCGGCCTCGAACTGATCCGTCAGGTCAGCGAGCGTGCGCCGCAGTTGCCGGTGATCGTGGTGTCCGGTGCCGGCGTCATGAGTGATGCGGTGGAAGCGTTGCGCCTGGGCGCCGCCGACTACCTCATCAAGCCGCTGGAAGACCTGGCCGTACTCGAGCATTCGGTGCGCCGCGCCCTCGACCGCTCGCGCCTTGTGCTGGAAAACCAGCGCTACCGCGACAAGCTCGAAGCCGCCAACCGCGAACTGGAGGCCAGCCTGCACCTGTTGCAGGAGGACCAGACCGCCGGTCGCCAGGTGCAGATGAACATGTTGCCGGAAAGCCCCTGGGTGGCCGGCGAGTTCGCCTTCGAGCACCAGATCATCCCGTCGTTGTACCTTTCGGGTGATTTTGTCGATTATTTCCGCGTGGACGAGCGGCGCATTGCTTTCTACCTCGCCGATGTATCCGGGCATGGGGCGTCATCGGCCTTTGTCACCGTGCTGTTGAAATTCATGACCACGCGCCTCATGTTCGAGCTCAAGCGCAGCAGAATGCGTGAGTTCAAGCCGTCTGAAGTGCTCAGCCACATCAACCGCGGCCTGATCAACAGCAAGCTGGGCAAGCACGTCACCATGGTCGGCGGGGTAATCGACGAAGAGTCCGGCCTGCTGACCTACGCTGTCGGCGGCCATTTGCCGTTGCCGGTACTGTACACCCCCGAGCATTGCCGCTACCTGGAAGGCCGCGGCCTGCCGGTGGGGTTGTTCGATGAGGCCACCTACCAGGACCTGGTGGTGGAGCTACCCCCGCAGTTCAGCCTCAGCCTGATGTCCGATGGCATTCTGGACCTTTTGCCGGGTGATACGCTCAAAGATAAAGAAGCCGCCTTGCCGGAGATCGTCAAGGCAGCAGGTGGCAGTCTGGATGGGCTGCGTCAACGATTTGGATTGGCTACGCTTGGGGAGATGCCGGATGATATCGCCCTATTGGTGTTGAGCAGGAACCTTCAATGAGTACCGGTAGAATTCAGTTCGCCGAGCAGAGCGGTACCTTCGTACTGAAATTCGTTGGTGAAGTGCGCCTGACCCTGTGTTCGGCGCTGGATGCGACGATCGAGAAGATTTTCACTGCGCTGAACTTCTCGGCGATTGTCATCGACCTGACTGAAACCGAGAGTATCGACAGCACCACGCTGGGCCTGCTGGCGAAGCTGTCGATCCTGTCGCGACAGAAGGTGGGCCTGCTGCCGACGGTGGTGACTACCAATCCGGACATTTCACGGTTATTGCAGTCGATGGGCTTCGATCAGGTGTTCAACATCGTCGATCGACCGATACCCTGCACCGATTGCCTGACCGACTTGCCGTCGCAGGACCAGAATGAAGATGTGGTGCGCTCCAAGGTGCTGGAGGCGCACAAGATCCTCATGGGCCTGAATGACTCCAACCGCGAAGCCTTCCATGATCTGGTCAATGCGCTGGAGCGGAGCTGATCTATAGCCTGTGCCGGCCTCTTCGCGGGTAAACCCGCTCCTACGACGGCCTGCGCCCAAACACCAATGTGTGTCCACCCCCAATCAGGTGTAGGAGCGGGTTTACCCGCGAAGAGGCCGGCACAGGCTGTAAAAACTCTGAATCTCACTACGCCCGGTTTTTAAACTCTGTAGCCTCACCCCCGCCAGCATCCAGCTGGTACACCCGCGCCGGCCGCCCCTGTTCATCAAAAAACACCTGTCCCAGCCCGGCACCATTCCACAGCCGTTCCCCGGCCTTGCTGTGGCTGGGCGTACGCGGCACCACCTCCATTTCTCGGCGCTTGGTAAACCAGTTGAGCGGCGAGCGCGGTGCATACAACCAGCGGTTGAGCCGGTCGAGCACATCCAGCAAGCGCCGGGGGAACTCGTTCTTGATTCCGCTGCTGGTCACCTGCCACAAGTGCGGGCTGCGTTGGCGGTGGCGAATCAGCACCTCATACACGAATGAATAATGCACATCCCCCGACAGCACCACGTAGTGCCCCGGCGTGCGCGAGTGGCGGAAGATATTGAGGATGACCTGCGCTGCACCGCGGTGGGCCATCCAGTTCTCGGCATCCACCAGCAGCGGGTAGCCCAGCCAGCTGAACACCTTCTGCACTGTCTCGATTAGCTTCACCCCGAAAATCGGCGCAGGTGACACGATGACCGCCGAAGGATGATCGAGCAGTGCTTGCTGCAATTCACTCAGCGCTTCCCAGTCCAGCAGGCCGGACGGCTTGGCCAGGTTGCTTTCGCTGCGCCAGCGGCGGGTGCGGGTGTCCAATACCAGCAGCGGTGGTTCTGTAGGCAGGCTGAACTGCCAGCCCTGGAAGCGCAACAGTTCGCCGATCAGCTCATCCTGGTTCTGGCGGGTCAGCACCTGGCACTGCTTGATCAGCGGATTGCAGTCGTCCGGGCTGTTGCCCCAGGCCTGGCAGAGCAGGTAGCCGAGCAAGGCGTTGCCGATGATCCTTCGCGAGAATGGGTGGCCGTAGGCCGTTTCCTCCCACTGCGCCGAGAGGTTCCAGTCGTCCGTGATGTCGTGGTCATCGAAGATCATCAGGCAGGGCAGGTGGGCCATCACCCGCGCCACCTGACCGAGATTGTCGGCAAACCCCTGGATCAGCGGCAGCTCTTGCTGGTATCGGGCTTGATGCTCGTCGCTGAGCCCGCTGGGGATTCCCAGGTCCACCAGCTGCCAGGGCACCGGCGACCACACCAACAGGTACATGGCCATGACTTCGGCGAAGGTCACCAGGTGGTTGTCGGCGTTGCTGGACGAGAAGATCGGCTTGCGCTTGCCGCCGAAAAAACGCTCGCGCAGGGTGTCGTTGCGTTCCAGCGCCGGCAGCAGGTCGGCGCGGTGGTAGTAGCTGGCCGGGTGCTGGTACAGCGCCTGGCTGTCGGCTACCACCGCACCTTCCAGTTGCTCGTCGAACAAGCCCAGGCGCGAGATCAGGCTATGGATGGCGCGCAGCATGGGGCCGGCGACATCGTCGGCGTAAACCTGGTCGCCCGTCATCACTAGCACGGCGGGGCGGTCTTCGGGCTTCTTGCACCCCTGCAGCAGCCGGTCGGCGCACAGCAGGCCGTCGGCAGCAGGGTGGTGCGGCTTGCGGCAGGAACCGTGCAGCAAATGGTCGAGGCGCTCACGCAGCACCAGGCTCGGGCGTGGGTTGCCGGGGTAGAGCAGGTGTGGGGCCCAGTCGGCGATACCCTGGCCGTTGATCAGTAGGTCGTAGTCGAGCAGCTGGTTGCAGGGCAGGGGGCTGGCGAATTGGATGTCCAGCAGGTGAACGTAGGCATGCCGGCCAATCGGCACCACTTGGCAATCGACTTGGGCCTCGCTTGCCAGGCAGGCGAACGCGGGCTGCAGCGGTTGGGTAGTGACGAGCCAGACGGCCAGACGCTGGGGTTCCAGGCGGCGCAGTACCGGGCCGGCGAGAACGAGGGGCAACGGGTTAGGGGAGGTCATCGACAGCTCGGGTGGCTATGGCGGCCTGTTCGCGGGCAAGCCCGCCCTTACATCGATCAGTGTAGGAGCGGGCTTGCCCGCGAACAGGCCCGAGAATTCAATACACAACTAAGGCGTGGCAAACAAAACGGGCGGAAAATACTGAACACTTCCCGCCCGTCAGGCAAACACGAACTGTATCAGGCCTTTTCAGCTATCAACTTCTCAAGCTTTTCCTGGTCCCGTGCAAACTGACGGATACCTTCGGCCAGTTTCTCGGTGCCCATGGCGTCTTCGTTCATCGCCCAGCGGAACTGGCTTTCGTTCAGGTGCTGCTTGGCTTCACCGGCGTTGCCCGGTTTCAGCACCTGCGGCAATTCACCCTGGTCATCACTCAACTGCTGCAGCAGTTCGGGGCTGATGGTCAGGCGGTCACAGCCGGCCAGTTGTTCGATCTGGCCGATATTGCGGAAGCTGGCGCCCATGACCACGGTGTTGTAACCATTGGCCTTGTAGTAGTTGTAGATGCGGGTGACCGACTGCACGCCTGGGTCCTCGGCGCCCACGTATTCCTGGCCGGTGCTCTTCTTGTACCAGTCGTAGATACGGCCCACGAACGGCGAAATCAAAAACACCCCGGCATCGGCACAAGCCTGGGCCTGGGCGAAGGAGAACAGCAGGGTCAGGTTGGTCTGGATACCTTCCTTCTCCAGCTGCTCGGCGGCGCGAATGCCTTCCCAGGTGGAGGCCAGCTTGATCAGTACACGCTCTTTTGCCACTCCGGCCGCCTCGTACAGGGCGATCAGCTGACGAGCCTTGTTCAGCAGGGCTGGCTCATCGAACGACAGGCGTGCATCCACCTCGGTGGAGATACGCCCCGGGATGACCTTGAGAATGCCCGAGCCTACCGCCACTGCAAACTTGTCGCAGGCCAGGTCGACATTACCCTTGGCGTCGGCCTTCACCTGTTTAAGCAGGTCGGCGTAGCCCGGGATGGCAGCAGCCTTGAGCAGCAGCGACGGGTTGGTGGTGGCATCGACCGGCTTCAGGCGGGTGATGGCGTCCAGGTCCCCGGTGTCGGCGACCACGGTGGTGAACTGCTTGAGTTGTTCCAGCTTGGAGGTCATGGGCGTGCTCTGTCCTGTGCATTTACTCGACATTACCCGAGCCCCGGCAGCCGCTCAAGGGCCGCCGAAACCCTGCGGACCCGCTGGCCCGCACAGGGCTGTACGAAAGGTGAAGATTCGAGTCGCAAGCAAGCCCGAGGTTCCCTCCCTCTGAGGTCACCGCCCCTGCAACAACTCCACGGCCTGGTCAAACACCGCCAAGGGTTCAGCCGCCTTGTGAATGTCTGCCGACAGCAACTGGCGGAAGCGCCGCGCCCCTTTGAATCCTTGGGCCAGCCCCAGAATATGCCGGGTAACGTGGTGCATCGCACCGCCACTTTCCATATGCGCCACGATGTAAGGCCGCAGTTGCGCCAATGCCTCGCTACGGCTGACCACCGGCGCATCGCTGCCAAACAGTTGCTGGTCCACCTCGGCCAGCAGATAAGGGTTGTGATACGCCTCGCGCCCCAGCATCACGCCATCGAAGGTTTCAAGGTGTGCCTGGCATTCGTCCAGGGTCTTGATCCCGCCGTTGAGCACGATCTCCAGGTCCGGGAAGTCCCTCTTCAACTGCGCTGCGATGTCATAGCGCAGCGGCGGAATCTCGCGGTTCTCTTTCGGCGACAGCCCTTCCAGAATCGCGATGCGTGCATGCACGGTAAAACTCCGGCAGCCGGCCTCACGCACCTGGCCGACGAAGTCACTCAGTTCGGCGTAGCTGTCACGGCCGTTGATACCAATGCGGTGCTTCACCGTGACAGGCGTCGATACGGCATCTCGCATGGCCTTCACGCAGTCGGCCACCAGCGCCGGGTGAGCCATCAGGCATGCGCCGATCATGTTGTTCTGCACCCGGTCGCTCGGGCAGCCAACGTTGAGGTTGACCTCATCGTAGCCCGCTTCTTCAGCCAGGCGCGCACAAGCGGCCAGGTCGGCCGGCACACTGCCACCCAGTTGCAGGGCCAGCGGGTGCTCAGAAGCATCGTGGCGCAGGAAACGGTGAGCGTCGTTGTGCAGCAGGGCGCCGGTGGTGACCATTTCGGTGTAGAGCAGGGTTTGCCGGGAGAGCAGGCGCAGGAAGAACCGGCAATGTCTGTCGGTCCAGTCCATCATCGGTGCAACGCTGAAGCGGCGTGAGGGCTCAGGGCGCGTGGTATGTGGCGTTGAAGCGGTTTCTAGGGACATTCTGGTCTACGCATTTATGTACCATTTTCGATGGGCGTGCTGGGTTAGACGGTGGTGAGATGTATCACCGCCATTCACGCTCGTACCACCGGAGATCATGGCAACGATCAGAGCAAGGAAAAAGGCCGATTCGACGGTTAGCTATACCGTCCAGATCCGCCTCAAGAAAAAGGGTGTCCTAGTCTACCAAAGGTCCCAGACATTCGCCCGCCAGCAGGCGGCCCAAGCCTGGGCGACAGATGGTTGGCGTGGCGGATCTGCATTTTCGCGATCTGCGCCACGAAGGTGTGAGCAGGTTATTCGAAATGGACTGGGTATCCTGCGTGTATCAAGGGTTTCAGGTCATCGTGACGGGCACTCGCTGCGGCGTTATACCCCCTCGGTAGAGCGTGAAGCGGACCTGGCACAGAAGCTACACTGCACGCCCCGATCACCCACGACAGCCTGCTCCAATCAATCGCAGGCTCATGAAAAGGAAGTCATGCAAATGGATGTACCTTGCACCTCTCTGGACGAAGTCCGTCAACGGATCGATGAAATCGACCGCAGCCTCGTTTCGCTTCTCGCCAAACGTGGAAGGCTCGTGACGCAAGCAGCGGGCTTCAAGAAAACCACCGATGATGTGCGTGCGCCTGCTCGGGTCGAGCAAGTGATCAAGAAGGCTCGTGAGATGGCTGACGAAACCGGTGCCTCGGCTGAGGTGGTGGAACAGGTCTATCGGGCCATGATTTCGGCCTTCATCGCCGAGGAGCTCAACACCCATGCGAAGCTGGCCGATGAGGCTTCAGCATCGTGATGAAACGCGGGGCTCATACACAGCCCCGCCGCTTTCTCCTGCTTGCTATCTCTGGCTCAACGTCGCAATCGAGACGCCAGAGGCAACGAAGGTGAGGCCTGCGCCCACGTTCAGCCCATTCACCAGCCGTGGCCGCCGGTACAGGTAGCGAGACAGTCCCGTGGCGAAAATGCCCATCAAGGCAAACCCCAATGCCGTGAGTACAGCGAACCACACGCCGTAAACCAACATCTGCACGCTGACCGACCCGCGTGCGGGGTCGACGAACTGGGGAATGAACGCCAGCACGAACAAACCGGGCTTGGGGTTGAGCGCAGCCGAAAGCAGACCGGTCAGAAAAATGCTGGGCAGCGATTGCCTGGAGGCCGGCTGAAAGCTTATGAGGTTACGAGCGCGCAGCACCTTGATCCCTAGCCAGAGCAGATAGCCGGCACCCATGAGCTTGATCACCCAAAATGCGAGCACCGAGGTTTGCATCAGTAGGGTCAAGCCTAACGAAGCGGCTGCAACGTGAAACAGAATGCCTGCGCCTGACGCCATGCCGGATACAGCCGCTGCGACTTTACCCTGGCTGAGACCGCGGCCAATGGCCAACACGTTGTCAGGGCCCGGTGCCAGCACCAACAGCACGCAGGCGGCGGTATAGGCGAACCACACGTTCATGGGAAACACGGCTCTCTCCTTAAGCCTGATGAAGCATCCATCCTGACGGTGGGGTACGCCAATAGCAAGGCGGAACCTCAAGGGCTGTTAGCACTGGCGGGCTCGGCCCTGCTTGGTTGGCCGAGGTTTCTCCGAACACTTCAGGACGGGCCAGACTACCTGTGCTGACACAGTCGTCCGCTCAAGCGCCAGTTCGGTTATGTGAAGGCTCGCTTTCGTGGCTTGGCCAAGAACACTGCACAACGGACCACGTTGTTTGCGCTGTCGAACCTGTGGATGGGACCCCGGTAGTTGTTGAACGCTGCGCTATCGGCCGAAAAATGGGCTGGCGCGGTCGAGATGTTGCTCATTACGCGCTCGGGAAAACGTGATCAGCGTTTCCATGGCAGTCTGTCGGAATGCGAGAACTTTGGTGTCTGTGTCAGGTCCAACCCGCACTTTAGCTACCCACTCGCGCCTCCGGAGCCGAACAAAAAATGAAAAAACCTTTGGTTGCTGTCTTTGCTTGTGCATTGGCACTCGGGATGACGGCATTCTTGCCCGCCGATATCTCCCCGATCAGTTCCGCCTATGCCAAGGGTGGTGGTGGTGGTGGTGGTGGTGGCGGTGGCGGTGGTCATGGCGGTGGAAACGGTGCCGGACATGGCGGTGGCATGGGAGGGCATAGTGGAAGCGGGAAGGGCCTTGGAAGTGATCACGCTGGAAAGGCGACACGCGATCATGGGGTAAGCGGCAATCATTACGGAAGCTCGCGCAACAGCGACAACGGTCATGGCACCACCACCTCGGGTGTCGCTCACTCCAAGGACACTCGCGGTTTGGCCAAGTCCACGGCCATCTCTGGAACGACGCCAGGCGATCATAATTCGAAAGGCCTCAGCAACGCTGTCGGGTCTTCTTCAAAAAATGATCGATGATTTGACCGCATCCATGCAGTACCGGCTGTAGCGTGCACGAGAGCTCCGCGTAGGCCGTGCTAATTGAACGGGTTACCCCCCACACCCTGCGAGCGCTGAGCTTTCGCAGGGTGTTTTGTTTTGGAGACCATCATCACGAGCGAGTCAGCACGTGGCGGGATCGATCTCGGTAACCACAGTTACCTCCGGCATGGCCAAGGTACGTTGGTCCAAGCGGTGTTTCGCAAGAAGGTAGACGGCACGATCAGCCACACAGAGTGGGCAATTGATCGCCAGCGGATCCATTTATGCAACTACGATGGGCCTGCTCATCAACCAACGCTGGCCGTCTCCTATGCAAGCGCATGGCGAGGCATCCAGGGTACGTATCTGATCCCCGGCCCGGTTGCCTGGCCATGCGCCTGGGCCGGCAAAGTTGGCTACGCCCGCTACCCATGGCCCAGCCTACTTCAGCGGCACGTAGATGTCCGTTTGCCATTGCTCCAGTGGTGTTTCCGGATAGACGCTCAGGTAATGAAAGAACAACGGATGATCACGCAGTTCTTCGTTGCTCGATGGCAGCCAGTCACGATAGAGCGGGTAGATAGTTTCGCCAATGTAGTCAGGCGAGCCGGTATGTCGAATCACGGCACAGCGCCCCGCCGGTATAACCCGTTCATGCACGCCGAAATCGTTGGGCTGCACTGCCTCGTCTATCTCGCCGCACACGGCAAAGCGAAAGGCGTGGGCCGGGGTGGTGTCGGGGTTGTCGTAGGGGATACCGAAGGTACGGCTGCTGGCCACAGGCGACTGGCCGCTGTGCATGCGCCATTGGCGAAAACGCGCGACGCTTTCGCTGACCAGGCCGGGCGGCCCTTGGTGTTCGAGCGCGGCCACGTGGGTTTCGGCGAAATTCACGATACGGATCTGCATGGTGATACTCCTGGATCGCTGAGGAACATTGAATACCGCACTCCAGGCCTGCCAGTTCGGCGCCTTGGCGAACACGCTCGGCGCCATGCCGAAGGCGCGCTTGAACGCTCTGGCAAAGGCTTCGGGGCTTTCGAAACCGGCGCCGAATGCGGCCTCCAGTATGGGCATCGCGGGCGAGGCGACCAGTTGATGCGCTGCGCGTCGAAGCCTCATCAGTTGCACATACCGTGAAACCGGAACGCCCATGTAGGCCGTGAACTGCCGATGGAAGTGAAATGCCGAGAAGTTGGCGATGCGGCTCAAGGCATTCACCGACAGGTCACCTTCGAGGTGGCTGTCGATGTAGGCAAGCACGGTTTCGAACCGTTTCATGTAGCTAGGGTTGTGCTGTGAGTCAGTCAACGAACGGAATCTCTGGAAGGTGCGGTAAGCGCTAGCATCCGTTGTTCAGGCACCGGGGTGCCTAGCCGTGATTGCTCTATCGGGTGGCTTGATGTGCTGCCAAGCGTTATGAGTCAGGGTTACAGGGTGAGTACCAAGGGGCAGCAGCGTCGACGTGAACATGTTTCTGCTTCCTGGGCAGAAAAGGAGTATCAAGCGTTCCCAGTGCTATCGAAATCCAGTCGGCAAACTCACCTTGGGCGCGTGACCAGAACAAGGTCGAGCCGCACTCCGTGCAGAACTCGCGCGTAACCGTCGGTGATGAAGAAAAGGCCTTGATGCTGGCAGCGCCGCGCAGTATTCGCAGCATGCTGCGCGGAATGCTGCCGTACGAAGCGAATGCGGCGCCGTGACTTTTGCGGCACTGGCTGCAGTGGCAGTGGCTCACTGCCTTGGGTGGGGTGAGTAGCAGGTAAGAGACGGCTGCGCACAAGCAGCTTCCTTGGTATGCCTCTGTCATTGGCGCTTCCGTGCAGTTGGAAAAGCGCCAGCGTAATCGCCTTGGCCCGATCAGTCGACTGGCCTGCGGGCCGACAGGCAATCAAACGCTGCGTGTCAAGCCGCCATCGACCTTGATGTTCTGCCCGGTGATGTAGGCAGCGCCTTCGCTGGCGAGAAACGCAATGGTGGCGGCGATTTCCTCGCAGGTGCCATAGCGTTTGAGCGGCACGCTGTCGCGGCGCTGTTCGGTGGCTGGCAGGCTGTCGATCCAGCCGGGGAGGACGTTGTTGATCCTCACGTTGTCCCCGGCGAATTGGTCGGCGAAGATTTTGGTGAATGCGGCCAGGCCCGAGCGGAACACTGCAGACGTCGGGAACAGTTCACTGGGCTCGAACGCCCAGGCGGTGGAAATGTTGATGATCACGCCCCCTTTCTGGCGCTGCATGTAGGGCGTCACCAGGCGAGTCGGGCGAATGACATTGAGCAGATAGGTGTCCATGCCCTTGTGCCAGTCCTCGTCGCTGATTTCCAGGATTGGCGCGCGCGGACCATGGCCGGCGCTATTGAGCAGCACGTCGATGCGCCCCCACTTTTCCACCACGGCATCGACCAGGCGTTTCAGGTCCTCAACCGACTGGTTGCTACCCGTTACGCCAATACCACCAAGCTCGGCAGCCAGTGCTTCGCCCTTGCCCGAGGAGGACAGGATGCCGACCTTGAACCCGTCAGCGGCCAGGCGCCGTGCCGCTGCCGCGCCCATACCACTGCCACCTGCTGTGATGATCGCAACCTTTTCTACTGACATGCTGCCTCCGGAACGTTAATCGCTGAATGCTTAGGCGCACTAAAATTAGCAGCAGTCGTGGCAGCGAGGGAGACAGCTAAACTTCACCAAGGCAGTAGATTAACTATTGCCTGCCTGTTGCTTGAACCAGCGCTGGACAATGCCTAGCGACTCCGGCTGCTGCAACTTTCGTGGCCACACCAGGTAGAACGACTTATCGAGCCTGAGTTGCTGAGCGAAGACCTGGGTCAGCCTGCCCGCGACGATGTCATCACTGACGAACGCCAGGCTTGCCAACGCAATACCCTGACCACTGATGGCGGCATCAATGGCCAATGAAGTCTGGTTGAACCGCAGGTTTCTGGCAGTCGCTTGCCCGTGTTGCGGGAACACTTGTGCCAGGAACCGAGGCCAGAAATCATGGGCATCATGGAGCAGGGTGAACGCTTGAAGCTGCTCGAAGCTGGTGGGGGTTTTGCTGGCTTCGAACAACGTTGGGCTGGCCACGGCGACGATACGCTGTTCCATCAACAGTTCGCTGTTCAAGCCCGCGCCGATGTCGGGCTTGCCATAGCGGACTGCGAGATTCACGCCGTCGGTATTGAAGTGGGACAGCCGATCTGTGGCCAGTACACGTAAATCGATGTCCGGATGGCTGTGCGCAAAGCTGCCCAACCGGGGAATGAGCCATTTGGAGGCAAAGGTTGGTGTCACGCTGACCGTCAGGTGAGACGCCTGTGGCCGCAGCAGGCGGGTTGCCTCATCGATCATCGCCAAGGCGTTGCGAATGCTGCCGCTGTAGCCCAGCCCCGCATCGGTCAGTGCCAGGCCCCGGGGCAGGCGCTCGAACAAACGAAGGTTCAGGCTCGCTTCCAGCCCGCGTATCTGTTGTGCCACTGCCGCCTGGGTAACCCCCAGCTCTTCGGCGGCCAGGCGGAAGTTGAGGTGGCGGGCAACCACTTCGAACACACGTAGCGCATTGAGCGAGGGCAAATCAGGGAAACCGTTTGGCATGGCGATGGACAGGGTCGGGCTGGAGGATTCAGCCACGAGGCTACTCGCCGAGCGCCTGTAAAGAAACCCGCGCCACCGCAGCCAATCCGCCACGTTGCGCAGCAAGCCCTCTGTGGGCGGCTGCACATTTCCATCGTTCGGCTTGACGCGTGAAATTTTTCATGTAAATTTTCATGAAAAATAAGTCTAAAAATTTCACGGCAGTCCGAAACGATGAAGATGCACGAAGAGGTTGAAGCCCTCGCGATCCTTATTCACGACCTGCGCAAATTCAAGAACCTGACCTTGGGTGAACTGGCCGAGCGCATCGACCGTTCGGTGGGTTTCCTCTCCCAGGTCGAACGCGGCGTTTCGCGCCCGACCGTGGCAGACCTCACCGCTATCAGCGAAGCGCTCGGCGTATCAACCGCGTACTTCTACAACCTGAGCAAGCCCCGCAGCATTGGCTGGGTCACGCGCCCCCACGAGCGGCGCACGTTGTACCTGGAGTCGGGCATCACCGACGTGCTGGCTTCGCCGACCATCGCAGGCGCCTTCTCCATGCTCGACAGCCTTCTCGAGCCGGGCGCAACCAGTGGGGAGGCGTACTTGAGCGACCGTTCCGAGCAGGGCTGTTTCGTGCTCGAGGGCGAACTCACGGTGTGGCTGGACCAGGGCGATGCCGTGACCCTGCAAGCCAACGACTGCTTCCAGCTGCAACCCCATGCGCCGTTCCGTTACGCCAACCTGACGGATAAAACCACCCGCGTGCTCTGGGTCTTCAATTGAATTCGTTCACCTCACAAGGATAAGAAGATGAGTGTCATCTTTCCGGATCTGCTGGCTGAAGTGCGCTCGTTCCGAGCAGAGCACCCGGCAATTCGCTATGTCGACCTGATTGCGCTGGACATCCCCGGGCACTTCTACGGCAAGCGCTACCCCATGGACATGCTGGAAAAAGTCGCAGCCGGTGCGCCTCTGAAGCTGCCGCAGAACTGCGTGCTGCTGGGTACCCAGGGCGGCCTTTACCCGATTGGTGACTATTGCTTCGCCGACGGCGACCCGGATGCTGCCCGGCGCCTGGTGCCGGGTACGCTGAAGCCGGTGCGCTGGGAAAAGGAAGTGATCGCCCAGATGCTGATCACGTCCGACGGCACTGCAAAGCCGATCGAATTCGAGCCTCGTGAAGTGCTGGCGCGTGTTCTTCAGCGTCTGGCCAAGCGTGGCATTCGCCCGGTGGTGGCGTTTGAACTGGAGTTCTACCTGTTCGACCGCAAGCTTGATAACGGCCTGCCCCAGTATCCACGTGACACGGCGACCGAGGATGAAGACGATCAGCCGAACATGCACATCGAGCGGTTGTCGCGCTTTTCGTCGGTCCTGCACGAGATGGTCGATGGCGCCAACGAGCAGGGCGTGCCGGCGAACGTCATCACCGCAGAGCTGGGCCCAGGCCAGTTCGAGATCAACTTCTCGCACAGCGACGATGCCCTCAGTGCGGCGGACTGGTCGGCACTGTTCTGCCGCAGTACCCGCGGTATCGCGATGAAGCACGGCTACCGTGCCAGCTTCATGAGCAAACCCTACCTGGACGCGCCAGGCAGCGGCATGCATGTGCACGTCAGCCTGTACGACGCCGCCGGCAATAACATCCTGGCGGGAAGCGAACAGCGCAAGCTGCGCCATGCGGTGGCAGGCTGCCTGGAACTGCTGCCGCACTGCATGCCGATCTTTGCCCCCAACCACAATGCCTACCGACGTTATGGCGCCATGGTCAACGCGGCGAGCAAGGCCAGCTGGGGTTTCGAAGACCGTGACGCGTGCATCCGCATCCCCGAGTCCGACCCGCGCAACCTGCGCATCGAGCACCGCCTCGCTGGCGCCGACGCCAACCCGTATCTGGTACTGGCGGCCATTTTGACCGGGATGGAGCATGGCCTGGATCGCGGCGTGGAGCCCATCGCCCCGCTGAACGAAAACCGCCAGAGCGGCATCGACTTCCCCAAGGATGCCCTCAGCGCCTTGGCCGCCATGCGTCATCACCCGGTGGTCAACCAAGGCCTGGGCAGCGAGTTCGTGATGGTCTATTGCGAAAACAAATACCAGGAGCAACTGGACTTCATGCACCACATCGATGCCCGCGAATACCGCTGGTTCCTGTAGGTACCGAGGTTGGAACAGCGACGCTGCACCCTCCCTTTTTACCGTTTCAATACAACGCGCAATATGGATTTGCCGGAGGAAGATATGCCACGTGTGCCCGTGATCGGCATTACCGCATGCACCAGCATGATTGAGCTGCATGCAACCCAGACCATCAGCGAGAAGTACGCGCGCGCGGCAGCCAAGGCAGCGTGTGGGCTGCCCATCGTCATTCCCAGCCTCGGTGAGTTGATGGACAGCGCCGATATTCTCGACGTGGTGGATGGGCTGATCTTCACCGGTTCGCCGTCCAACATCGAGCCGTACCATTACAACGGCCCGGCCAGTGCTGCGGGTACCCATCACGACCAACTGCGCGATGCCACCACGTTGCCGCTGATGCGCGCCGCCATCGCCGCCGGCGTACCGGTACTCGGCATTTGCCGTGGCTTCCAGGAAATGAACGTGGCGTTGGGTGGCACCCTGCACCAGAAGGTCCACGAGACCGGCGTGTTCATGGACCACCGCGAAGGCAAGGATGAGCCCCTCGACAAGCAATACGGGCCGCGCCACACCCTGCATGTAGAGCCTGGCGGCATGCTCGACCGCATGGGCTTGCCGGCGATATTCGACGTCAATTCCATCCACGGCCAAGGCATCGACGTACTGGCCCCCGGGCTGAGGGTGGAGGCGCTGGCACCCGATGGCCTGGTGGAAGCGATTTCGGTCGAGAGCAGCAAGGGCTTTGCCCTGGGCGTGCAATGGCACCCCGAGTTCCAGGTCATGGATAACCCCCATTACCTGGCCATCTTCCAGTCCTTTGGCAAGGCCTGTCGGCACCGCTCGGTATTGCGCCAGAGGCTGTTGCTGTCTGCCTGAGCAGCGGCCTTTCCCACCTGTAAAAAATACCCTCGCAGCGCGGCTGCGCAACTTGATGGAGTGAAGTCAATGAGTGAACAGAATTCGCAGACCCTTGCCTGGCAAACCATGAGCCGCGACCATCACCTGGCCCCGTTCAGCGATGTCAGGCAACTGGCCGAGAAAGGCCCACGCATCATCACCTCGGCCAAGGGTGTGTACCTGTGGGACAGCGAGGGCAACAAGATTCTCGATGGCATGGCCGGCCTGTGGTGCGTGGCGGTCGGCTATGGTCGCGAAGAGCTGGCCGAGGTCGCCAGCCAGCAGATGAAGCAGCTGCCTTACTACAACCTGTTCTTCCAGACCGCGCACCCACCCGCGCTGGAGCTGGCCAAGGCGATCGCCGAGGTGGCCCCGCAAGGCATGAACCACGTGTTCTTCACCGGTTCCGGCTCCGAAGGCAACGACACCGTGCTGCGCATGGTCCGCCATTACTGGGCTCTGAAGGGCCAGAAGAACAAGAAGGTCATCATTGGCCGCATCAACGGCTACCACGGCTCTACCGTGGCGGGCGCCGCCTTGGGCGGCATGAGTGGCATGCACCAGCAGGGCGGGGTGATCCCGGATGTCGTGCACATCCCGCAGCCGTACTGGTTTGGCGAAGGCGGCGACATGACCGAGGCCGACTTCGGTGTGTGGGCGGCCGAGCAACTGGAGAAGAAGATCCTCGAAGTCGGCGTGGACAACGTTGCCGCCTTCATCGCCGAGCCGATCCAGGGCGCCGGTGGCGTGATCATTCCGCCGCAGACCTATTGGCCGAAGATCAAGGAAATCCTGGCCAGGTACGACATCCTCTTCGTCGCCGACGAAGTGATCTGCGGGTTCGGCCGTACCGGTGAGTGGTTCGGTACCGATTATTACGACCTCAAGCCTGACCTGATGACCATCGCCAAGGGCCTGACCTCCGGTTACATCCCCATGGGCGGGGTGATCGTGCGTGACGAGGTGGCCAAGGTGATCAGCGAAGGCGGCGACTTCAACCACGGCTTCACCTATTCCGGCCACCCGGTGGCGGCAGCCGTGGGCCTGGAGAACCTGCGGATCCTGCGTGACGAGCAGATCATCCAGCAGGTGCACGATAAAACCGCGCCTTATCTGCAACAACGCCTGCGCGAACTGGCCGACCACCCGCTGGTAGGCGAAGTGCGCGGCCTGGGCATGCTCGGTGCGATCGAGTTGGTGAAAGACAAGGCCACCCGTGCCCGTCATGAAGGCAAAGGTGTCGGCATGATCTGTCGCCAGCACTGCTTCGACAACGGCCTGATCATGCGCGCTGTAGGCGACACCATGATCATCGCGCCACCGCTGGTGATCAGTATCGAAGAGATCGACGAACTGGTGGAGAAAGCCCGCAAGTGCCTGGACCTGACCTATGAGGCTGTTCGGTAACAGCAGAGGGCCTGGTTAGCTGTTCTCAGCACCTGTGAGATCAAGCACCGCCTGCGCGGTGCTCGATCGGTGCCGCCATCGTACATTTCACGTCAGGCACCTTCCGCAAAGCATTTTGCTTTGTGAAATGAATCCTGTACTTTTCTGGGCATCCATTTCCCGTCTGAAAGTCGCGATTCAACCATGAAAGTGCACGAAGAAATCGAAGGCCTGGCAGTACTGATTCGCGACCTGCGCAAGTTCAAGGGCCTGACACTGGGCGAGCTGGCACAGCGCATCGGCCGTTCGGTGGGCTTTCTGTCCCAGGTCGAACGCGGCGTGTCACGCCCGACCGTGGCCGATCTCACAGCCATCAGCGAAGAGCTCGGTGTATCCACAGCCTACTTCTACAAGCTGGACAAACCCCGCGAGCTCGACTGGGTGACCCGCCCGCACGAGCGTCGCACGCTGCACCTGGCCGGTGGCATCACCGATGTGCTGGCATCGCCCTCCATAACGGGCGCGTTTTCCATGCTCGACAGCCATTTGCAGCCGGGAGCCAGCAGTGGCGAGGAGTACCTGGACGACAGCTCGGAGCAGGGTTGCTTCGTGCTCGAAGGCGAACTGACGGTGTGGTTGGGCGATGCTGAGCCGGTCACGCTGCACGCCAATGACAGTTTTCAGTTGCAACCCCACGCCCGTTTCCGTTACGCCAACCTGACCGACAAGCCCACACGCGTGCTTTGGGTGTTCAGCTGAGGGCCGTCGCACGGGCATGCGCGTTGTGCTTCGGCTAGCCGGGAAAGTTGGCCTGCAAGCAATGTGCAGGCTGCATGGGGTATCCTTGCACCACGCAATCAACTTCGAAGCAGTGAATGAACAATGGGTTTTGAACAACTAGCTGAGCTACGAGACCGCCTGCGGGCGGAAAAAGGGCAGGTAAAGGCCGAGAGCGCGAAACCGCCCAAGCGCAAGTCGCCCCCGCAGGCGAAGCCGCGTGAGATGGACCCGGCGGTGGCAGCGATCTGGCCACTGCAGAAGCATTTTCCCTTGGCTTTCCCGGTCAACCCGGCCCCCAAGGTGCCGCTCAAGGAGGGCATTTTCAAGGATGCCGAGCAACACCTGGAGCTGCTTGGGTTGACCCGCGAACAGCTCAAGCTGGGCATTTCCACGTGGTGCCGGGGCGCTCGATACTGGGCGAGCATGGTGGAGAATGCACCGCGCCTTGACCTGAATGGGCAGGCCGCAGGTACTGTGACCGCCGCTCAGGCGCTGCATGCCAAGCAGCAGGCTGCGCGGCAACGCAGCCAGGACCGACGCAATCGTGCGAAGTCAAAGGCCCAGGCCCAGGCTCCGGCCCCCGCCGCCGACACCGCAACGGTGCAGTCTACCGACTGAGCTCAGTCGCGTTCTGCCCCGTAGCCATGCTGGATGGCAGCCCATTGCCGGGGCTGCCGTCTGGCAGGCCCGGCAATGGACTAGGTTCGGTTTCGAGAGCCTGGTGCATGCAACGATGGTTTCAAGACCCACCTGATCGGCAAGCCGTGGCAGATGATGCCGGGGCGTAATCACGTGCGTCGGTTTCAGAATGCGCCTGGTCGCTCGCATACAACCCCTCGGCGCTACAAGTGCCATGCTAGCAGGATGCCCAAGGGTCAGTGCGCGCAGACGTGCGGCCGTGGGCGAGGAGGCCACCCGTACCACGCAACTGTGACGTGGACGGTGCGCCGCAGCAGAACACGCCGGAAACCTGCCCCTTAAAACAATCAGGCAGGGTCCGTGATGCCGAGGTCCGCTGTATGCCTGATGAATTGCTCCACCTGCCTGTAATCCAGCGCATTCTGGCCCGCGACAAGGACACCCCCGGTGCCCTGTTGCCGATCCTGCATGCCGTCCAGCACGAGATAGGTTACATCCCCGATGCCTCGGTCCCCGAAATCGCCCATGCCCTGAACCTCAGCCTGGCTGAAGTACGTGGGGTAATCAGCTTTTATCACGACTTCCGCACCGCGCCGCCCGCGCGCCACACCCTGCGCCTGTGCCGTGCCGAGTCGTGCCAGAGCCGTGGCGCCGAAGCCCTGGCCGCGCAATTGCGTGAACAGTTGGCACTGGACGACCACGGCACCAGCGCCGACGGGTCCATCAGCCTGCGCCCTGTTTACTGCCTGGGGGCCTGTGCCTGCTCGCCAGCGCTGGAGCTGGACGGCCAGGTGCACGCGCGCCTCACCCCTGAGCGCCTGCGGGACTTGGTCAACGGTTGCCGGGAGGACTCAGCATGCTGAAGCTGTATATTCCCTGTGATTCGGTAGCCCGTGCCGTGGGTGCCGACCAGGTTGCCGAGGCCCTGCTGCGCGAGGCCGAGCGCCGCCAGTTGCCGCTGGACATCCAGCGCACCAGCTCGCGTGGGCTTTACTGGCTGGAGCCGCTGATCGAGTGCGACAGTGCGCAAGGGCGCCTGGGTTTCGGCCCGATTACGCCACACGATGTGCCATCACTGCTTGATGCCCTGGCGGGCGAACCCGGTGGCCACTCGCTGGCACTGGGGCCGGTCGAAGAAATACCCTATCTCAAGACCCAGCAACGCTTGCTGTTCGCTCGCGCTGGCATTACCCGCCCATTGTCGCTGGACGACTATCGCGCCAACGGCGGTTTCGCAGGCCTGGAGGCCGCTGTGGCGCTGGACGGTGCCGAAGTGGTTGCCGCAGTACTCGACTCCGGCCTGCGTGGCCGTGGTGGTGCGGCGTTCCCGGCCGGCATCAAGTGGCGTACCGTGCGTGATGCTGGCGCCGGGCAGAAGTACGTGGTGTGCAACGCCGACGAGGGTGACTCGGGCACGTTCGCTGATCGCATGCTGATGGAAGGCGACCCCTTCCTGCTGATCGAGGGCATGATCATTGCCGGCCTCGCCGTGGGTGCCGACAAGGGCTATATCTATGTGCGCTCGGAGTATCCCGATGCCATCCGGGTACTCGACCAGGCCTTCGCCATCGCACGTGACGCTGGCTACCTGGGTGCTGACGTAGCCGGCAGCGGCCAGGCGTTCGACCTGGAGGTGCGGGTGGGCGCCGGTGCCTATATTTGCGGCGAAGAAACCGCGCTGCTCGAATCCATCGAAGGCAAGCGTGGCATCGTCCGCGCCAAGCCACCGCTGCCTGCGCTGCAAGGGCTTTTCGGCCTGCCGACGCTGGTGCACAACGTGCTTACCCTGGCTTCGGTGCCCATCATTCTGGCCAAGGGTGCAGCGTTCTATCGCGATTTCGGGATGGGTCGCTCGCTGGGCACCATGCCGTTCCAGCTGGCCGGCAACATTCGCCAGGGTGGCCTTGTCGAGCGCGCGTTCGGCCTGACCCTGCGCGAGCTGGTGGAAGGCTATGGCGGTGGTACGGCCAATGGCCGCCCGCTGAAGGCCGCGCAGGTCGGTGGCCCGCTCGGTGCCTGGGTACCTCCCAGCCATTTCGACACCCCATTGGACTATGAAGCGTTTGCTGCCGTGGGCGCGATGCTCGGCCACGGCGGTGTGGTGGTGGCCGACGATACGTTGAACATGGCCAGCATGGCGCGTTTCGCCCTGCAGTTCTGTGCCGAGGAGTCCTGCGGCAAGTGCACCCCGTGCCGTATCGGTTCCACCCGGGGCATGGAAGTGGTCGACCGGCTGATCGCCAGCAGCGACATCACCGAGCGCCATGACCAGGCGCTGTTGCTGCGCGACCTGTGCGACACCCTGCAGTACGGTTCGCTGTGCGCCATGGGCGGTATGACTGCCTATCCGGTGGCCAGCGCGCTCAAGTACTTCCCCGCCGATTTCGGGCTGACCACCACGGAGGCCGCACAGTGATCAATTTCTTCGACCCCGCTTCTGATAAAAGCAGCGACCTCGGCACCCCGGCCCGCGAAAGCGACGTGCAGGTCAGCCTGAGCATCGACGGCCGCGCCATCAGCGTGCCTGCTGGCACCTCGGTCATGCGCGCCGCCGCCATGCTGGGCACCAGCATCCCCAAACTGTGCGCCACCGACAGCCTCGAAGCCTTCGGCTCCTGCCGCATGTGCATGGTGGAAATCGAAGGCATGCGCGGCTACCCGGCATCCTGCACCACGCCAGTCAGCGAAGGCATGGTGGTGCGCACCGAAACCCCGCGCCTGGCCGGCCTGCGCCGCAACGTGATGGAGCTGTACATTTCCGACCACCCGCTGGACTGCCTGACCTGTTCGGCCAACGGTAACTGCGAGCTGCAGACCGTCGCCGGCCAGGTGGGCCTGCGTGAGGTGCGCTACGGCTATGACGGTGCCAACCACCTGGACGAGAAAAAAGACGTTTCCAACCCGTATTTCGACTACGAGCCGAGCAAGTGCATCGTCTGCAGCCGCTGTGTGCGCGCCTGCGAGGACATCCAGGGTACGTTCGCCCTGACCATTACCGGGCGTGGTTTCGAATCGCGGGTGGCGGCAGCGGGTGGCGAAAACTTCCTTGCGTCCGAATGCGTGTCGTGCGGCGCCTGCGTGCAGACCTGTCCGACCGCGACCCTCACGGAAAAGAGCCTGGTGCAGCTTGGCCAGCCTGAGCGTTCGGTCATTACCACCTGCGCCTACTGCGGCGTTGGCTGCTCGTTCCGCGCTGAAATCAAGGGTGACCAGCTGGTGCGCATGGTCCCGGACAAGAACGGTGGCGCCAACCACGGCCACGCCTGCGTCAAGGGCCGCTTTGCCTGGGGCTATGCCACCCA